>NZ_JBQWEL010000033.1:0-39451 GCF_052658925.1 Microvirga medicaginis | reverse complement strand
GTCAGCCGCGGCGGCGAGTTCGGCCGATCCTCCCCCATGGAGCGCCGCCCGGCTCCGGCTCCGGCCCAGGGCGGGGGTGGCGGATCGCGCTATAACGACCTCGACGACGATATTCCGTTCTAGTCGATAGCCCGTGACAGTGCCCTGCAAGCGGGCTAAAGAAACCCAAAGGCGGCACGAGCCGCCTTTTTCCTTATGTGATTTGAAGCAGCCATGACCTCCCCAGCACTCGATACCCTCTTCGCCTGGATCCGCACCGAAAGTCCGACCCATGACGTGGCCGGCGTGAACCTGATGATGGATCTCGTGGTCGAGCAGATGAAGGATGCGCCGGTTTCGATCGAGCGCATCAAGGGACTGCAGGGGCTCGGCGATGCGCTGATCCTGCGCGCCGGTCCGCAGACGGATGAGCCGGCGATCCTGATCATGTCGCATCTCGACACCGTGCATCCCGTCGGCACGATCGAGCGCGACCTGCCGTTGCGGATCGAGGGGGACAGGCTCTATGGCCCCGGCGTCTACGACATGAAGGCGAGCGCCTGGTTCAGCCTGGAAGCCTTCAAGGAGGTCGCCCGCAAGGGTACGGCGGCGCGTCCGCTGATCTATCTCGTCACGCCGGACGAGGAGATCGGCTCGCCCATGACGCGGCCCATCATCGAGGACCTCGCCCGTCGTTCGGCCTATGCCCTGGTGACGGAGCCGAGCCGCGACGGCGGACAGATCGTGACCGCACGCAAGGGCGTCGGGCGCTTCGATGTGCATGTGGAGGGCCGCCCGGCCCATGCGGGCTCCCGTCATGCGGAAGGTCGCAACGCCATCTACGAAGCCGCACGCCAAATCCTCGCCATCGAAGCCATGACCGATTACGCGCGCGGCATCACGACGACGGTCGGCATGGTGTCCGGCGGCACGGCGGTGAACACGATCCCGCAGCATTGCAGCTTCCCCGTGGACCTGCGCGTCGAGACCGTTGCGGACGGAGAGGCGCTGGCCAAGGCGATCCTCGGTCTCAAGGCCCATAATCCCGATTTCAAGATCACCGTCACCGGAGGCATGAACCGGCCGCCTTACGAGCGGTCGGAAGGCACGTCGAAGCTGTTCGATCACGCGAAGTCGCTCGCTGCCGAAATCGGCTTCGATCTCGTCTCCGCCCCACGCGTCGGCGGCGGGTCGGATGGGAATTTCACGGCGGCTTTGGGTGTGCCCACTCTCGACGGTCTCGGGATTGATGGAAACGGGGCGCATACGCTGCAGGAATACGGCCTGATCTCCAGCATCGCACCGCGCCAGGGGCTGATGAAGCGCCTGATGGAGACGCTGCGCTGATTGCGATCAGCGATCTTTGCGACTAGTCAGGCTTTGCGGATATCGTCGCAGCGCACATCTGGCGCGCATTCTGGAAGGACGAGGGCCGGGGGATCCGATGATGGAACGCGAAGAAGGTTCTTCGTACCGGCCCAATGTGGGCATCGCTCTCTTTAACAGGCTTGGACAGGTGCTGATCGCGCGGCGCCTGGGCGATGATGGTCCTGAGACAATTGCGCCGGGGCATGAATGGCAGATGCCACAGGGTGGCGTCGACGAAGGTGAAGATCCGCTGACGGCAGCCTGGCGAGAATTGCAGGAAGAGACGAATGTCACCAGCGCGGTGTATCTCGGCGAGACACAAGTCTGGCTCACTTACGACTTTCCACCCTATGACGGCCCGCCGCATCGTCTCTCGCCGTTCCGTGGACAGCGGCAGAAATGGTTTGCCATGCGCTTCACCGGCGAGGAGAGCGAGATCGACGTGACGCTGACGCACGGCAGCGCTGTGCCCGAATTCAGCGAATGGCGATGGCAGGAGCTTTCGGGCGTGCCCTCACTGGTGGTGCCCTTCAAGCGTGCGGTTTACGAGCATGTGGCGGAGGCGTTCAAGCCTCTTGTGGAGCAACAGGTAACGAGCGTTTGAACCCACGAGGCTGCACGCAATGTGTCTCAGTCCTCGTCCTGATTGACCGGCAGCGCGATTTCGGGGTGCTTCTGCAGCAGGGCATCCCGATCATTGGCGAGATTGTCCCAGGTCCGTGCCATCTCCAGAAGCTGATCGCGCTGAGGGCCTTCCGGAACCTGCTTGGCGAGAGCGCGGCATTCCTCGGCATGCTTGCGGTACTCGGACGCTTTCTTCACTGTTTCCTCCGTGAATCCGCCCCTTATCTAGGACGCAATCGACTGCAGCCAAGCCGTCGCGATGATGAAGACGAGACAGTTTCTGCTCGAGATTTAGACGCCGCACCACATGCGATGGACAATCCTAGTGCCCAGGCAGCAAGGCCACCACGCCGTCGATGACGAACTGCACCGCAAGGCCGGCGAGGATCACGCCAAGCAGGCGGCTCAATACGATATTGCCCGTCACGCCGAGCATGCGAGACACGCGCTCCGCCGCCATGAACACGGCAAAGCAGCAGATGACGCCCAGCGCGATGAGAACGAGCAGAAAACCTAAATAAACCGGATCGCCGTTGGCTCGTCCTGCAAGAAGGATCGTTGCCGTGAGTGCACCGGGGCCTGCCATCAGCGGAATGGCGAGGGGAAAGGCCGCAACGTTGCGGATGTGATCCTCGGTAATCGCAATATCGGCTGTGTGCTGCTTGCGCTCGTTCCGGCGCTCGAACACCATCTCGAAGGCGATCCAGAACAGCAGCAGACCGCCCGAGATGCGGAAGGCCGGGATGCCGATGCCGAGAAGCCTCAAGAGAACCTCGCCGCCGAGCCCGAAGAAGGCCAGGATGCAGAAAGCGATGATCGCGGCTCTGATCGAAACCCGCTTGCGTTCCTCGGCATTCATCCCCCGGGTGAGGGAGATGAACATGGGCGCAAGGGCAGGCGGATCGAGGGTGACGAGCAGGGTCACGAGGGCGCTGGAGATATAGTCGAAGAGCATCGGCTGGACCTTGAATACAGCTTTGCTTTATGGGGTTCCCGGGTGGATTTGGCGAGGGGGGATGATACGATGTTCACGACTTTGGATCGGATCAGCTGGCCCGGGCACCCGGACAAGCCCAACGAGGACATCTGCGGCGTCTGTCAGGATTGGGCCTGGGTGATCGATACCTCGATCTTTCCCGGCACCGCTCCGGTCATGCACCCGAAGAGCGACGCGGCCTGGCTCGCCACCTTCGCCGATGAGCGCCTGTCGGCTCTCGCGCCCCAGGCCGAGGACGGCCCGGCGCTGCTTCGCCACGTGATGGAGGAAGCGCGCACAGCCTATAGGGCCCTTGCCCCGCATGAGCGGCACGAGGATTTCGTCTCCTGGCCGCTCGGCGCCATGACGCTCATACGGAGAAAAGGGAACATTCTCGATGCCTGGACCTTCGGCGACACCACGGCCTATCTGCGCCAGCCCGATGGGACGGTTCTGACCCTGGGCGATGCTCCCGGCCTGCGCGATGCCGAATCCACCAAGGCCGCCGAGCTGATGCGGGCCTCGAACTCGCGGCCCAATCACATTCTCGGTGAGCCCGTCTTCCTCGCCTGGCTCGGCGAGCGCCGCGAGCGGCAGAAGAAGAGCGGCATCCCGGCGGCTCTTCTCAGCTTCAACCCGGACGCTGCCGGTCGCCTCCGTCACGAGAGCGTGCCTTGCGAGGACGGCACGATGATCCTGCTCGCCAGCGACGGCTTCTCGGCCCTGGTCGATCTCTATGGAGCCCTGGATGCGAAGGGCCTGATGGAAGCCGCCATCGCCTCCGGCCTGGAGCCCTTGGCCCGCAAGGCGCGGGAGATCGAAACCCGGGTCGATCCAGACGGGAGGCTCTATCCTCGGTTCAAGCTCAGCGACGATACGACGGCGATTCTGCTACGGGCCTAGAGCATCGGACGAAAAAAGCGGGATTCCCCTTTTGGGATTCGATCCGATGCTCTCTTCTTTGATGAGCGCATCGTTCGGGGCGGAAAACCGGATCCACTTTTCGCTGACGCGGCCCTCCGGGTCACTGACGCGGCCCTTCGGGTCACTGACGCGGCCCTTCGGGTCACTGACGCGGCCCTTCGGGTCCGCACGATGCGCTAGCGAACTGCCTCTCCGTGGCAGGGCAGTCGTTACGGCTGTAACCGAACGGTCGCGTCCTTCCGACGTCATGGCCGTCCCCGGACAGGCTTCGGGGGTCATTCGCGTTCATCTGGTCTTCCTGCCCTGTGCCTGCTCCTTCCCGTCACGGCCGGGCGTGTCCCGGCCATCCCGATTGGAACAGCGCCGCACCGTAGCGGGACCCCGGCCCAAGGCCGGGGATGACGCGAGAGGCTGCGGCAGGCGGGAGGGTACAGCCGGAACATGTTCTCACTTTGTTCTTGACAATATGCCTAAACTGAGTTACATCTGCTGCATCCCAACCTGCCGGGGGCGCGCTCGCGAGGCGTCGTAAGCTGCGGGGTCGGGAGCGGTCCCGTGCCGGAGGTGAACGCAGCCTCCGGTGACGGGAGGCCCAGGCTGTGCCCGGGGTTCAGGATTGGTCCGGAGCCGCCCGCTGAAAGCGATGCGGTGTCCGCTTCGGGCAGTTGCTGGGACCGCGCCGCCTGTCCGCCTAAAAGAACCGTGCGCGAGGAGCCGTTCGGTTCCACGCTTCACTTCCAAGATCGAGCCGGACCGCTCCTCGCGCCCCCTCGACCGCTCACCCTCGGGCCGACACGCCGCGAGGACGTTTCCGCGCGCCCGCAGGCTCTTTGACATCGCCCCCTGTCGCATTCCTGACGCTGTCCGCCTGTGACCCCGCCCGGATCATCCCCGGTGAGCGTGAGCGAGGGAAGGGGATCCAGAGCGCTGCGCCTGATCGTGTCTTCCTTCCCCTCCGGTGGCTTTCGCCCTCTCCGGCCGGAAATGACAGCTTTCAGGCTATCCTGCTTTCATATCCTCTCTCCTCCTCCTGAGGAGCAGCCGTGAGGCTGCGTCTCGAAGGAGGATCCAGAGTGCTCCGGAGCCTCCTTCACGCCGCTTGCGGTGGCCCTCAGGATAAGAGCGAGGCGGATCAAGGCGTATACCCCCGGCACAAGGCCGGCGATGACGTGGTTCAAGGGCGAAGAATGCCACGCATCGAGGACGTGGATCTCCGGGATGGACCCGTGGATGGCGGGGCAGAATTGGCAATGACAATCAATAACTTGCCTGCTTGTCCGGAATCTCTTCCTTGATCGTGCGGCGGGAGAGGAAATCTGCCGCAGCGGGATCGCGGTCCTGACCCCAGGCAGGACCGTTCTAAATAGTTGAAAAAATTGTCTCTTTTTTGGGTGTCCTTCCCTCTGGATAACCGCTCAAAAAACTTGAAAAATGCGCCATTCTCGCCCATCTAAAGATTTGAATTTCAATTGGATTCGCGAGGCTGCCTAACGGCTCCATGGAGCGGCAATTCAACCGCCTCTCGCGAAGGGGCAGACCGTTTTAAGAAAGACCAAACTTGACCGATCCGAACGATATCCGCTCCGGCGGCCCCGCGGGGGACCAGCCGGCCAGCGACATCAAACCGATTTCCATCGTCGATGAGATGAAGCGCTCCTATCTCGATTACGCCATGAGCGTGATCGTGAGCCGCGCTCTCCCCGACGCGCGCGACGGCCTCAAGCCCGTGCACCGGCGCATCCTCTACTCGATGCACGAGAACGGCTACACGCCCGACAAGAAATACGTGAAGTCCGCCCGCATCGTCGGTGACGTGATGGGTCAATACCATCCGCACGGCGACCAATCGATCTACGATGCGTTGGTGCGTATGGCGCAGGACTTTGCCATGCGCGTTATGCTCGTGGATGGGCAGGGCAATTTCGGCTCGGTGGACGGCGATCCGCCGGCAGCCATGCGCTATACCGAGTCTCGCCTCGCCAAGGCAGCGATGCCGCTCCTCGACGACATCGACAAGGACACGGTCGATTTCACGCCAAACTACGACGAATCCAAGGACGAGCCGACGGTTCTGCCGGCACGCTTCCCGAACCTGCTCGTCAACGGCGCCGGCGGTATCGCGGTCGGCATGGCCACCAACATGCCTCCCCATAACCTGGGCGAGGTGATCGATGGCTGCCTGGCCTATATCGACAATCCCGGCATTTCCGCCGAGGAACTGATCGAGATCATCCCCGGTCCTGATTTCCCGACCGGCGCGTTGATCCTCGGCCGCTCGGGTGCGCGCTCGGCCTACACCACGGGCCGCGGCTCCATCATCATGCGCGCCAAGTCCGAGATCGAGGAAATCCGCAAGGATCGTGAGGCGATCATCTTCACCGAAATCCCGTATCAGGTGAACAAGGCCTCGCTGATCGAGAAGATCGCCGAACTCGTGCGCGAGAAGAAGATCGAGGGCATCGCGGATCTTCGCGACGAATCCGATCGCGACGGCATGCGCATCGTGGTCGAGATCAAGCGCGACGCCATGGCGGACGTGGTGCTCAACCAGCTCTACCGCTACACGCCGCTGCAGACGAGCTTCGGCGCCAACATGGTGGCGCTGAATGGCGGTCGTCCCGAGCAGATGACGCTCAGGGACCTGATAGGCGCCTTCGTCGACTTCCGCGAGGAGGTCGTGTCGCGCCGGACCAAGTTCCTGCTCAACAAGGCGCGCGAACGCGCCCACGTATTGTGCGGTCTCGCCATTGCGGTTGCCAACATCGATGAGGTCATCCGCCTCATCCGCACCGCACCCGATCCGAACGCCGCCCGCGAGTCCCTCATGGGCCGCGACTGGCCGGCTCACGATATTGCGCCGCTGATCGCGCTCGTCGACGACCCGCGTCATAAGATCAACGAGGACGGCACCTATCGTCTCTCCGAGACACAGGCCCGTGCGATCCTCGACCTGCGCCTGCAGCGCCTGACCGCGCTTGGTCGCGATGAAATTGGTGACGAACTGTCCAAGCTCGCGGCCGAGATCTCGGATTATCTCGAGATCCTGCGTTCGCGCGCGCGCATCATGGGCATCATCAAGGACGAGCTCATCGAGATCCGCAACGCCTATGCCACGCCGCGCAAGACGCAGATCGTGGACTGGGATTCCGATGTGGATGACGAGGATCTCATTGCCCGTGAGGACATGGTCGTCACCGTCTCTCACGCTGGCTACATCAAGCGTGTGCCGCTCTCGACCTATCGGGCGCAGCGCCGCGGCGGCAAGGGCCGCTCCGCCATGACGACGAGGGACGAGGATTTCGTCACCCGTCTCTTCGTGGCGAACACCCATACGCCGGTGATCTTCTTCTCGTCCGAAGGCCAGGCCTACAAGGAGAAGGTGTGGCGTCTGCCGCTCGCCGCTCCGAACGCCAAGGGCAAGGCGCTGGTGAACATGCTGCCGCTCAAACAGGGCGAGCGCATCAACGCCATCATGCCGCTGCCGGAGGACGAGGCGTCCTGGGACAAGCTGGACGTGATGTTCGCGACCTCGCGCGGCACGGTCCGCCGCAACAAGCTGTCGGACTTCGTGCAGGTCAATCGCGGCGGCAAGATCGCCATGAAGCTGGACGAAGGCGAGCATATCGTCGACGTGCAGATCTGCTCCGAGCATGACGACGTGCTGCTCACCACGGCCAAGGGCCAATGCATCCGCTTCCCCGTGACGGATGTGCGTGTCTTCAAGGGGCGCGACTCCATGGGTGTGCGAGGCATCAACCTGGCCGAAGGCGACAAGATCATCTCCATGGCGATCCTGCGCCACGTGGAAGCGACGGGCGAAGAGCGCGCCGCCTACCTCAAGATGCGCCGCGCCGTCATGGGCGAACAGGCGAACGGCGATGCCGATGCCGCTGGCAGCGACGATGCGGAGGAGACCGGGAACGGAAACTTCTCGCTCTCGCAGGAGCGCTATGTGGAGATGAGCGCGCAGGAACAGTGCATCCTGACGATCTCCGAAAAGGGCTACGGCAAACGCACGCTCTCCTACGAGTACCGCATCACCGGACGCGGCGGCAAAGGCATCACGGCCATGGCGGTCAACAACCGCAACGGCCTGCTCGTGGCCTCGTTCCCGGTCGAGAACGCCGACCAGATCATGCTCGTCACCGATGGCGGCCAGTTGATCCGCGTGCCGGTCGACGGCATCCGCGTCGTCGGCCGCAACTCGCAGGGCGTCACCATCTTCTCCACGCGCGGCAAGGAACGCGTGGTCTCGGTGGAGCATATCGAGGGTGAAGAGGGTGAGGAAGGCGAGGGCGCCGATGACGCCAGAGCTGAAGGCGATGTTGCCGAGGGCGGCGAGGAATAAGACCTCGCCCCGTTGCTCACAGATCGAATCCAAAGGGCGCTTTTCGGCGCTCTTTTCTTTTTGCGGTCGAGCATTGTTTGCGTCGATGCCGCTGTTGAATGTGATCGAGGTTACCCTGCTTCCTGTGTGACGAAAGTTACCGGGAGCGATGCCTCGGAATGGTAGCGGTTCAAAATGCGCCACAGGAGCCCGAGTGTTGCGGCAAGCGTCAAGCCCGCCACAGACAGGTACATTTCCTCCGTTGTGAGCGTCAGCTTGAGTTGGCTCAGCAGAAGGCCGAAACCGCCTGTCGCGAAGCTCAGGCCGAAGACCAGAGCTTGCTCGAGAGGCCGGGCGAGCCGGAGGATATCCGGCATCAGCAATGCAAGCCCGATCCCATAGATCGGCAAGTCGTAATCATACGCATAAGGGCTGATCAGAAGGGAGGCGAGCGCCGTCAGACCCAGCGTCTGGCGCAGTGAGAAGCCGCGCCTCCAGGCCAGGATCACGATGAGCAGAGAGAGCGCCGCGCTCACGAATTGAATGACCATTCCCGCAGCAGCCGGTGCACCGAAGGTGCGCAGGACCGCATAGGGCGACACCATGCGGTGGAAAGGGTAAAGGCCCTGCTTGAGATAGCCCGCCGCCTCCTGGACGCCGCCGAGAAAGGCTGTCCAGATTTCGAGGCCCAGCAGGAGAGTTGCGAGGGCCGATGTCGCCAGGATCGTTGCAGCCGCGACCAGTGCCGCGCCCCAGTTGCGGGACAGAAGGGTATAGGCGGCGAAGCCTATGGCCAGGTGCGGCTTGATGATCATCAGGCCGAGGGGCAGTCCGGCCATCGCCGAGCGCTGCTGCAATCCAAGGCAGGCAAGGCCGATCAGGGTCCCGGTCAGGAAGCCGTTCTGGCCACACACCATCGTGATGGTGATGGCTGGAAAGAGCAGGAAGAGGAGAAGGGTGAAGTGCCTGCCCGCGACAACCCTCAGCATCGCGAGATAGGCCACAAGCGTAATGGCCGTGAAAAGGGTATAGGCCATCCCGAGCGGCAGAAAGGCGAGGGGCGCGACGATCAGGTTGAACTGCGGCGGATAGGTCCAGGGCATGAAGACCTTCTCGCCTGACAGCGCCTCCTGCAGCGGACCCATCGTTGCGAAGGAATAGGCCTGCATGATCTCGCCCCGCCAGACCATCTGCGCAACCAGATAGAAAACGTCGAAATCGGTGGGGAGCCTAAGTTTTGTAACCGTGCTCACCCCCGAGATAGGACTGGCCTGGATACCGGAGAATCTCTGGACATTGACGATGAACAATCCTGCAAGAAGGCTCAGGAGCACGATGATGGTGTACTTCGCACTGGCTGAGGCAACGAGTTGCACCGCCGCCAAGAGACGCTTCATCATTCCTGCAGGACCTTTTCATACCCCGGACCTTCCAGAACATCCCGCTTCGCGAAAGATGCGATCTTGTTCGGGAACGATCCAAGGTCACTCGCCGACAAGACTGCTGATCAGACGCAAATAAAGCCTAAACGGTGTTGCGAGGCTTGCTGCGGGAGGGGTGATACGTCTTCCGGAAAGCGAATACGTGAAAATTGAGAGATTGTGCGCGGGCGGAACCGTCCTCCGCAGAGCCCTTTGTTCGCGTTATTGGCTCAGCAGACGCGCGTATTCCACGGCGAATCTGCCAGCGATCTGGTCCGCATCGGGTGCAGAGGTGGTGTAGCGGATCTTCACGAAGTTCTTTTTGCTGACCACAATAAACACGTAAGAATCCCGGGTCTTTCCCTTCTGCGTAATCGTCAGGTGAGCCATGGCGTAGGGAGCTGTTTCCGCTTTCGTAATGACCTTTGCCTCCTGGTAGTTTCCGGCGGAGACGGCAGTCTGGATGTCGCTAAGAGCGATCTCTCGCTGATCGGCGGCGGCTTGACGCGCGTCAACGGAGGTCAGATCCTCATTCAGATCATAGATGAAGATATCGGCCCAGGTCTCGCCCGGAACTTCATAACGCACGCTGAAGCCCATGCCGGCCTCGTTGTAATCGGTTCTCTGCCTGCGAGGGAGCCCGGCGATCTTTGTTGGGAAGGGATAGCCGTCAATTTGCGTAACTTGTGCGGGAATCGGGCTGCGTGTGGGCTCTGCAACGGCTTGCGAGACGAAAACCAGCCCCAAGAGCACACCAAGAGAAAGGCTCCACGAGCCTAAAAGGCGCAAGTGACGAGACATCAGACCCCCATACAGGCAAAGCTAACGTAATTTAGCTGCGGACGGAAGTCCTATTCAAGGCAGTCTTAGATGCTCAAGGGGGGTGGGTTAACCGAGAATATGGGTGCTTGAGACAACGGCCGGAGCCAGAACGGCGAGAGCAGTCACGAAGACGATAATCAGACGAGCCACCATGAGAAGCCTCCTTACGAAAGGTTAATTATGGCTATGCTCTCATCCTTCAACCGTGGCGGTGCGTTCGCGCACGCTCCATACCCATCAGGGCTATTGTAGTCCGAACCGCCAGGGCCTGGGCGCCCTCAGTTGCATTCTTGCTGACAGATGTCGCAAGCCAGTCCTTGTGGGACCAAATCTATGCGGGAGCGAAAGTCTCATTTATAACCTTGGCCCATGACACGCACCGCCCTCTATACCGGCAGCTTCGACCCCGTCACCAACGGCCATTTGGACGTTCTGCGCCAGGCCTGCAGCGTGGCGGACAGGATCGTCGTGGCGATCGGCGTCCATTCCTCAAAGGCCCCGATCTTCAGCGCAGAGGAAAGGGCCGAGATGCTGCGTGCGGTCTGCGGGCCCGTGCTCCTGTCCAAAGGAGTGGAGCTCGAGGTCGCGACCTTCAGCGATCTCGCGGTGGATGCCGCCAAACGACACGGTGCGAGCCTGATCATTCGCGGCCTGCGCGACGGCACGGATTTCAACTACGAGATCCAGATGGCGTCCATGAACGCTACCATGGCGCCTGACGTCCAGACCCTCTTTTTTCCGGCCTCCCCCCCGGTTCGCCCGATTACCGCCACGCTTGTCCGGCAGATCGCGGCTATGGGGGGCGACGTCTCGGCCTTCGTACCCGCCCTTGTCGCGGAGCGTCTCAAGGCCAAATTCAAGCGGCCATAAAGTTTCACGATTCTCAAGGGAGAACCTCATCCATGAAGCGTTTGCTCGCAGCCTCTGCGATTGTGCTGGCCAGCCTTGTTCCGGCAGCCGCCCAGCAGGCCAACGACCCGCAGAACACGATCTTCCTCGACACCAAGGACGGGCGCATCACCATCCGCCTGCGCCCGGACCTTGCGCCGAAGCATGTCGAGCAGATCAAAACGCTGACCAAGCAAGGGTTCTACAACGGCGTCGTGTTCCACCGGGTGATCGAGGGCTTTATGGCTCAGACGGGCGATCCCACCGGCACGGGCACGGGCAAGTCCAACCTGCCGAACATCCCGGCCGAGTTCACCAGCACCCAATACAAGCGCGGCTCCGTCGGCATGGCCCGCTCGCAGAGCCCCGACTCCGCCAACAGCCAGTTCTTCATCTGCTACGAGGGCTGCGGCCCGCTGACCGGCCAGTACACGCTCTTCGGCGAGGTCGTGTCCGGCATGGACGTTGTGGACAAGATCAAGAAGGGGAATGCTGCCGCCAACGGCATGGTCTCGAACCCCGACAAGATCGTGAAGATGCAGCTCGCCGCTGATGCGAAGTAATGCAGCGTGACCTCCCATCCGGAGCGCGGCGGGTCATCGCCGCGCTCCTGCTCGCGACGGTTTTCGCTTCCGCGGCGGCTGCACAGGAGGATGGGCTTTATCAAAGGCGTGATGAAGACTGGTTTGAGCCCTTCGAGCCGCCGCCCAGCCTGCCTGAGGGTATCCAAGGCGTCGTAAGGCCGAATTCGAAGGCAGACCGGGTTTTGCACATCAACACCTTGCGTGAGGTTTTCCAGGCTTTGCAGGCCTGCTGGCACGCGCCGAGCGGGAGCGGTTATTCCGGCCAGGAGATCACCTTGCGCCTCAGCTTCAAGCGCAATGGTGAAGTGTTGGGACAGCCGAGGATCACTTATTACAAGCCGGGCACTGAAGAGAAGCAGCGGGAGCCCTTCACCCGCTCGGTGCGGGAGGCTTTCGAGCGTTGCACGCCCTTTCCCTTCACCGAAAGCTTTGGAGCAGCGATTGCGGGACGAATCTTCTCCTTCCGTTTCGTCGATGCTCAGCCTATGTGAACGAACAGGACAGATTTGACCGAACACGCCACCAGAGGAGAACCCGATGGCAGATCCGGAAAACACCCTCATCATGGAGACCACGAAAGGCCGCGTGGTCATCGAAATGCGTCCCGATTTGGCTCCTGGCCATGTGGAGCGCATCAAGACCCTGGCCCGCCAGGGCTTCTATGACGGCATCGCCTTCCATCGGGTGATCGAGGGCTTCATGGCTCAGACCGGGTGCCCTCAAGGCACCGGCACCGGCGGTTCCGACCTGCCGGACCTGAAGGCCGAGTTCAATGCCGAGCCGCATGTGCGTGGCACGGTCTCTATGGCGCGGACAAACTACCCGCACTCCGCCAACTCGCAGTTCTTCATCTGCTTCGACGATGCCCGCTTCCTCGACAAGCAGTACACCGTGTGGGGCAAGGTGACCGAGGGCATGGAGAACGTGGACAAGATCAAACGCGGCGAGCCCGTGAAGGATCCGGATCGTATCGTTTCCATGAAGGTTGCCGCGGACGTGGCTTAAGCCCTTATCTTCGTCATGCCCGGGCTCGTCCCGGGCATCCACGTTTTCCAGGCCAAGAGCTTTAAGACGTGGATAGCCGCAACAAGTGCGGCCATGACGGCGGATGATAACTTCTATGCGCGTCGACCTTTTCGATTTCGAGCTGCCCGAGCAGAACATCGCACTCCGCCCCGTGGAGCCGCGGGATTCCGCGCGCATGCTGGTCGTCAGGCCTGATAATGGTTTCGAAGACCGGATCGTTCGTGACCTGCCGGATCTTCTGCAGCCGGGCGACGTGTTGGTGCTCAACGACACCAAGGTCATTCCGTCCCGGCTCTACGGCCTGCGCGTGCGCGAGGAAACCGCCGCGCGCGTCGAGATCATGCTGCACAAGCGGGAAGGAGCGGACCGCTGGCGTGCCTTTGCGCGTCCGGCCAAGAAGCTCAATGTCGGTGACCGAATCCGCTTCGGCGAAGAATCCGAGAGTACCGCCTGCGAGCTCGTGCGCCTCGATGCGGAAGTGATCGAGAAGGCCGAGGGCGGCGATGTGGCGCTGCGCTTTTCCTTCTCGGGGCCCTTCCTCGATGAAGCCATTGCCCGCCTGGGCGAGCTGCCGCTGCCGCCCTACATCGCGGGCAAGCGCGCGACGGACGAGAAGGACAGGACCGACTACCAGACCGTTTATGCCAAGGACGAAGGAGCGGTTGCTGCTCCGACGGCAGGTCTCCATTTTACCGACGAGCTGTTTCGTCGTCTCGATGAGCGCGGCATCGCGCACCACTTCGTGACGCTGCACGTGGGCGCAGGCACCTTCCTGCCCGTGAAGGCCGAGGATACCACCGAGCACCGCATGCATGCGGAATGGGGCACGATCACCGAAGAGACTGCGCGGGCGCTCAACGAGGCGCGGGCGCGGGGAGGGCGGATCGTAGCGGTTGGAACGACCTCGTTGCGGCTGCTCGAAAGTGCGGCCCGTGACGATGGCACCATCGCGCCTTTCTCAGGCGACACCGCGATCTTCATCACGCCGGGCTATCGCTTCAAGGCGGTCGACGTGCTGATGACCAATTTCCACCTGCCGCGGTCGACCCTGTTCATGCTGGTATCCGCCTTTGCCGGGCTGGAACGCATGCACGCGGCCTATAGCCATGCCATCGAAACGGGCTATCGCTTCTACTCGTATGGCGATGCAAGTTTGCTCTTTCGGTGCTGATGCTCCATCTCAGCTTCTCGTGCCTGCAAGGACTTAAGCCGATCCCATGAGGACCGAATGACCACTGATCAGTTCACCTTTACCGTGACCAAGACCGACGGAACGGCGCGGACCGGCGAGATTCGGATGCCTCGCGGCGTCATCCGCACGCCTGCCTTCATGCCGGTCGGCACGGCGGCCACTGTGAAGGCCATGTACCCGGATCAGGTGAAGGCCCTTGGCGCGGATGTCGTACTCGGCAATACCTATCATCTCATGCTCCGCCCCGGTGCCGAGCGGGTGGCTCGCTTAGGCGGCCTGCACAAGTTCATGAACTGGCCCTATCCGATCCTGACCGATTCCGGCGGGTTCCAAGTGATGTCGCTCGCGGCGCTTCGGAAGGTCGACGAGACCGGCGTCACCTTCCAGTCGCATATCGACGGTTCGAAGCACTTCATGTCGCCTGAGCGCTCCATCGAGATCCAGGGGCTCCTCGGCTCCGACATCCAGATGCAGCTCGACGAATGCGTGCGCCTGCCGTGCTCCGATGAAGAGGCTGAACGGGCCATGCGGCTGTCCCTGCGTTGGGCCGAGCGTTGCCGTATCGCCTTCGGCGATCAGCCGGGCAAGGCCATGTTCGGCATCGTCCAGGGCGGCGCTGTGGAACGTCTGCGTATCGAAAGCGCGCGCGAACTCGCGGCCATGGATCTGAAGGGCTATGCCATCGGTGGCTTGGCCGTGGGCGAGCCTCAGGATGTGATGCTGCGCATGATCGAAACGGTCGAGCCGCACATGCCCAGGGAAAAGCCGCGCTATCTCATGGGCGTGGGCACGCCGGACGATATCGTCGAGGCGGTGCGCCGGGGCGTGGACATGTTCGACTGCGTCATGCCTACCCGTGCCGGACGTCATGGACAGGTCTTCACGAAGCATGGCCGTATGAACCTGCGCAATGCGCGCTTCGCAGAGGATACGCTCCCGCTCGACGAGAGCTCGAAATGCACGGCCTCGAACACCTATAGCCGAGCCTATCTCCATCATCTCGTCCGCTCGAACGAAATTCTGGGCATGATGCTGCTGACCTGGAACAATCTGGCCTATTATCAGGAATTGATGGCAGGCCTGCGCAAGGCCATCGCCGAGGGACGGCTTGAGGATCATATCGGCGAGATCAAGGAGGGCTGGGCCAAGGGCGAGCGGGACAGCAGGACCGAAATCGGTCATCATGCCGACAACATCGCCATGCCGGCGGAAGGTTGAACCCCGACCTGTCCTTCAAGCCGTGGACAACCAAGCCGTTGGAGGCCGGAATTGAGGATTTCGACCTCAAACCGGGGCTTTTCGATTGACCCGCCGGGGAAGAGCCCCTATTTCGGGCTCACCTCTGGGAGCGCGTAGCTCAGCCGGTAGAGCATCTGACTTTTAATCAGAGGGTCCTGGGTTCGAGTCCCAGCGCGCTCACCAATAACTTCAAAGGGTTACCGGCATCTGCCCTTTGAACCGGTTTGCTCCAGGTAGCCGATAGGTAGCCACCCGTAGGGGCAAGGACATTGGCCTCAACTCCGAACCACGTGCGACTCAGTGTTTGTCTAGAAAGAGACCCGACTGTTATCAGGGCCGCTGAGAAAGACGCTTGAGAGGAATTTTAGTTAGCGGTGCGCTGGCAGGAGTGGAGGGACTCGAACCCCCACCCAAGCCACCCGGCTTCCGCTTTCGGAGTGCAATGCCTGCTTTGGCGCGCAGAACAGACGTTGGGAGGCCGCGCCAGAACTACCGCTATTGACCCTGAGCAGAAATTCGTAGGATTCTTGGTGTAGCGCTTGGCAACGCCGGGAGCCGGTTAGGATGTCGTGAGTTGTTGCCGGCGCCGAGCGTTATCTCTCTTCGGGCTCGGTATTCAACGCGCAGCCCAGAGCATGCCGCGCCTGAGGATGGTGCGCATTTCCGGCACCTCGAACTCCTTCGCCACATGGCCGAGGGAGCTGTAAAAGACCCGCCCCTCTCCATAGCGTCGCTTCCACACAACCGGCATGACCACATCTTTGGTCCAGTAGGCATGCTCGCCGGAGAACGTCGTCGTGGCCAACACCTCGTTCGAGGGATCGACATGCATGTAGTACTGCTCGGAATGATAGTCGAAGTCCCGGATCCCCTCCATGATCGGATCGTCAGGTCGGGTGATGTTCACCCGGTAATCAATAATGTTGCCGGGGTGGGCGACCCATTGGCCGCCGCACATGAACTGGTACTCGACAGCCTCACGGAAGGCGTCGCACATGCCGCCGTGATAGCCGGCGAGACCGACACCGTTGCGGACAGCCGCCGTGAGATTGCTCAGCTCCTCCTTTTCGATTTTCGACATGGTGTAGATCGGAACGACTAGGCTCATGTCGGACAGACCGGGATCTGCGAAAGCCTCGGTCGAGTTCTCAACATAGACCTTGAAGCCCTCCTCCTCGAGCATCCCGGCGATGATGGAGGCGCATTGTTCCGGCTCGTGCCCGCTCCAGCCACCCCATACAATCAGTGCCTCGCGCATTCTCTTACCTCCCACTTTTCCGTTTGGTATCTAGTCCAGCAAACCGAACTGAAGCGTCGTCGGCAGCATGGCCGGTCGTTCGGGGCGCGATTCGATGGTGACGTGCGTTCCGCGATCCGAGGACACCTGGAATGCCTCCATGACCTCGAGCGCGTGGAAGGCGAGTTCGCCGGATGCGCGGTGGGGGCGCCCGGATCGGATGGCATGGGCCATGTCGGCGACGCCAATGATCCGGTAGTTCCCGCTCGCGTATGGATGCTCGGTCGGCTGTTCCGTCCAATCCTTTGCCGCGGTGGCAAGTTCGATGGCGCCGAAAAAGCGGTTGGGATCGGGCACGCTGAGGCCGCCCTCCGTCCCGTACAGTTCGATCGGTCTGTGGCGGTGTCGGGGCACATCGAAGCTCATCGCAATCGAGATGACTGCCCCGGAGACGAACTCAAGCGTCCCTGCGACGTGCGTTGCCACCTCCACCGGGACCAGCGTGCCCTTCAACGGCTCGCTGGTGATCTCGCGTTCCGCCCTGGCACGGGATGTAATGCCCGCCACTCTGGCAACAGGGCCAATCAGGTTCACAAGAGCCGTGATGTAGTAAGGCCCCATGTCCAGCATCGGTCCGCCGCCTTTGGCGTAGTAGAAGGCCGGATTGGGATGCCAGCGCTCATGGCCGGGGCACATGAAGAATGCGCTGCCCGCCAGAGGGCGTCCGATCGCTCCCTCGTCGATGAGCTTGCGGCAGGTTTGGTGCGATCCACCGAGGAACGTATCAGGCGCACAGCCGACGCGTAGCCCTCGTTCCTTCGCCATGCGGAGGAGTGGGCGCGCCTCGGCCGTCGTGAGACCGAGAGGCTTTTCGGAGTGAACGTGCTTGCCGGCTGCAAGGGCCCTCAGACCGACCTCCACGTGGGCGGCAGGGATCGTGAGGTTGACCACGATCTGGATCGACGGGTCCGCAAGCATCTCGTCTACCGACATCGCCCGCAGCCCGAACTGGGATGCACGCGCCTCGGCCGCCTCAGGCCGGATGTCGGCGATCCCCCTGATGTCAAGGATCGGAAAGTATGATGCTGCCTTGAGGTAGGCCTCGCTGATATTCCCGCACCCGATGATACCAATGCCCAAGCGTTCCATGTTCTCTCCCTTGTGTTGTTACCATTGTGCCTAGCGTTTCTTGGCAGGTCCGGTCGTTCCCCAGGGCGCGCCGTAGAGATCGCGCAGGGTCAAGGCGGCGGCGCCTCGAGCCCAGGTATCGTCGGTGGACTCATGAACCACGATCTTGGTGACACCAGCGATCGTCTCGGGCGTTGCCGCCTGAACCGCGTCACGCAAGGGCCCGAGGAGGAGATCCCCTGCCTGGAGGGCCGATCCGGCGAGAATGACCTTTGGCGGCGCGAACAGGGTGATCAGGTTTGCGATAGCAATCCCCAGGGCACGCCCGGCCTCTTCGAAGATGTTCGAAATCCGCCCGTCGCCCGCTTGGGCGAGCGAAACAGCATGCTCCATGCCACGCGTCCCGCGAAGGAGTTTTTCTTGCGGCGTTCCGCGGGCAAGATCGGCCGCTGCGGATAGGATTGCGGTGGTGGATGCGATCCCGGCGAGGCGCCCTGGGCGGGCCCTGTTCCCGATGCTGCCATTCGGTGACACGATCAGATCACCCAAGTCTGGACTGAGTCCATTCGCCCCGCGAAAAAGCTCGCCACCGTGAACAATGCCGAGTCCGATCGTGTGCTCGATGGAGACAACCAGAAAGTCACTGAGATCTCGACCGTGGCCGAACCATTGCTCAGCGAGGGTGATCAGGTTGACGTCGCTGTCGACTGACGTCGGCACATTCAGGCGCCCCTGGAGGTCGACGCCGAGCTTGAGATCGCGTTCGGAAAAGATTGGGCTGTAACGGCAGATGCCGGAGGCGCGTTCGACGATTCCTGGTACTCCGAGGCAGAGACTGTTGATGTCCTCAACCAGCAGGCCCGCTGCCTCGATGCAGGACCGGACTCCGTCCTCCACGAGATCCAAAATGACCGAGGCCGGCTGGCGATCAACTCTGATTGGAATCGATACCGTGCTGAGGACGTCTGCCTGGAAGTTGGTGACCGCGATAGTGATCTTGTTAGGAGCGAGCTTCGCACCGCAGACTGATGCCGCCGCCGGATTAAGCTCGAGCATGATGCGCGGCCGTCCGCGCACCTGGTCAGGGGAGGGAGCGACCTGGCGCGGGACGATCAGGCCATCCTCGAGGAGGGCCGCCGTGATCGCCGAGACGGTCGTGGGGCTGAGTTCCGTCTGCTCTGAAATCTCCACACGCGAGATCGAGCCGGAGCGGCGGATGGCGTCCATGACAAGGAAGCGATTGATCGCCCGCATCAACTCGGGATCGGCTGTCTTCATTGCGGCACCGTCCGCCGGCATGGGCATTCCTTTTTAATGCGGGTGCCGTATTTATTAGTTCCCATTGCAACATGTCAATCATCCGAGTGGCCATCCAAGCCCTAGACTTTATCGAAAATCTGCTTGACAGGCCACTATGTGCCGTTCACGTTTTAATTTGCTACCCAAAATAAAAGGGCAAAAAAGCCCGGCAGAGGAAACACCGAGGAGAACAGCAATGAGCTACAAAAAGCTGATGCTTGCCGCTGCATGCGCGATCACCGCCTCATGCAGCGGAATGACCGCAGCACTCGCGGACGTGACCGTCAGAATGCTGCATGTCGAGCAGAACCAGCAAATCAGCGGGTTCTGGAATGACATCGCTCGACGCTACGAGGCCTCCCATCCGGGCGTGAAGATAGACGTCCAGTATCTGGAAAACGAGGCCTACAAAAAGAAGCTGACCACGCTTCTGCAATCGTCGGATCGGCCGAACATCATCTATAGCTGGGGTGGAGGCGTCCTGCGCGACCAGGTTAAGGCAGGTGTCATTGAGGACCTGACGCCCGTCATGGACCAGTCCTGGAAGGCCCGCTTCGTTCCAGTGGCGGTCCAGGCCTACACCATCAATGACAAGATCTACGGCGTACCGATGCACACCTCCCAGGTGGGCTTCTTCTACAACAAGGATCTTTTCGCGAAAGCAGGTGTGGACGCATCCTCGATCAAGACCTGGGATGATCTGCTTGGTGCAGTGAAGAAGTTCCAGGCCGCCGGGATCACGCCGATCATCACGGGCGGAGCCGACAAGTGGCCGGTGCACTTCTACTGGTCGCACCTGGCCATTCGGATTGGCGGCAAGGAGGCCTTCGAGGCTGCCCTGCGCGGCGAGGGCAAGGGCTTCGCCGACACGACCTTCGTCCGGGCCGGCGAGCTGTTCAAGCAATTGGCGGACCTCAAGCCCTTCCAGGCGGGCTTCCTTGGGGCGACCTATCCTCAATCGGCAGGCCAGTTTGGTGACGGCAAGGGCGCCATGATGCTCATGCTGAACGGCCTTCTGGGCAGCATGAAGGCCAACTCGGCCGACAAGGTGGGCATTCCCGATGACAAGCTCGGCTGGTTTCCCTTCCCGGCTGTTTCCGGAGGCAAGGGTGATCCAGGCGACACCCTGGGTGGCCTGAACGGCTGGCTGGTGACAAAAGGATCGCCGAAGGAGGCGGCCGACTTCCTGAAGTTCTTCTCAGAGGCGGAGAACCAGCGGCAGGCTGCCGAGCGTGGCTTCTATATCCCCATCGTGGTCGGCACGCAGGAGGCAATCAAGCATCCGATCCTGCGCCAGCTTGCAGAGAACGTGGCCAAGTCGAAGTATCATCAGATCTTCTACGATCAGGCCCTCGGCCCATCGGTGGGCGCCGTGGTCAATGACATCTCGGCCGATCTCGCGGCGGGACGGATGAAACCGGTGGAAGCGGCCGAGGCGGTCCAGCAGGCCTGGGAACTCGCCCAGTAACATAGCCAATCCCGGAAGAGCGGCCCCGGCCGCTCTTCCCTGTCGAATGCTCAGGGAGGGAACGATGGCTACAAGCGTCACGGGTGGTGCGACCAGGACTGTCTTCCAGGCACCGTCATGGCTGCGTATGCCCTCGACGGGCATAGGCGGGTCTACGGCCGTCGTATTGCTGTTCCTGCCGCCGGCGCTGTTTCTTTTTACGCTCTTCGTCGCGCTGCCGATGGGGGAGGCCGCCTGGTACAGCTTCTACAACTGGAATGGGTATGGCTCGCCGACGGAATTCGTCGGATGGCGGAACTTCGAACTCCTGTTCGCGAACCGCGCGTTTCGCATCGCGCTGACAAACAATCTGCTCATCATTGTGGTGTCTCTGGCGATCCAACTTCCACTCGCGTTGGCGATGGCTGTCCTCCTCGCCGACCGCGTGCGGGGCACGGCGACCTTCCGGCTCATCTTCTTCCTGCCCTACATCCTGGCAGAGATTGCCGCCGGTCTCATCTGGCGCTTTGTCTACGACGGCGAGTACGGCCTTCTCGCGAAGCTGTGGGAACTGTTCGGGGCCACGCCACCCCACATCCTCGCAGAGCCCGATGTCGCTATCTATGCCATCATGGTGGTCGTGGTCTGGAAGTACTTCGGCTTCCACATGATGCTGTACATCGCAGGACTCCAGCAGATTGACCGCAGCCTGTACGAGGCCGCCCATATCGACGGCGCGACAGGCTGGCAGATTTTCAGGCGGATCACGGTGCCGCTCCTCGGGTCGACGATCCGCCTCTCCGTCTTCTTCGCCATCCTCGGATCGATCCAGCTCTTTGACCTTATCATGCCCCTGACCAAGGGCGGGCCCTCGGACAGCACGCAGACCATGGTGACCTACCTCTACACCTATGGTGTCACTAGGATGAGGATCGGCTTCGGCAGTGCGGTCGGGGTGGTTCTGTTCCTGATCTGCGTTGTCTTCGCCTTCGGCTACAAACGGGTCCTCATGCGCCATGACTAGCTCCGCTGCCCGCTACGATACGCCGGTCACCATCGCTCCGGTCCTTCGGTACGCCATTCTCTTTATTGTCGCCGGGGGCGTGCTGATCCCGTTACTGACCACGGCCCTGGGTGGGTTCAAGTCGCTCGGCGACCTGAGGGTCAATCCATTCGGGTTGCCCAGCCAGTGGGAATGGATGAACTACTGGGAGATCCTTGCGAGCGGCCGTTACTGGCAGTTGATGGGGAACTCTCTGATTATCGCGGTGCTCACCGTCATCCTGACCGTTGCTGCTTCCGCAATGGCTGCATTCGTGTTCGTGCATGTCCGCTTCTTCGGCGCGACCTTCCTCCTGAACTACCTTCTCCTCGGGCTGATGTTCCCGGCGGCGACCGCGATCCTGCCGCTCTTCATCAAGATCCGTGATCTCGGTCTTCTCGATACCTACTGGGGCGTGGTGCTGCCCCAGGTTGCTTTTGGCCTGGCAATGAGCATCCTCCTGTTCCGCAACTCCTTCCGGCAGATGCCGAAGGATCTGTTCGAAGCGGCCGTGATCGACGGCTGCGGCTACTTCCGGTTCTTCTGGTATGTGATCCTGCCGTTGTCGCGACCCATCCTCGCGACAGTGGCTGTCATCGTCTTCGTCCACAGCTGGAACAACTACCTTCTCCCGCTTGTCGTGCTGAACCGCGATACGCTCTATCCGTGGCCCCTTGGGATCATGGTCTATCAGGGCGAGTATTCCACGGACTGGAACCTCATCCTGGCGTTCATCACGCTCACGATCCTGCCGGCGATCATCATGTTCTTCGCGGCACAAAAACATATCGTTGCGGGATTGATGGCGGGGTCGGTCAAGGGATGAGGATAGGCATATCTTGGGCTCGTTGCATCAACGGCCATAACCAAGGAAGACATTGATATGGCGCCTGTCGAAATCCGGAATGTGAAGAAGGCGTATGGGTCCGCGCAAGTGATCCATGGCGTATCCGTCGACATCCATGACGGGGAGTTTGTCATCCTGGTTGGGCCGTCGGGCTGTGGAAAGTCCACGCTGCTGCGCATGGTGGCAGGGCTGGAAAACATCACCGGCGGCGAGATCCGCATCGGGTCGCGGGTGGTCAACAACGTGGCCCCTAAAGACCGCGACATCGCCATGGTGTTCCAGAATTACGCGCTCTACCCGCATATGACGGTGGCCGCCAACATGGCCTTCTCGCTCCTGCTGAAGAAAGCACCCAAGAGCGCGATCGCCGCCAAGGTCAACCGCGCGGCCGAAATCCTGGGCCTCACCAAGCTGCTCGATCGGTATCCGCGTCAGCTCTCGGGCGGGCAGCGCCAGCGCGTCGCCATGGGCCGGGCCATCGTGCGCGACCCGCAAGTGTTCCTGTTTGACGAGCCGCTCTCCAACCTCGACGCCAAGCTGCGCGTCTCGATGCGCGGCGAGATCAAGGCGCTGCACCAGCGATTGAAGACGACCACCATCTACGTAACGCATGACCAGATCGAGGCCATGACCATGGCCGACAAGATCGTGGTGATGCATGACGGCATCGTGGAGCAGATCGGCGCCCCGCTCGAGCTCTACGACAGACCGACAAACCTGTTCGTGGCCCAGTTCATAGGCTCTCCGGCCATGAACATTCTGGAAGGCCATGTCGCGTCTTCCGGCTTTGCCCTGGGCGACCTGATGCTTCCAGTCCAGAACGCGCCGGCGGCTTCCGTCGGACGGCCGGCCTATTACGGCATCCGGCCCGAGCACTTCCAGCTCCGACAGGACGGCATTCCGGTCGAGGTGGCTGTGGTCGAGCCCACCGGCTCGGAGACGCAGGTGGTCGCGAGAGCAGGGGGGCGCGAGATCACCTGCGTGTTCCGCGAGCGCGTCGGCGCCCGACCCGGCGAGATCATCCATGTCGCGCCTGATCCCGCGCTCGTGCACCTCTTCGATACTGAAACCGGCAAACGCATCAACTAGGCTTGCAGCATTCTCTATTAAGGCAATGGGGCTGACGCTTGCGTGAAGATCTGACGCTGGCAAAAGTTGTCGATAATCTGCCGATGTTTGCCTTGGGGGCGCCTTGCAGCGTTCGGGGAATCCAGGTCGGGGCCGAGGTAATCGACATCGCGAATGCCGCCTGATCCAACCCCGAACGACGATCAGTGTATCCTTCTCCAACAATTTGACGGTGCCTGTCGAGGAGCTGATCCGGAGAGAGCGGGCCAACCCGCACGGTTATGGCGGCTACTCCGTTCTTGGGCGATGAAGCCCTGCCGGAGGCCGCGAGGAATGGCTGATGAGGGGCTTATGAGAAGAAGGCCAAGTCGTCTTCGGACAGATATTCTTTCGCCCGCTCAGGAATGAGCTCGACTCCCATGCCCGGCCTGTTGGGAACCTCGATCATGCCGTTCTGAACGATGGGGTTGGGGAGCCCTTCCACGATTTCGCTCCACCATGACGGATCCGCGGTTGTGTACTCAAAGGCGATGAAGTTGCCGGGAAGCGTTGCGCTCACCTGGATCAGGGCCGCGAGACCGAGAAGGCCGTTGGCGGTGCCATGAGGGGCGATTGTGATGCCATGCAGGTCGGCAAATTCGGCAACCCATTTCAGCTCGGCAATGCCTCCTACATCGGCAGGGTCTGGCCCGATCACATGCACCGCATGGGTTTCGATGAGTTCCTTGAAGTTCTGCCGCAGATAGATTTGCTCCCCTGTGTGGATCGGGGTGACGGAGGCGCGGGTCAGTTCGCGATAAACGCCCGCATTGACCCAAGGCGTATAGTCGCCCGACAGCACGTCTTCGATCCAGAGGAGGTTGAATGGCTCAAGCATCCTGGCGAGTCGAATGGCATCGCCAAGCATCCAGCCGGGGCCGCAATCGAGCGCCAAGCCCACATTGTTTCCCGTCACCTCCTTCATGGCGGCGACGCAGTCCACCAGGTGGCGGAGCCCCTTCTCCGTCACAGGGCCACGGTCGAGAGCGCCATGGAAAGGGCTGGCGTTCGGTTCGCCATAATAGAAGTTCGGCACCTCCCGCTTCATCGGGGAATGAAAGCCGATGGGCTGCTTGAAGATGGTGAACCCCTCAGGGAGTGCCATCATCTTACGTATGTCGTCCGCATAATCTTCCGGTCTGTGACCTGCGAGAGGGAAGCGGATCGAGCCATTGTAAACACGCACCTTGTCGCGGACCTTGCCGCCGAGAAGCTTGTGAACGGGCAGGCCTGCGGCCTTGCCAGCCAAGTCCCACAGAGCCATCTCGACGGCGCTGACCGCCGCTCCCCATGGCTTGAACCCCCCACGCTGTCTGATCTTGAGCATGACCCGCTCGACCAGAGTGGGATCCTCGCCGATCAGCGCCTCGCGCAGAGCAAGGATGTGCGGCTTCAGGTAATGTTTCCATGTCTCGGCTTGGGCATAGCCTGAGATACCTTCGTCCGTGACGATCCGCACGACCGGACTCTTGCCGATGATGGCGCACTTAAGATCAACGATCTTCATTCAATTTTTTCCTCAGGGCTAGGTCGGCATCGCGTCCGAAATAGCGCGCCCGGTATCGATGGCGGCCATGCGGATCTCCTCCATGCGGCTTGGTTCCGCGCCCGCCAAGAAGGGCACGCTGACGGCAGCTGCCAACCTGCCGGTCTTGAAAAAAACCGGAGCGGCGAAGGCATAGATGCTGGGGGCGCTCTCACCTTTGTCCTGTGCCCAGCCAAGACGCTTGATCCGCGCCAGTTCGGCGCGAAGACGCTTCGGATCGGTGATAGTCTTGCTGGTATAGGCGGGGAGCGGATCGGCCAGCCACTGGTCCAGATCCTGAGGCTCGACATGTGAAAGCAGAAGCTTGCTGGCCGCACTCGCATGGACCGGCATGCGCTGGCCTGGCTTGACCGTGAGCGCATACTCCCGCCGCCCTTGCGAGGCGGCCACCACGATGATCCCTTCTTCGTCGATGACGCTCAGCTTGACGCCCTCGCCCAGGTCGGCCGAGAGCCTATCTAGGAAAGGCTGACTGAACGCCGCAATATTGAAGTCGCTTGCCCGAGACGCAACGTGAGACGCCAGGGTCAACAGCCTCCGGCCGAGACTATAGGCCCCTGCCTTGTCCCGATGCACGATCTCATGGCGTTGCAGGGTGTTGAGAATGCGGTAGATGGCCGTTCGGGGCAGATCGAGACGATCGGTCAGCTCCCGGATCGTTAGGGCAGTGCCGTTGCTGTGCTCAAGAGCCTCCAGAACGTCCATCATGCGATCGATGGCAGGGATCGTGTGTTTGTTTTCTGCATCCTGCGCGATGTCGCTCATCGTTCTTCCGGTCTGCTATTGACAAGTGTTGATCGACCATTACCATACATATCTGAACTGTCAAAGTTCATATTTGAACAAATAAGTGCCCAGCTGGGCCGACGAGGGAGGACGCGAGCATGAAGCTGGAGAGCGGAGCCGGATTCAGGATCCAGACGCGAGGCGTGTCGACCGGGATGGCGCAGTCATGCTGACCGCCTCGTCAATCGCCCATGTCGCCATCCGCGTAAAGGACGTCGCGCGCACGCTCGATTTCTACACGAACAAGCTCGGCTTCGCGGAAATGATGCGCCTGGACCGCGACGGACGGTTGTGGCTCGTGTACCTTCGAATAACGGACGACCAGTTCCTGGAAGTCTTCCCGGATGGTGAGGGCGAACGTGCCGCCGAGCGCGAGGCTGTCGGCTACAATCACATGTGCCTGTCCGTTCCCGACATCGATGAGACCGTGCGTGAGCTCGAGGCGAGCGGCGTCCCGTTGGTCCGTCCCAAGACCATGGGAGCGGACGGTAACTGGCAAGCCTGGATCGAGGACCCCGACGGTCACCGGATCGAGCTCATGCAGATGGGGCCGGACAGCATGCAGGCGGCAGCCATCCAGCGGCTGAAGCAGGCATAGGGTATCTCGGCCAACGTCGCCAGTCGGGCGGCTTGAGGGGCATTACCTCTCAATGTTCGGCTGCGGAATATTGGTTGGGCCTGATCCTCGGCTGACCATCTTGCGGGGCGCCATGTGGTGAGCTGAGGGTTTCGGATCAGCCTGCGAGACGTCTCCGCAGAACACAATCATAACTGGCATCAGGAAACGCGCGGCTGATCGGGCCGGAGGGAACTTAGATGAAAATCGTAGCGCAGAAGGTGTTCATCGCAAACGTCTCACGGACGAACTTCGTCTTCGTCAAACTCTATACGGATGAGGGCCTGGAGGGAATCGGCGAGGCGACGCTGGAGTGGAAGACGAAAACCGTTGTCGCGGCTCTTGAAGAGTTGGAACGCGTGCTGATCGGGCGCGACCCCTTTGCCGTGGATGCGATCATCGAACAGCTTCATCGGGACAGCTACTGGCGCACGGGCGCGGTCTTCCGCACGGCTCTCGGGGCGATCGAGGCGGCGCTGCTGGACATCAAGGGCAAGGCGCTTGGCGTACCGGTCTTCGAACTGCTGGGGGGCAAGTTCCGGGATCGGGTGGCATGCTATGCCAACCACTGGTTCTTCGGTTCCGAGACGCCCGAGCAATACGCAGCCAACGCCCGCAATGCCGTTGCCATGGGATATCGGGCCCTCAAGTGGGATCCGTTCGGTGCTGCCGACCTGGAAATGGACCGGCAGCAGCGCCGGACGACGATCGAGATCGTGGAGGCGGTGCGTGATGCCGTCGGACCCGATGTCAACCTGATGCTCGACGTCCATGGCCGGCTGAACGTTCCCACGGCCATCGCCATGTGCAAGGCTCTCGAGCGTTACGATCTGACTTGGATCGAGGAGCCGACGCCGCCGGAGAGCATTGATGCCCTGGCCGAAGTCCGTGCCAGCAGTCCAGTCCCGATCGCAGCCGGCGAGCGCTGGTTCGAGCCTTCCCGGTTCATCGAGGCCCTGAACAAAAAGGCCGTCGATATCCTTCAGCCGGATGTCTCCCATGCAGGCGGCCTCGGCGAGACGAAACGGATCGCGCATCTGGCGCACAGCCATCTGATTCCGGTCGCGCCGCATAATCCGGTGGGGCCCGTCATGAATGCCATGACACTTCATATGTCGGTCGCGATCCCGAACTTCTCGGTCTTCGAGACGGTCTCCGTGGACGTTCCCTGGCGCAAGGAGCTGGTGCGCGAGACCTTGCAGTTCGAGGATGGGTACATTCTCGCACCGACGGCGCCCGGCCTCGGTGTCGAGCTGATCGAGGAGGCATGCGCACGGTTCCCTTATGCCGACCATGACGTGCCGCTGTTCGATGGAACCATCAACACGCGCGGAATCGCCACCGGTGCGAAGACGTTCTGAGAAGGGGGAGACAGCCCCTGGGTTCTTGTTGAAGCAGGACGATTCCGGGGATCGCGATGACTGAAAAGTTGCTGATCAGGAACGGACGCCTTCTCGATCCTTCATCCGAACGCGACGAAATCATGGATGTTGAGATCTCCGACGGCAGGATTACAGGGTTGGCCCCTGGTCTCGACGCAAACGGGCATCGCGTCATCGATGCGACGGGCGCTCTTGTCGTACCGGGTCTGGTGGACCTGCACACCCATGCCTATTGGGGTGGCACGTTGCTCGGCGTGAATGCCGACAAGGTCGGTCCACGCAGCGGCGTGACAACATGGGTCGATTGCGGATCGAGTGGGGCGGCAACCTTCGAGGGGTTCTTCCATCATGTGATCAAGCCAAGCCGGCTGCGGATCATTCCCTTCATCAACCTGTCCTATATCGGTCTCACGCAGGCCGGCAATTTGAGCGTTGATGTCGGTGAGCTGGTCGATTGGCGGTTCGCCGATCTTCGCGAACTGCGACGCATCAAGACGGAATTCGGATCCGCCATTGCGGGCCTGAAGCTGCGGGCCAGCAATAACGCCTGTGGCGCAAACGGCCCAATCGTGCTGCCGCTCGCGCGGGAAGCGGCGGACTTTCTCGAAGTGCCGCTAATGATCCATATCGGAGCCGCTCCACCGACGATCGATGAAATTCTTCCTTATCTCAAGGCCGGCGATATTCTGACCCATATCTACAATCCGTCGGTCGGCGGATGCGTCCTCGACGAGCGCATGCGCCTGCGGCCGTCGGTTCGCGAGGCGATCGCCCGTGGCGTCAAGATGGATGTGGGGCATGGCGGCGCGAGCTTCTCATTCGAGGTTGCAAGGGCCGCCATCGAACAGGGCCTGCTCCCGGATGCCATAAGCACCGATATTCACGCGCACAACATCAACGGCGTCGTCAAAGATCTTCCGCACGTCATGGCCAAATTCATATCGCTCGGCTTCTCCTTGGAGCAGGTGCTCAGGCTGACGACATGCTCCCCGGCCGACATTCTCGGGCGGCCGGACCTTGGTAGGATTGAGCTTGGAGGGGAGGCGGATCTGGCCGTGTTCCACGTCCGGCATGATCCCGTCCAGGTCTACGACTCTCTCGGCGCAAGCAGGGAAGCGACAACCACACTAGAGTGCACGATGACGCTGTGTAAGGGACGGATCGTCAACACGTTCGATGACGGGCGGGCTGAGGGGCGGACATACTCATAGGGGGAAGGGCAGGGAACGCTGAGATTGCGTTGATCAGCAGTATTCGCGGTCGCTGATGCCCCAGCGGTGAAGTAATCCAAGATAATTGGTTGACATCCATCGCACTTGGCCCATACCTTTAGGTAAATTGAATTGGCCTTGTTCAAATATGAACACAACGAGAAGCCGATCAGCTGGACCATCCAGTTCGCCGCCGCATCCGCAGAATGATGCAGAGTGGGTTTTTAAGGGAGGAGTGAGGATGAAAAAATCGAAGCGTTCCGTTGTTCTTCTAGCAGCTTCCATGTTGGCGCTCTCGGCCGGCAGCTGCCTTGCCGGTGACGTGGTGTGGTGGACGCCCAATTGGGGTGAGGCGCGGGCCCGTGACCTGGCCGACAAGTTCATGAAGGCGAACCCAGCCACCAAGATCAAGATCGAGGTGACGACGTCCGACGGGTTGCCACAGCGCGTACTGACCACATTGCAATCGGGTGCTGCGCCGGACATCATAGAGGTGCAGCACGGGTGGGTGAACGGCTATGCCCAAAACAACCTCATCATCCCGCTTGATGACACGCTGCAGGATCGGAGCGATTATGTTCCCGCAGCGCTCGATTACGTCACCTGGAATGGGAAGCTCTGGGCGATCCCCTACCGCATCGAAACGCTCGCGGTGATCTACAACAAGGGCCATTTCAAGGAAGCGGGGCTCGACGCTGAGAAGCCGCCGCAGACCTGGGACGAGTTCGTGAAAGCTGCGACCGCTCTGACCCGTGAGGGACGGTTCGGCTTTGCGATCACGGGCGGCGGCGAAGTCGGCAACACGATCTTCCGTTCGCTGCCCTTCATCTGGATGAATGGCGGAGACATCATCTCGAAGGATGCCAAGACGGCCCTCGTCAACAAGCCCGAGGCCGTGGAAGCGGTGAAGTTCTATACGGACTTCTACAAGAAGAAGATTTCTCCATCATCGACGCTGGAGAATGACGGCATCGCTAATCGGCGCCTCTTCATCGCTGAAAAGGTATCGATGTACCAGGCCGGTCAATTCGACCTTGCTTCGATCAAAAAGGAAAACCCGAAGATCGACATCGGCGTGATGCAGATTCCCCATCCCAACGGCAAGGATACGGCAGCCATTCTTGGGGGCTGGAGCTTCATCGTTCCGAAAAGCGCGAAGAATCCAGAAGAGGCAAAGAAGTTCATCCAGTTCCTGAACACGTCGGAGAACCAGGGCTATTTCACGGATACGTTCCCGGCACGCGTTTCGTCGATGAAGCTGCCTCGCTTCGACGATCCGATTCTGGCAGGCTTCAAGGCAATGCTGCCTTATGGGCGTCCCGCACCAAGCCATAAGAACTGGGTCCAGATCACACAGGCCTACTTCAACAACGTCCAAGGCATCATGCTCGGCAACGAGGAGCCGCAGGAGGCGATGGACAACGCGGCCGATGACATCCAGTCCCTGCTCGACGAGTAATTCTCACGGGCTCTAGCTCCAGAATCCAGCGGTGTCACGCCGCTGGACACTCTCTCCTGCTATCCGAGGACGGTGTCATGTCTCGTCAATCGACCGGCTATTGGTTCATTTTGCCTGCATTGGTGGTCCTGGCGATGCTGATTGCGTATCCGGTTGCCTATACGGGACTGCTCAGCGTCACTGACAGCCAGTCCAATTTCGTCGGCGTCAAGAACTTCGCCACCGTTCTCCGCTCCCGCACCACGCCTCAGGCCTTCTGGAATACGCTCTACTGGGTCGGCGGCTCCATCGTCTTCCAAGTCCTGCTCGGGACCGCAACCGCGATCCTGCTCAATCAGCGCTTTCCCGGCCGCTCCGTCGTGCGCTCGATCGCCCTCATCCCCTGGGTCATCCCCAGCATCGTGGCGGCCACCACGTTTGCGTGGATGTTCCACACCGAGTTCGGCATCATCAACTATATGATGACCTCGCCCGGCCTGATCGAGCATCCCATCGGCTGGCTTACCAACCGCGACACCGTCATGCCGGTCCTCATTGCCATCAATGTCTGGAAGCTTTTCCCGTTCGTCGCCGTCATGGTGCTGGCCGGCCTCCAGGCCATTCCCAAGGAGCTCTATGAGGCCGCGCGCGTCGACGGCGCGAACTTCTGGGAAGAGGTGCGCCATATCATGCTGCCGCAGGTGCGGCCGGTCCTGGTTGCGGTGACGCTGCTTCTGGTGATCTGGGGGCTCAACTCCATCACCATCATCTATGCCATTACCCGTGGCGGCCCGGCCAACAGCACCCTGATCACGCCGATCCAGATTTTCCGCATTGCTTTCGAGAACGTGCAGTTCAACCAAGCCGCGGCCTTGTCCGTAATGTTCTTCGCCGTCGCGATCCTGATCGTGTTCTTCTACATCAAGGCACTCGCCGCAGCCCCGGGAGAGGCGCGATGACCACGAATGCTCACGCGCTGCCGCCCAAACAGACCGCTGCAGCGGAAAACACGCCGTCATCCGGGAAAAAGGCCGGCAAGTTGGAACGTACCGGACTTGGCACCCCCTTCGTCGTCATCGGCTGCATCCTGTTGGTGGTGGTCTGCCTCTTTCCCTTCTGGTGGATGAGCATCTCGTCCATCAAGACCCTGCGCGAGCTCTATACCGTTCCCCCGATCTGGTGGCCGGCGGCACCCACCTGGGACAACTACCACAAGGTTCTCTTCGAATCGAACATCCCGCGCTACTTCCTCAACAGCGTGATCATCTCGGTTGGATCCACCGGGCTGGCGCTGTGCCTCGCCGTGTTTGCGTCCTACGGATTCGCCCGGTTCGACTTCAAGGGCAAGCCGCTCTTCCAGGCCTTCGTGCTCGTCGGTCAGCTGCTGCCCACCGCAGCCATCATCGTGCCGCTGTTCGTGACGCTGCGCGTGTTGGGGCTGGTGAACACCTACTGGGGGCTGATCCTGGTCTACATGATCATCACGCTGCCGCTTTCGGTATGGATGCTGACCAGCTACTTCAAGGCAATCCCGGTTGAACTCGACGAAGCGGCGATCATCGATGGCGCCTCCCGTGTGGGCGTGCTGTTCCGCATCACGCTTCCTCTGTCGACACCCGGGATCGTGGCGGTGGTGGTGTACTCGTTCGTGACCACCTGGAACGAGTTCATCTTCGCACTGTGCTTCGCCAGTGACTCGTCGGTCAAGACGCTGCCGATCGGTCTGGCGGAGTTCTCGACGGAGTTCAACACGGATTGGGGCGCGGTGATGGCGGCATCCGTGGTCATGACGCTGCCGATCGCGCTTTTGTTTCTGTCGATGCAGCGCCTGTTCGTGGGCGGCCTGACCGCCGGCGCCACCAAAGGGTGAGGAACAACCGATGACAAGCATTGCAAACCCCATCCCGGCCATCGGTCTCGGGACGTTCGGAAGAGCCGGAGATGCCGGGATGGCAAGCATCTTGGCGGCCTTCGAGATCGGCTACAGGCATATCGATACGGCCCAGAGCTACAATACCGAGGGGCTTGTCGGCGAAGCCTTTCGCCGATCCGGGCTGCCCAGGGGACAGGTCTTCATCACGACGAAGGTTGCCGACACGAAGCTCGACAAGGCGAGCTTCATGCCAAGTGTCGAAAAGAGCCTGGAGGCACTCGGTCTCGACCATGTCGATCTGCTTCTCATCCACTGGCCATCTCAGAACAATGCGGTGCCCTTTGAAGACTACATGACCGAGCTCAAGAGGGCGCAGGATCTCGGTCATACCCGCTTCATCGGCGTCTCGAACTTCCCGATCGCATTGTTGGAGCAGACACGGACACTGCTCGGGGAAGGGGCAATCGTCACCAACCAAGTGGAAATTCACCCTTACCTGCAAGCGCCGCGGCTATCGAACTACGCACGTTCGAACGGCCTTCCTCTCACGGCATACCAGCCTCTTGCACAAGGGAATGTGAGATCCGACCCTGTCTTGTCGAGCATTGCAGAGCGTCATGGGGTCACCCCGGCTGCAATCGCCCTCGCTTTCCTGATGGGGGAAGGCCATGCCGTTATTCCGGCTTCCTCCAATGCCGTCAACCTGCGTGAGAACATGCGATCCGTCGGTGTGCGCCTCTCCGACGACGAGATTGAGCAGATCCGGGCTCTCAGCCGTGGCGAACGGCGCATCAATCCGGCCAAATCGCCACGGTGGGATGATTAGTTTCGAGCCGGACTGGGAGGAGACATCATGGGTACGGTATCTATCAGAAACGTGCGCAAAACCTATGGGGCAGTGCCGGTCCTGCACGGCGTCTCGGTTGATATCAAGGACGGTGAGTTCGTTGTCCTTGTCGGCCCGTCCGGTTGCGGGAAGTCGACGCTTCTGCGCATGATCGCGGGCCTTGAGGACATATCCTCGGGCACGATCGCAATCGACGGCCGCATTATCAATGCGGTGCCGCCGAAGGAGCGCGACATCGCGATGGTCTTCCAGAGCTATGCGCTCTATCCGCACATGACGGTGGAAGCGAATATGGGCTTCTCGCTGAAGCTCGCGCGACGACCTAAGGAGGAGATCCGTACACGGGTTCTGCAGGCGGCTCGCATGCTGGCCCTCGAGAACTACCTCGATCGCTATCCGCGGCAATTGTCGGGCGGCCAGCGGCAGCGCGTGGCGATGGGCCGCGCGATGGTGCGCAATCCCAAGGTCTTTCTGTTCGACGAACCGCTCTCAAACCTTGATGCCAAGCTGCGCGTGCAGATGCGGTCGGAGATCAAGCACAACCATCAGAGGCTTGGGACGACCACCGTCTATGTCACGCACGATCAGATCGAGGCGATGACCATGGCTGACAAGATCGTCGTCATGCACGACGGCATTGTCGAGCAGATCGGCGCTCCTCTCGAACTCTATGACAAACCGGCTAACCTGTTCGTAGCGCAGTTCATTGGCTCGCCGGCTATGAACGTGCTCACAGGCAAGGTCAGAGGCGGCAAGTTGCGGATTGGAGATGAGGCAGCGATTTCCCTACCGTTTACAGGCCGTGAACTCGAAGGCAGGGACGTCACCATCGGCATCAGGCCGGAGCATGTGGTTCTCGATCCGCAAGGTTTGCCGGCCCAGGTGACGACCGTTGAGCCGACAGGCGCGGAAACTCATGTGGCGCTGCGCCTCGCCGGGCAGAAGGTCGTAGCGCTGTTCCGCGAACGTGTTGCGCTGTCGCCGGGGGATCGCGTCACCATCGCGCCTGATCTCGAACACATCCATATCTTCGACAGCCAAAGCGGCCAGCGGATCGAGGCTTTTGCGAGCAGGCTGGCGTCATGACGCCATGACCGGCCATCAGCTCATCGTCAATCACTTCCCAAAATGAGGATTTCAGAGTGCAACACATCCCTCAGATCAAAGATATTGTGCGGCCGCCGCGCGAGCTTTCGGACGCGCTGGCAAAGATCGGAACAGCCACAGCGAGCAGCGAGCTCAGCCTGATGGGAATTCGTGACCCGCAGATCCGCGGCCCGCTACCACTCAAGCAAGGGAAATCCGTTGCCGGCCCTGCGCTGACCTTGCAATGCATGCCCAAGCGCGAGGATCTCTACGGGACCAACGAATACGAAAATCCCGAACTGCAGCTGCACCGGCACGTGCTCTACCCGGCCCAGGCGGGTGACATGGTGATCGTCGACGCGCGCGGGGATATGGCGAGCGGCATCTTTGGAGAGATGATGCTGACATTCTTCGCCGGCAGAGGCGGGGCCGGCGTGGTGGTCGATGGCTGCATCCGGGACTCTGCCAAGGCCAAGGAATTGGATCTCGGAATCTGGGTGAGAGGCGTGACGCCGAACTATCATGCCCAAACGAACCTGATCCCATTCGCGGTCAATGTTCCGATCGCCTGCGGCAACGTTCTGGTCATGCCAGGAGATATCGTCGTCGCTGATGACGACGGCGTCGTGGTTGTCCCTGTCGCGCTTGCGCCGAAGCTCATCGAGGTGGCAAGCGAGCATGCCGAATGGGAGGAGTTCGCCCGCTATCGCCTGTCCCAGGGTGGCGACTTGCGGAAGTACTATCCGCTGACGGAGGAGGTGCAAGAGGAATACATCGCGTGGCGCAACGCCCAGAATGGATTTGCCCACACATGAGCACCGCTGGTCTTTCACGCCGGGAAGGACGGCTCTCGATCGGATGCCTGTCCCGTCCGCAAAGACTTGTCGTGAAGTCGTTCGCAATTGAGGGACTACGATGATCAGCGATGTCTCCGTTGTTCTGGATGAACGCTTTCGCCGTCTGATCATTGGCTCCGCGCGACTGGAGAAGCTAGCGGAGGGCTGCCGCTGGGCGGAAGGCCCCGCCTATTTCCCGGCTGGCCGCTATCTCGTCTGGAGCGATGTCCCGAACGATCGCATGATGCGCTACGACGAGACATCGAACACGGTCAGCGTGTTTCGCACTCCGTCCGGTTATTCCAATGGAAACACGGTCGACCGGCAAGGCCGCCTCGTGACCTGCGAGCACGGCAACCGGCGCGTGACGCGGACGGAGCATGACGGTTCGATCACGGTCATCGCGAGCCATTATGACGGGAAGCGTTTCAACAGCCCCAACGATGTCGTGGTGAAATCGGACGGCTCGATCTGGTTCACGGACCCGGCCTACGGCATCGACTCCGATTACGAAGGCCACAAGGCCGAGAGCGAGATCGGCGCCTGCCATGTCTATCGCGTCGATCCGCAGAGCGGCGCTGTCAGCATTGTGGCGGATGATTTCGTCCGCCCCAACGGCCTTGCCTTCTCTCCAGATGAGAAACGCCTCTATGTCGCTGATACGGGCGCGACGCACGTTGCCGACGGGCCGCGCCACATCCGCGTGTTCGATGTGGGCGAGAACGGTAAGCTTAAAGGCGGCGATGTCTTCGCTACCTGCGCCAGCGGTCTCTTCGACGGGTTCCGGCTGGACGAGGCGGGACGGATCTGGACCAGCGCAGGCGACGGCGTTCATTGCTACGAGAGCGATGGTACGCTCATCGGCAAGATCCTGGTGCCGGAAGCGGTAGCCAATGTGGTCTTCGGGGGCGTGAAGCGCAACCGCCTCTACATCTGCGCCACCACGTCGCTTTATTCCATCATGCTTCCGGTGAATGGGGCGAAGACGTTTTAGATGCCGCAATGACGTCCGAGGTCAGGTCGTTAAGATGGAGCGTCTGTTGCGGCGTGTGCATTGGAACGGGGGAACCTCACAATGAACAAGCGTCCTTTTGGTAGACCCGGCTGGAAGGTTGGAGAGATCGGGTTCGGGGCCTGGGCCATCGGCGGCAGTTGGGGCAACGTCTCGGAGCAGGATGCCGAAGCCACCCTCCATGCGGCCCTCGATGCCGGCGTCAGTTTCCTCGATACCGCTGATGTCTACGGAAGCGGCCGCTCCGAACGGCTGATCGCCCGCGTGCTGAAGGAGCGGGGGCAGGGTGACGTGTTCGTCGCCACGAAGGTGGGGCGTCAGCTCAACCCGCATGTGGCGGAGGCCTATACGGCCGAGGCGCTCATGCGCTTCGTCGAAGGCTCGCTGGAGCGGCTGCAGATCGAAGCGCTCGATCTGGTGCAACTGCACTGCCCGCCGACGGAGGTCTATTATCGGCCGGATGTGTTCGAGGCGCTCGATCGGATGGTCGAGGCCGGCAAGCTCAAGCACTACGGTGTGAGTGTCGAAAAGGTCGAGGAGGCAATCAAGGCACTCGAGTATCCAATCGCCAGCGTGCAGATCATCTACAACCTTTTCCGCCAGCGTCCGGCCGAGTTGTTCTTCCGCCTGGCCCGGGAGCGCCAGGTTGCGGTGATTGCCCGGGTGCCGCTGGCCAGCGGCCTGCTCACCGGCAAGCTGCGGGTCGACAGCCAGTTTGCCCTGGACGACCACCGCGCCTTCAACCGCCACGGAGAGGCCTTCGATGTGGGCGAGACGTTCTCGGGCGTGCCGTTCGAGATTGGCCTGCAGGCCGTTGAGGAGATGAGAGCCGTGGCCGGGGATGTGCCGATGGCGCAGTTTGCGCTGCGGTGGATCCTGATGAACGAGGCGGTATCGGTGGTCATTCCGGGGGCTCGAAACCCGGAGCAGGCGGTTTCAAATGCTCAGGCAGCCGAACTGCCTGCACTGAGCGTCGACCAGATGGAAGCCGCCAAGGCCATCTACGACCGGCTGATCCATCCGCATGTGCATCAGCGCTGGTGATCGCTGGTGCGAAGCGGGCGAGGGGCATCATTCTCGAGTGCTGCTCCCGGATCACTGGGCCATAACGTGACGGACGACATACAGACGAGGGTAGGCAATGTCTCAATTCGCAATTTATCCCAGCTTGCGTGACAAGGTCGTCCTGATTACCGGTGGAGGATCGGGCATCGGGGCATCGCATGTGGAGCAGTTCTGCGCTCAAGGAGCGAAGGTCGGCTTTATCGATATCAACCGCTCCGCTTCGGAAGAACTGGTCGCGAGGATCGCCGAGGCCGGATACGCCAAACCGATGTTCTTCGAAGCGGATCTGCGCGATATTGCGGCCGTCAAGCAATGCATCAGCCGGTTTGCGGCTGCCGTCGGGGATGTGGATGTCCTCCTCAACAATGCAGCCCATGACGAGCGGCACCGGATTGAGGACGTAACAGTCGAGTACTGGGACGATCGGATCGCCGTGAACCTGCGTCATCTGTTCTTCGCCGCGCAGGCTGTCATTCCCGGCATGATCCGCAAGAAGAAGGGCGTGATCATCAACTTTGGATCCCTCAGCTGGCATATCGCCATGGGAGGCATGCCGGTCTATGTGACAGCGAAAGCCGGAATTGAGGGGCTGACAAGAGGGCTGGCCCGAGATCTCGGGCCGCATGACATTCGCGTCAACTGCATCATTCCTGGGTGGATCATGACCCAGAGACAGCTGGACCTTTGGGTCACTCCCGAGTCCGAAAAGGAAATCGAGCAGAATCAATGCCTGAAGTCGAAAGTATACCCAGATGACGTTGCCCGCATGGCGCTCTGGCTCGCGGCTGACGACAGCCGGATGTGTACCAATCAAACGTTCGTGGTCGATGGCGGCTGGATTTAGGCCAAGCCAGGATTGGCGAAGTTCTCCCGATCATTGCTCGGAGACCTCGCAGGTCGAGCAAATGGATCTCACCGGGCGGTTCCGAACAGTCGAGCGTGTCACCCGGTGCTGAAAACGGAAAGGCGCATAGAGGAAACAAATGTCTTTGATCACGTATCTGACGACAATCCGGTTCGAGTTTGGAGCCTCGCAAGGCCTCGCTGATGATATTGCAGAGTTAGGCATCAAGGCACCTCTGATCATCGCCGATAAGGGCATTGAGCGCGCTGGCTTGGTCGATCGTCTCAAAGCCGTCCTGCTCAGGGGACAGGACGTGCCGGTCTTTACCGAAACGCCTACGAACCCGACGGAGCGCGCGGTACTTGCGGCGTTGGACCTCTATCGGTCGGAGGGCTGCGACGGGCTGATTGCCATCGGAGGTGGCTCGCCGATTGATCTGGCGAAGGGCGTCGCTCTTTTGTCGACGCATGGTGGTTCACTGGAGCAATACGCAGCGATCCTGGGCGGTGTTCCGAAGATCACTTCGGCGGTTGCCCCGCTGATTGCAGTTCCAACCACGGCCGGCACGGGCAGCGAGGTCGGCCGGGCAGCTCTGATCACCTTGGAGGATGGCCGTAAACTCGGGTTCATCTCGCCGCACCTGATCCCGAAGCGGGCGGTCTGCGATCCCGAACTCACGCTGGGCCTTCCGCCTGGCCTGACAGCCGCAACGGGAATGGACGCCATTACGCATTGCATCGAGACTTTCCTGAGTCCTCGGATCAACCCACCTGCGGAGGCGATTGCCCTCGATGGCTTGGTCCGCGCCCTGAGCAACATCGAGCAGGCGGTAGCTCAGGGCTCAAACCGCGAAGCGCGCTACGAGATGATGATGGCGGCGCTGGAAGGCGGCCTGACCTTCCAGAAGGGCTTGGGGGCCGTCCATGCGCTGTCGCACCCCCTCGGGGGACTGAAGCAGGTGTCGCTGCACCACGGCACTCTGAATGCGGTGCTGCTCCCTTATGTGCTCGAATTTAACGAGGACCATTCCGGGACAAAATATGCAATCCTTCGTCAGAGACTCGGCTTGGACGCCGACGCCGATCTGGCCGACTACATCCGCAACTTGAACAAGCGCCTCGGGATGCCTTCCACGCTGGTCGAGATGGGTGTGCCGCATGAGAGCCTTGCGGAGATCGCGGAGAGCGCGACGAAGGATCATTCCTCGGCGACCAACCCGCGCCCCGCGAGCGCCAGCGATTACTTGGCCATCTTGGAAGCTGCCTATTCGGGCCGGCCGCTGCGGTGAATGGTTGAAGGCAGGCAAGCCTGCTCTGGTCGACAATTCTCTCCATTTTGAAACGTATCATGCTCGCAGATGCATTCGCGTCTCCTTTCACAAGGTTCTCCGAGAATGCCATCTCTTACAATATCCGCTACTGATCTTCTTCCC
>NZ_JBQWEL010000032.1:0-44486 GCF_052658925.1 Microvirga medicaginis | reverse complement strand
CGAACATGGCTCTCATTCATCCTTCGTCCTTGACTTCCCGGGCCTCCCATGGATGTTGCGCGTAACTCCGAACCAGCAGGCTTTTTCAATGTCCGCCTCCATGCACCGTTACCGTTCCCACACCTGCGGCGCGCTCCGCGAATCCGACGTCGGCCAGACGGCCCGCCTTTCCGGCTGGTGCCACCGTATCCGCGACCATGGCGGCGTGCTGTTCATCGACCTGCGCGACCATTACGGCATGACGCAATGCGTGATCGACCCGGATTCCCCAGCCTTCAGGCTGGCCGAGACCGCGCGCTCCGAGTGGGTGATCCGGGTGGACGGCAAGGTTCGCAAGCGTCCGGCCGGCACCGAGAACCCTGAGCTGCCCACTGGCATAATCGAGGTCTACATCACCGACATGGAGGTGCTCGGCCCTGCGGACGAGCTTCCGATGCCGGTCTTCGGCGACCAGGAATATCCGGAGGAGACCCGGCTCAAGTACCGCTATCTCGATCTTCGCCGCGAGAAGCTGCACAGCAACATCATGAAGCGCGGTGCGATCATCGACTCGCTTCGCAACCGCATGAAGTCGAGCGGCTTCTTCGAGTTCACGACGCCGATCCTGACGGCCTCGTCGCCGGAAGGCGCGCGCGACTTCCTGGTGCCCTCGCGCATCCATCCCGGCAAGTTCTACGCGCTGCCGCAGGCTCCGCAGCAGTACAAGCAGCTGATCATGATGTCCGGCTTCGACCGGTACTTCCAGATCGCGCCCTGCTTCCGCGACGAGGACCCGCGCGCCGACCGTCTGCCGGGCGAGTTCTATCAGCTCGACGTGGAGATGAGCTTCGTCACGCAGGAGGACATCTTCCAGACCATGGAGCCGGTGATCCGCGACACCTTCAAGGAGTTTGCGGACGGCAAGCCGGTGACGGATGTCTTCCCGCGCATCCCTTACTTCGAGGCGATGCTGAAATACGGCTCCGACAAGCCGGACCTGCGCAACCCGCTCGTCATCGCCGACGTGTCGGAGGTGTTCGAGCGTGAGGACGTGACCTTCAACGCGTTCAAGAACGTCATCAAGTCCGGCGGCGTGGTGCGCGCGATCCCGGCGACGGGTGCCGCTTCGCAGCCGCGTTCCTTCTTCGACAAGCTCAACGACTGGGCCCGCACGGAAGGCGCGCCGGGCCTCGGCTATATCGTGTTCGAGGAAGAGGGCGGCCAGATCCAGGCTAAGGGCCCCATCGCCAAGTTCATCCCTGACGAGGCTCAGGCCATCATCCGCGAGAAGGCAGGCATCAAGGCCGGCGACGCGGTGTTCTTCTCGGCCGGGCCTGAGGACAAGGCCGCCTCGCTCGCCGGCAAGGCGCGCGTGCGCATCGGTGACGAGCTGGGCCTCGGTAACAAGGATCAGTTCGCCTTCTGCTGGATCGTCGACTTCCCGCAATACGAGTGGAACGAGGACGAGAAGAGGATCGACTTCTCCCACAACCCGTTCTCCATGGGCAACATGGACCACGACGCCTTCATGGCGCTCGATCCGAACGACAAGGACAAGATCCTCAAGATCACGGCCTTCCAGTACGACATGGTCTGCAACGGCTACGAGATGGCCTCGGGCTCGATCCGTAACCACCGCCCCGACCGGATGGTGAAGGCCTTCGAGATCGCAGGCTACGGCGAGAAGGAAGTCATGGATCGCTTCGGCGGCATGTACCGCGCGTTCCAGTACGGCGCTCCGCCTCACGGCGGCATGGCAGCCGGCGTGGACCGCGTCGTGATGCTGCTCTGCGGCGCGCAGAACCTGCGCGAGATCACGCTCTTCCCGATGAATCAGAAGGCGGAAGACCTTCTGCTCGGCGCGCCCACCGAGGCGACACCCAAGCAGCTGCGCGAGCTGCACATCCGGACGAACCTGCCGGAGAAATAGTGACCCTCATCCGGAGAGTGTGAGCTTAGTAGCCGCGTCGCCGACTTGTCACTCCACCTCGTCATGGCCGGCCTTGTGCCGGCCATCCACGTTTTGGGAACCGCAGCACCTCAAAGACGTGGATCCCCGGGACAAGCCCGGGGATGACGGAGAAGGGGCGGTTATGACAGCTTCGCTGGGTTGGACCATCATCAGGTCATCCTCACCCCCACGCTTGCCTCCTTCCTGCAGAAGGCGAGGGAGTGAGACGGATCGCTCCATCATCCCAGCCGTCTTGCGTTCCAGGCAGACCTGTCATGCCTGCATCCTTCGTCTCAATCTCGCCGCGAGAGAAGAACATTGACGCGATGGCGAAGGGCGCGCACAAGGACCATTCAAGTTAAACGGCTGGTGTAAGGAGCGTTGGAGATGGGAGACAACATCTCGCAGGATCTGAAATCGGGGGCGATGTTCTACCACCAGCATCCGCGCCCTGGTAAGCTCGAGATCCAGCCCACCAAGCCTCTCGGCAACCAGCGCGACCTGGCGCTGGCCTATTCCCCGGGTGTGGCCGCCCCTTGCGAGGCCATCGCCGCCGATCCGGCCGAGGCCGCCAATCTCACCTCCCGCCAGAACCTCGTCGCCGTGATTTCCAACGGCACCGCCGTGCTGGGCTTGGGCGATATCGGCCCGCTCGCCTCCAAGCCCGTTATGGAGGGCAAGGCGGTTCTGTTCAAGAAGTTCTCCGGCATCGACGTGTTCGACATCGAGGTGGCCGAGAAGAACGTCGACAAGCTCGTCGAGGTGATCGCGGCGCTGGAGCCCACCTTCGGCGGCATCAACCTCGAAGACATCAAGGCTCCCGAATGCTTCGAGGTGGAAGAACGGTTGAAGGCCCGCATGGGCATCCCGGTCTTCCACGACGACCAGCACGGCACTGCCATCATCGTGGGCGCGGCCGTCACCAACGCGCTGGAGCTCGCGGGCAAGAACATCGCTGAGGTGAAGATCGTCACCTCCGGCGCGGGCGCGGCCGCGCTCGCCTGCCTCAACCTTCTGGTCTCGCTCGGCGCGAAGCGCGAGAACATCTGGGTGACGGATATCGAAGGCGTGGTCCATGACGGTCGCAACGAGCTCATGGACCGCTGGAAGTCGGTCTATGCGCAGAAGACCGATGCGCGCACGCTCAGTGATGTGATCCCCGATGCGGACGTGTTCCTCGGCCTCTCGGCCGGCGGCGTGCTGAAGCCCGAGATGGTGGCGAAGATGGCGCCGCGTCCGCTCATCCTGGCGCTCGCCAATCCCTATCCTGAGATCATGCCGGAGGAGGCCGAGGCCGCGCGTCCCGACGCCATGATCTGTACCGGCCGTTCGGATTACCCGAACCAGGTCAACAACGTGCTCTGCTTCCCTTACATCTTCCGCGGCGCGCTCGATGTGCAGGCCACCACCATCAACGAGGAGATGAAGGCTGCCGCCGTGAAGGCGATCGCGAGCCTTGCCCGCGAAGCCCCGTCCGAAGTCGTGGCGCGCGCCTATGGCGGCGAGGCGCATCCCTTCGGCCGCAAGTCGCTGATCCCGAGCCCGTTCGATCCGCGCCTCATCCTGCGCATCGCGCCGGCGGTGGCGAAGGCCGCCATGGATTCCGGCGTCGCCCAGCGCCCGCTCGAGGATCTGGAGGCTTACACCGAGTCCCTCGGCCGCTTCGTGTTCCGCTCCGGCTTCATCATGAAGCCGCTCTTCTCGCAGGCGAAATCCGCCCCGAAGCGCGTGATCTATGCCGAGGGCGAGGACGAGCGCGTGCTGCGCGCCGTGCAGGTCATCGTCGAGGAAGGCATCGCGAAGCCGATCCTGATCGGACGTCCGAGCGTGGTCGAGGCGCGCATCAGGCGCTTCGGTCTCTCGATGGAGATCGGCAGGCACTTCGAGCTGGTGAATCCGGAAGACGATCCGCGCTACCGCGATTACGTTGCCTCTTACGTTGAAGCAGCAGGCCGAAAGGGCATCACGCCGGATGCGGCGAAGACGCTCGTGCGCACCAACTCCACGGTCATCGGCGCGCTCGCCGTGCGGCGCGGCGATGCGGATGCGCTGATCTGCGGGCTCGAAGGCCGCTTCCAGTCCCGCGTGAAGCACATCAAGGACATTATCGGCCTTGCTCCCGGCGTGCACGAGATGGCGGCTCTGTCGCTCGTCATCACGACGAAGGGCGCTTACTTCCTCGCCGATACGCATGTGCAGTTCGACCCGAGCGCGGAGGAGATCGCCGACATGGCGATCGCCTGCGCCAGCCATGTGCGCCGCTTCGGCATCGAGCCGAAGATCGCGCTGCTCTCGCATGCCGATTTCGGTGCGGCCGATACCCGCTCCGCCGTGAAGATGCGCGAGGCGCTCGCCTGCATCAACGAGCGCGCGCCCGATCTCGAAGTCGATGGCGAGATGCAGGCGGATGCCGCTCTCTCCCAGATGATCCGCGACCGCGTCAATCCCGGATCGCGCCTGACCGGCGAGGCAAACGTGCTGATCATGCCGAACCTGGATGCCGCCAACATCGCCTTCCAGTTCACGAAGATCCTGGCGGATTCGCTTCCCGTCGGCCCGATCCTCATCGGTCCCGCGAAGCCCGCGCACATTCTCACGCCGTCCGTGACGGCACGCGGCATCGTGAACCTCACGGCCATCGCCGTGGTCGAGGCGCAGGCCGCCGAGCAGGATCAGCCGCAGCTGATTTGATCGCTGCTCAAGAAGCGATCTCTGTTCGTCATGGCCGGGCTTGTCCCGGCCAGCTCGTTTCAGAAGGGTGCTTCGCGCAGATCGGGATCACCAGCACAAGGCCGGTGATGATGTGGAGGTGAGTGTGAAACGAAAATGGCCGCAACAAGTGCGGCCATTTTGCTTCGAGCAAAACTCACTCCGCCTTTGCGGTGATCTTCAGCTTCTCCAGCAGCACTTTGGGGTCTGACGCGAGCATCACGTCCATCACGCCGAAGCCGGACGGATTTTTCGACTGTGCCTCGATCGTGAGTTTGCCGGGCTTCTCGATGAAGCGGGAAATGGCCTGACCCAATGTCCGGGACTGTTCCGAATTGCCGATCATGCTCGACAGAACGAGGGGCGTAGCGCCCGAATACATCTTCTGCAGCGCCTCGGGCGTCGTGCCTTCCTCCTTCGCAGTCTTGGCGAGATAGCGCTCGACTAATCCCCTGTTCTCCACCACGACGCTGGCCGACTTCGCCTTGGCGCCGATCAGCGCGGCGGACGCGGTCGCTTCGTCTGGGCTGAAGAGATCCGGGGTGACATTGCCGATGAGCCCCGTCACCCGCACGCTTCCCATCTCTTTTCCATCCATCGAGAATTCCTTGATGGCGATCTCGTGCGCCGATTCGTTCCAGGCGGCTGCCACGACGAAGGAGCCGTCGATGGACTTGTATCCGAGGGCCCGAAGTTGCTGGGCAAGCTCATCGTCGCTGCTATCCGAAAGGGTCATGGAGACATTGCGCTGCTCGAAGCGGATATTCGTCGGGATGCCGTTCATGGGCTTGTCCGCTGTCATCTCCATGAGCTTCCAAACGACGCGCACGTGCTCGTCAGGCTTGTCTTCGGTTGCGGGAGCATCAAAGTCCATGTCCGTGATGCGCAGCGTTCCGAGGGTGGGGATGAGGCTGCGCACGGCGGTGCTGTCGAGTTCCTTCAAAGACTTGCTGTCGAGGGCCTTGAGCCCTTCCAGCGTCGGCGCAAGAGAGAAGCCTGAAAGGCTGACAGCCCCGATCTTGACCCGGGCATCCGTGTCCGTGACGTCGATGCCTTCCGCGCGCATCTCAGATGCTTGCGAGCCGTTGGCGCCGGTATAGGCGATGCGTGCGATGGAGCCGGTCTCCTTGTTCTCTTTCCCGTTGCCCTTGAAGGTGATGCCGGTGGCCTCCAGGAGACCGGCATCGAGGGCACCGAGAAGGTCGGCGACAATGTGCATGAGACGGGTCTGCTCGTCAGGCGACGCCGCCTCCTTCTGGGCCAGTTCATTGATGGCGGCGATGGTGCCGTTCCAGGAATCCTTCGTCGGCCGGGCCATGATGTCCCGGCCACTGAGGCGGGCGATCTGGGCGCTGTAGGTGCCGGCACCGTCCACCATGTCGATCTTCTCGATGGAGAAGGTGCTGTAGATCCTGGCGAGGGGAGCGGAGGCGTCCTTCGTGTCGTAGAGCTTCGCGAAGGCGGGCGTGTCGAGGTCGTTGAGAATGGTTCGTCCGTAACTGATGAGGGTGTTGCTCTTGCCACCTGTCCCCTCGACGGCCGTCGTCTCGATCGTCAGCGAGGCGATCTTGCCCCGGACCACGTCGTTCAGGGAGATGTTCCGGTAGAAAGCCGTCTGTGTTTCCTGGCCGAGCTTCTGCGAGACCTTCAGCTCGGGAATGGTCACCTGCTTGACGTCGATCCTGGCGAGCTTGTCCGCGAGAGGCTCGGCCGTGGAAGAGAAGAGGCCCTCGATATCCCGGCGGGCTACGGAGGCGCCGCTGAACGAGACCTGCTTCGCTTCATAGGTGGCTCCGCCCCAAGTGAAGCGGACATTGTCGAGGGTGAAGCTGTCAGCCGTTTGAGCGAAAGCCGCGCTCCAGAGCGAGGTCTTCACGGCCCCGATGGCGATGTGCTGCGTGCCGCTGCCGAAGGCGAGATCGCGAAGGACAATCGGTTCGAATTGCATGGCCGCGGTGCCGGCCATCAGGGCGAGCGCGCAAATGCCTGAACGGTGAAGAAGCTTCATCATATCCCCCGCGATGAAGAAGGCCTGAAGCTGTTGAGAAGCTTCAGGCCGACAACCTTGCGGAAAGCTAAAGCGAGGGACAGGGTTTCACAAGGAGAACGAGGTGCCGCAGCCGCAGGAAGCGGTGGCGTGGGGATTCTCGATCTTGAAGGATTGGCCGATCAGGTCGTCCACGAAATCGATGACCGAGCCGTCCATGTACTGGATCGACACTTCGTCCACCACGACGGTCGCCCCGTCCTTCTCGATCACGAGGTCGTCGTTCTGGCGCGTCCGGTCCACGTCGAAGGCGTATTGAAACCCGGAACAGCCGCCTCCGTTGACACTGATTCTCAGCATCGAGCCCTCAGGTTCCGAGGCCATGATCTCGTTGATGCGGCGGGCGGCGCGTTCAGTCAGGGAAATTCCAGTCATGGGTCTTTCCGGTCCTTATAAGGACATAAGTCTTGGACAAGCTTTCAAGACAAGGTAAGTGCGCCCTGACAAGGCTTCAACCCGGGAATGACCAGTGCGGCCCTTTGGCGAGAGATGGCGAGCCCCCTATGCCTGCGATCCATGGGCGAGCCGCGGCCGGCTGTATCCTGAGGCGGTGTCGCCGACCCGCAGCGATTTCCAGCGCGATCGGGACCGGATCATCCATTGCTCGGCCTTCCGGCGGCTGAAGCACAAGACGCAGGTCTTCGTCTATCACGAGGGCGACCACTTCCGGACGCGCCTGACCCACACCATCGAGGTGAGTCAGATCGCTCGCGCCCTGACCCGCTCGCTCGGTCTCGACGAGGATCTGGCGGAGGCCCTGGCGCTCTCCCACGACCTTGGCCACACGCCCTTCGGCCACACGGGCGAGGATACGCTCGACGAGTGCATGACGGGCTTCGGCGGCTTCGACCACAATGCCCAGGCCTTGCGGGTCGTCACGCGCCTTGAGCGCCGCTACCCCGATTACGACGGGATCAATCTGACCTGGGAGACCCTGGAAGGGCTGGTGAAGCATAACGGCCCGCTGCTCGATGCAAAGGGGCAGCCGACCCTGCGCTATGCCGAGCGCGGCGTGCCACTCGCCATCATGGAATACAACGCTGTCCAGGATCTGGAGCTTGCCACCTTTGCCAGCGGCGAGGCTCAGGCCGCCGCGATTGCCGACGACATCGCCTATGACGCCCATGACATCGACGATGGCCTGAGGGCAGGGCTGTTCAAGATCGACGATCTGCGCGAGGTGCCGTTCCTCAAAGGGATTCTCGCCGAGATCGACGGCCGCTGGCCGAATCTTGAACTCTCCCGGCGTATCCACGAACTGACCCGCCGGGTTATCACCCGCTTCGTGGAAGACGTGGTGGCCGAGGGCGACCGGCGGATCGCGGCTCTCAATCCTCGGAGCGCCGAGGAGATCCGCAAGGCCGGCGAGACAATGGTGTGCTTTTCCAAGGAGATGCGCGAGGCCGACGCCGCCATCAAGCGCTTCCTCTATGCCCGCATGTACCGCCATCCCGAGGTGATGCGCGTCCGCGCCCAGGCCGATCAGGTGCTGCGGGATTTGTTCAGCCGCTTCAAGGCCGAGCCGGAGCTGATGCCGGAGGAGTGGCAGGCGGACCTTTCCAAGGACGACGAGCCGCGTCTTGCTCGCCGCGTGGCGGATTACATCGCGGGCATGACGGACCGTTATGCGATCCTTGAACACCGACGTCTGTTTGACGTAACGCCGGACCTGCGTTAGGCGCAGCGAAGCATTTCGGGGCAGGATGCCCTATCGAGACAAAGTACCATGAACATTTTCGGGTTGTTTGAGAATCGGGTTGCCGATGCGCTTGGCCGTCTGGCGGGCGAGGGCAAAATTCCATCGGGGCTGGACGTGAGCCGCGTCGTGGTCGAGCCGCCGCGCGATCCTTCCCACGGCGATCTCGCCACCAATGCTGCCATGGTGCTGGCGAAGGAAGCGCGCATGAACCCGCGCGCTCTCGCCGAACTGCTCGTGGCCGATCTTCAGAACGACCCGCGCATCACGAAGGTGGATATCGCAGGTCCGGGCTTCATCAACATCCGCTTGGCGCCTCAGGTGCTGCATGAGGTGCTGCGCGCCGTCGTGGTGGACAGCGCAGGCTTTGGCCGCAGCGGGCAGGGGGCAGGTGAGCCCATCAACGTGGAATACGTCTCCGCCAATCCGACTGGCCCGATGCATGTGGGCCATTGCCGTGGCGCGGTGTTCGGCGATGCGCTTGCCGGACTTCTCGACTTCGCCGGCTACAAGGTGACCCGCGAGTACTACATCAACGACGCAGGCGCGCAGGTCGATGTGCTCGCCCGCTCCGCCTATCTCCGCTACAAGGAGGCCTTGGGCCACGATATCGGCGAGATCCCGGAAGGCCTCTATCCCGGCGATTACCTCAAGCCCGTCGGCGAGAGCCTGGCCAAGGAGCATGGCCAGAACCTGCTCGACAAGCCGGAATCCGAATGGCTGCCGCTCGTGCGCGAGGCTGCCATCAACGCGATGATGGACATGATCCGCAACGACCTCGCGGTGCTCAATATCCATCACGACGTGTTCTTCTCCGAACGCTCCCTGCAGCTCGGCCCTGTCGATCAGGTGAAGGCCCTCATCACAGACCTGCGCGGCCGCGATCTCGTCTATATGGGCCGCCTGCCTCCGCCCAAGGGGCAGAAGGACGAGGATTGGGAGGATCGCGAGCAGCTCCTGTTCCGCGCCACCGCCTTCGGCGACGAGGTGGATCGTCCGCTGCTGAAGTCCGACGGCTCCTATACCTATTTCGCCTCCGACATCGCCTATCACCGCTCCAAGTACGAGCGCGGCTTCGCCTCCATGATCGACGTATGGGGCGCTGACCACGGCGGCTATGTGAAGCGCATGCAGGCGGCGGTGAAGGCCGTGACGGACAACAAGGGCGACCTCGATGTGAAGCTCTGCCAGCTCGTGAAGCTCCTGCGTGGTGGCGAGCCGGTGAAGATGTCCAAGCGCTCCGGCGACTTCGTGACCTTGCGCGACGTGGTGGACGAGGTCGGCCGCGATGCGGTGCGCTTCATGATGATCTTCCGCAAGAACGACGCGCCGCTCGACTTCGACCTCGCGAAGGTGGTCGAGCAGTCCAAGGACAACCCGGTCTTCTATGTGCAGTACGCCCATGCCCGCTGCGCTTCGGTCTTCCGTCAGGCGGCGGAGGCCTATCCGGGCGAGGATTTCTCGGCCGCGCAGTTGGAGAAGGCCGATTTCACGATTCTCTCGGATGAGTCGGAAATGGATCTTATCCACCGCATCGCCCAGTTCCCGCGCATGGTGGAGGCCGCCGCCGAGGCTCACGAGCCGCATCGAGTCGCGTTCTACCTCTACGACCTCGCCAGCGCCTTCCATAGCTTATGGAATAAGGGCAAAGACTTGCCGCAATTACGCTTTGTTAATCTAACTGATAAAGATTCAACGAAAGCGAGGCTCGCTCTCGTGCATGCCCTCAGGGGTGTGCTCGCATCTGGCCTCGCGATCCTGGGCGTCACGGCACCCGATGAAATGCGCTAACATTTTCATAAGCGGCTCAGCCGTTTAGGGGAGGTTTGTGCCGGATGCTGTCACGTCGTGCCGGCGGAGCGTTTGGGCTCCTGTCGCGTAACTGGAGAACCGGCGCATGAGCGAATCAGTGAAGCCCCGTTTTGCCGTCGACCTCAATGAGATCGAGCGGCACCTTGCCCAGGCGGGCTCCCCTCACGTCCAGCCCGCCGCCGCACCGCGCAGCAACGATCCGCTGGCCGAATTGGCCCGGATCGTGGGCCAGGACGACCCTTTTCAGGCCATTTTGGCCAATGACGGCGCGGCGCGCCCGCGCCAACAGCCGTCTGCGATCGACGACCTTTTTGTAGCCCGCGACACTGTGACGCCGGCTGCACGTCGGCCTCAGGCACAGGCGCGCTCGACCGAGTTCGATCTCGGCGGCTATGCGCCCCAATCCGAGGCTCCGCGCAGCAACGGTCAGGCCTATGCCTACCAGCAGCCGGCTCCGGCTCAGCAGCAGGCCTCCTACAACGAGGCGGCTTACGCGGATGAGTATTACGACGACGGCGTTGACGCCTATGCCGATAATGCTTACGCACAACCCGAGCGATTGGATTATCCGCCGGTCGAGAAGCCCCGGTCGCGCAAGGGCCTGGTCGCCATCGGCGCCGTTGTCGGCGCCATCGTGATTGGTGGCGGTGGCGCTTATGTCTTGACCAAGCCTTCGACCGGAGCGAGCGGCGAGCCGATCCTGGTCCAGGCCACGACAGATCCGGTGAAGGTGCAGCCGCAAAATCCGGGTGGGGTCGATATCCCGAACCAGAACAAGCAGATCTACGAGCGCGCCCAGCAGACCGAGACCAAGGTCGTGAACCGCGAGGAGCAGCCTGTCGATGTCAAGCAGGCCGTACGTTCGACCGCTGGAGCCGTGGCCGATGCCACTGGTGCGACCGTTCCCGGTGCGCCCGGTCACGCTCGCAATGCGCCCAACAGCCTGAACCTTGGTGAGCCGCGCAAAGTGCGAACCGTCACGATCCGCCCCGATGGCTCCGTGGTTGGAGCGCCGGAGCCCGCTCCGGCTGCTTCTCCGGTTCCGGCCATGACCATGCCGGCCGCTGCGACAGCACAGCCCGCAGCGGTTCAGACGGCTTCCGCTCAGCCCAAGCCTGTGGCGGCTCCTGCGACCCCGGCTGCGACTCCAAAGCCTGCGCCTGCAGCCGCGACGCCCGTGGCAGCAACGCCTGCCGCCACTCCCGCGCCGCAGAAGGTCGCTTCAACCCAGCCGGTTCCGGTGGCGGCTCCTGCGGCGACTGCGGATACAGTCACCTCGGGCGGCTACGCGGTCCAGCTGGGTCTGGCTAACTCGGAGGATGCGGCGGCTTCTGCCTTTGCCTCCTATCAGCGCAAGTATCCGGATCTGGCCGGCGCGACGTCCCTGATCCGCAAGGCCGAGGTGAATGGCAACACGATCTACCGCATCCGGGTCGGACCCATGTCGCGGGAAGAGGCGTCCTCTCTCTGCTCCAAGCTGCAGGGGCAGGGTGGCCAGTGCTTCGTCGCCAAGAACTAAAGACAGGCTTGGCCGGTACCTCGGCCGCCAAGACTTCTTGACCCTTACACTTAAGAGACTTAAGGCGCGGGCATGAAAATCCGCGCCTTTATTGCTGGCTGTTCCGGCCATGAGCTCACCCCCGACGAGGTTGCCTTCTTCAGGGAGGCCGCTCCCTGGGGATTCATCCTGTTCCGCCGGAATATCGATAGTCCTGAACAGGTGAGGGCGCTCTGCGCCGCCCTGCGGGAAACGGTCGGACGCGAGGATGCTCCCATCCTGATCGACCAGGAGGGTGGCCGGGTTCAGCGCATGGGCCCGCCCCATTGGCCGAAATATCCCTCCGGCGCCGCTTACGGCGCCCTGCATGCCAATGATCCCCTGGTCCAACGGGAACTCGCCCGTTTGGGAGCGCGGCTGATCGCCCATGACCTGCGTTCCGTGGGTGTGACAGTGGATTGCCTGCCCGTGCTCGACGTGCCTTCGCCGGGCGCTCACGACGTTATCGGCGACCGGGCCTATGGCAAGACGCCGGAAAAGGTAGCCGTCCTCGGCCGGGCTGCCGCCGAAGGGCTTCTGGCGGGCGGTGTCCTGCCGGTCGTAAAGCATATGCCGGGCCATGGGCGCGCACGGGCCGACAGCCATCTGGCGCTGCCGGTGGTGGACGCGTCCCGCGAGGAGCTGGAGCGCCACGATTTCGCGCCCTTCCGCATGCTGACCGATATGCCTCTCGCGATGACGGCTCATGTCGTCTACACCGCGCTCGACCCGGAGCGGCCCGCCACGACATCCCCCATCATCATGGAGGAGATCATCCGGGGCCATATCCGCTATGACGGCCTCGTCATGACCGACGACCTGTCCATGAAGGCCCTGTCGGGCTCCTTCCGGGAAAAGACCGAAGCTGCCTTTGCGGCAGGTTGTGACATGGCCCTCCATTGCAATGGCGATATGGAAGAAATGTCGGCTGTGGCCGAGGGAGCGCCCATCCTCGAGGGAGATTCCTCAAGGCGAGCAGAGGCTGCCTTGGCCCGCATCCGGCACGAGCCGGAGCCGCTCGATCCTGTGGATGCGCGTGCAAGACTCGATGCTGCGCTTGCGATGATCGCCTGAGCAGCCCAAGGTCGAGCCCCCACCGAGTTGAGTATCGTCCATGGCCAAGCCCTTACCCTTTGAGGATGTCGAGCCCACCGCCGAGCGCGCGGAAAGCGAGCCCGCGCTTCTCGTGGATGTGGATGGCTTTGAGGGCCCGCTCGACCTCCTGCTGGAATTGGCCCGCCGCCAGAAAGTGGACCTGCACCGCATCTCGATCCTGGCTTTGGCCGAGCAATACATCACCTTCATCGAAGCCGCGCGCCGCATGCGCCTGGAGCTGGCGGCCGACTACCTCGTGATGGCGGCCTGGCTCGCTTATCTCAAATCCCGCCTGCTGCTCCCTGAGCCGCCGAAGGGCGAGGAGCCGAGTGCGGAGGACCTCGCCACGGCTCTGGCTCTGCGCCTGCGCCGCCTCGAAGCGATCCGTGAAGTCGCCAAGAAGCTGGGCGAGCGTTCGCTTCTGGGGCGCGACGTGTTCGCCCGCGGCGCGCCCGAGCCCGTGGCCATCCGCCGGGATACTCGCTACGAGGCAAGTCTCTATGACCTGCTCAAGGCCTACGCCCAGCAGCGCCAGGTGCAGTTCAACAGCAGGGTCTCGCTTCACAAGCGTACCGTCTGGTCGCTGATCGATGCCCGCGAGGCCCTGGAGCGGCTTGTGGGCCACTTGAGCGACTGGGTGACGCTCGATACTTATCTGGTGGAATACATGGTCGAGCCCTCCATGCGGCCGACCGTTCTGGCCTCCGCCCTGTCCGCGACCCTGGAAATGGTCCGCGAGGGCAAGCTCACGGTGAGGCAGGATGAAGCCTTCGCTCCGGTCTGGGTCAAACCCGTCGCCGACCCGGCCGAGACAGGAGCCCAATCATGATGGATGAAACAGCCGAAATCCAAGACGTCGAGGCTCCCGCGGAGAACTCCGTCGAGAGCCGCGTGCCCGATCACGGCGAAGCGATCCGCATCGCCGAGGCGCTGTTGTTCGCCTCCGCCGAGCCGCTGAGCGCCGAGGAACTGGCCGGCCGCCTGCCGGAGGGCGCGGATATCGGTAAGATTCTGGCGGACCTCCAGGAGATCTATGCGCCCCGTGGCGTCAATCTCGTCCGCGTCGCCGGCAAGTGGGCCTTCCGCACGGCGAGCGATCTGGCCTTCGTACTTGCCCGTGACGTGCTGGAGCAGCGCAAGCTTTCGCGCGCCGCCATGGAGACCCTGTCGATCATCGCCTATCACCAGCCGGTGACCCGTGCCGAGATCGAAGAGATCCGCGGCGTCGCCACTTCCAAAGGTACCCTCGACCTGCTTTTGGAGACCGGCTGGATTCGCCTTCGCGGCCGCCGAAAGGCGCCGGGCCGTCCCGTAACCTATGGCACCACGCCCGCCTTCCTGGAACATTTCGGCCTGGATGCCATCGAGGACCTGCCTGGCCTCGAGGAGCTCAAGGGGGCGGGCTTCATCGAAGGGCGCGTTCCTTCGGATATGTCCGTGCCGGTGCCCTCCGACGCGGAGGCCCTGCGCGAGGACGAGGATCCCCTGGATCACGAGGATCTTTTCCAGGAGCCGCTTGAAATGCATCAGACCGAGATCGGCGAGACCAGCGAGGAATGAGCGACAAGCCCTCCGTGTCCGCCCGCGACCGTTTCCGGTTGCCCCGATGGGGGCAGCGCGGCACGGCTGGCGCGTCCATCCCGGCCCAGCTCTCCTTCGAGAACATCGTCCAGACCTACAATTCCATCGAGGCCCTCAAGGGTGTGTCTCTCACCGTCGAGCCCGGTGAGCTTGTCTGTCTTCTCGGGCATTCGGGCTGCGGCAAGACCACGCTCCTGCGCATTGCGGCGGGCGTCGAAGCTCCCACATCCGGTCGGGTCCTGATGGATGGTCGTGAGGTCAGCGGGCTGAAGAATTTCGTGGAGCCGGAGCGGCGCGGCATCGGCCTCATGTTCCAGGATTACGCCCTGTTTCCGCACATGACGATCCTGCAGAACGTGATGTTCGGCCTGAAGGATCTCTCGGCCTCGGAGGCCGATATCGCCGCCCGCCGCGCCCTGTCCCGCGTGGGCCTCGAGCATTATGCCAACGAATTCCCTCACACGCTCTCCGGTGGCGAGCAGCAGCGTGTGGCGCTGGCGCGCTCCATCGCGCCGAGACCCGGCGTGCTGCTCATGGACGAGCCGTTTTCGAACCTCGACCGTCGCATGCGCGATGCGATCCGCGACGAGACTGTCGCAATCTTGAGAGAAACCGGCGCTACGACCATCGTGGTCACGCATGATCCGGAAGAGGCCATGCGGATTGCGGACCGGATCGTTCTGATGAGCGCCGGAACCATTGTCCAGCAGGGACCTGCCGAGGAGATCTACCGCAAGCCGGTCAGTCTCTTTGCAGCCAGGTTTTTCTGCGACTTCAACGAGATCGAGGGCACCGTGAGAAACGGGCAGGTGACCTGTCCGGTGGGCGTGTTTCCCGCCCCGCATCTGGAGGATGGCCCAGCCATCGTCTGCGTGCGGCCGCAAGGGGTGAGGCTCAAGCCGCAAGGCTTCTGCCTGCCGGGACGTGTGGTATCACGTCGCTTTCTCGGCGAGGTCGATCTGGTCCATATCGACGTTCCAGGCCTCGACCGGCCGCTCCAGGCCCGCGTTCACGATCCCGTTGGCGTGAGGGAGGGACAGGACGTGGGCATCGAGGTTGGACCAAAGGATGTCCTTGTTTTCGCCGCTGCCGACGCATAGGTTGACGGCGAGTTCATATTCCAAATTCGCGCCTCTCGGGGCGCAGGAGGATTGCCATGGGTGGCGCTAGTATTTGGCACTGGATCGTTGTCGGTCTGATCGTTGTCCTGCTGTTCGGACGAGGCAAGATCTCCGACATGATGGGCGATGTCGCGAAGGGCATCAAAGCCTTCAAGAAGGGCATGGCCGAGGACGAGACTCCGAAGCCGGTGCAGCCTTCCGAGCCGGTCCGCACGATCGATCATCAGGCCGGCACGCAGACCAACGCCGCGACGACGGACCACAAGGTCGGTTGAGTTTTGGGTAGCAGCCATCTTTCGTGGCTGCGGTGAGTAAAGGCAGGGTCGAGGCCACGCCATGTTGGACATGAGCTGGGGTGAGGTCATGGTGATCGGCGCCGTCGCGCTGATCGTAATTGGCCCAAAGGACCTGCCGCGCGCCCTGCGGACGGTTGGACAGGTCACGGGCAAGCTTCGCCGCATGGCGGCGGAGTTCCAGGGTCAGTTCAACGAGGCCATGCGCGAAGCCGAGCTCGACGAGGTCAAGAAGCAGCTCCAGGGCGTCAACGATTCCTTCTCCGACCTTAACGGCAACACTTTCAACCCCATCCAGACCATTCGCGATGAGCTGAAGGGTGCGGTCGAGAAGCCGGTGGAGGCTGCGCCTGAACCTGCTGCGCAGCAGCTCACCGGTGACGCGTCGGTTCAGGCGATCGTGGAAGGCCGCGCGCCTGCGCCGGACAATCCGCTCCCGCAGATTGATCTGCCGCCCCCGCCCATGGACGATCCGGCTGAAGCCATTGCCGAGTCCCTGCGCCGGGAGGCCGAGATCGAGACGCAGAAAGCTGCCGCTGCCCAACCGGCTCCAGAACAAACGGACGCAAAAGCCTGATGACCACTGCGGTTGAAGAGGATGAGGTCGAGGCATCGCGCGCGCCTCTGATCGAGCACCTCACCGAGCTGCGCTCGCGCCTCATCAAGGCGATGGTGGCGTTCGTCGCCATGTTCTTCGTCTGCTTTGCCGGCGCGAAGTACATCTACAATGCACTCGTGTGGCCCTATGTGCTGGCGGTCGGTTCGCCCGAGAAGGCACATCTCGTCTACACGCACGGCCTCGAATATCTCTTCACGCAGATCCAGGTGGCGGCCTTCGGCGCCGGGTTCCTGGCTTTCCCCGTGATTGCGGTGCAGATCTACAAGTTCGTGGCGCCGGGACTCTACAAGAACGAGCGGCGGGCCTTCCTGCCCTATCTCATTGCGACGCCCGTTCTCTTCGCCATTGGTGCGGCCTGCGTCTATTTCATCGCCATGCCGCTGCTGATGCGCTTCTCCGTGGGGATGCAGCAGCTGGCGACCGACAATTCGCCCTCCATCGAGTTCCTGCCGAAGGTCAGTGAGTACCTGTCGCTGATCATGACCCTGATCTTCGCCTTCGGCATCTGCTTCCAGCTGCCCGTGGTTCTCACCCTGCTGGCGCGAGCCGGGATCATCGATTCGGATTTCCTGAAGAGCAAGCGGCGTTATGCCATCGTCTTTGTCTTCATCCTTGCGGCGGTTCTGACCCCACCGGACGTGATCAGCCAGTTCGCCCTTGCGGTCCCCACCTTGCTTCTTTACGAGGCGTCCATCTTCTCCGTCCGTATGGTGGAGAAGAGGCGTGCGGAGGCCGAGGCCGCGCGTGCGGCGGAAGGGTAGGGCTCTTAAAAAGCCTCCAGAAGGCCGTCTAACTTTGGCGTGAACAAAGAGGCGGCCTGTGCTAAGGGCGGGCCGCATCATCAAGCAGGTCCTAGATCCCATGCACGACATCCGTTCCATCCGCGAGAATCCCGCGGCTTTCGACAAAGGCCTCCGGAACCGGGGCATGGAGCCCTTGTCCGAGCGCCTGATCGCCCTCGACGATGCCCGTAAAAGCGCCGTCTCCGCGCTGCAGGCTGCCACCGAGCGCCGCAATGCCATGTCCAAGGAGATCGGCCAAGCCAAGGCGAAGAAGGATGAGGCGCGTGCACAGGAATTGATGGCCGAGGTCGCTCGCATCAAGGAGTCGATGCCGGAGCTCGAGGCGGCCGAGCGCGCCGCCGACAAGGCCCTGTTCGAGGCTCTGGCCGCCATTCCGAACATTCCCAAGGAGGATGTGCCGGTCGGTTCCGACGAGCACGGCAACGTGGAGCGTCACCGTTTCGGCACGCCCCCGACGATCAACAATGCCAAGCAGCATTTCGAAATCGGCGAGGCCCTCGGCCTGATGGATTTCGAGGCCGCCGCCAAGATGTCGGGGGCTCGCTTCGTGATCCTGAAAGGTCAGCTTGCCCGCCTGGAGCGTGCGCTCGGCCAGTTCATGATCGATCTGCACATCACCGAGCACGGCTACACGGAGGTCAATCCGCCGCTGCTGGTGCGCGACGACACCATGTTCGGCACGGCGCAGCTGCCGAAATTCGAGGACGATCAGTTCTGGGCCTTCCCGGGCAATTCTCTTGAGCAGGCCGTCGCCGCCGCACTTGAAGGTCAGCCGCGCGAGGCCGTTCAGAAGATCATCAAGGATAGCCGCTACGGAATGATCCCGACGGCGGAGGTCACGCTCACCAATCTCGTGCGTGAGCAGATCCTCTCCGAGGAGGAACTGCCCCTGCGCTTTACCGCACTGACCCCGAGCTTCCGCGCCGAGGCAGGCTCCGCCGGCCGCGACACGCGCGGCATGATCCGCCAGCACCAGTTCGTGAAATGCGAGCTTGTCTCGATCACGACGCCGGAAACGTCTGCCGACGAGCATGAGCGCATGCTCACCTGCGCCGAAAACGTGCTGAAGAAGCTGGAGCTGCCGTTCCGCACCATGACGCTCTGCACGGGCGACATGGGCTTCTCCTCGACCAAGACTTACGACATCGAGGTCTGGCTGCCGGGGCAGGGGATGTATCGCGAGATTTCGAGCTGCTCGGTCTGCTCGGACTTCCAGGCGCGCCGCATGAATGCCCGTTACCGCTCGGCCTCCGAGAAGTCGCCGCGCTTCGTGCACACGCTCAACGGTTCGGGTCTTGCCGTCGGCCGCACGCTCGTCGCGGTTCTGGAGAACTACCAGAACGAAGACGGCAGCGTGACGATCCCGACAGCATTGCAGCCCTACATGGGCGGCCTCACCCGCATCGAGCGTCAGGCCTGACATGCGCATTCTCTGCACCAACGATGACGGCATCCATGCGCCAGGGTTGAAGACCCTGGAGTCCATCGCCCGCAACCTTTCCGACGATGTGTGGGTGGTGGCGCCCGAGACGGACCAGAGTGGCGTTGCGCATTCGCTCTCGCTCAACGATCCGTTGCGCCTGCGCGAAATTTCCGACCGGCACTTTGCCGTGAAGGGCACGCCGACGGATTGCGTGATCATGGGCGTGCGCGAGCTGATGCGCGAGCACAAGCCCGATCTCGTGCTCTCGGGTGTCAATCGTGGGCAGAATGCGGCTGAGGACGTGACCTATTCCGGAACGGTCGCGGGAGCCATCGAGGGCACGCTTCTCGGCATCCCTTCCATTGCGCTGTCTCAGGCCTATGGCGCAGGAGATCGCAATGCGTTGAAGTGGCATTGCGCGGAGCATCACGGTCCCAAGATCATTCGCAAGATCCTGGATGCCGGCATCGATAAGGGTATCCTCGTCAATGTGAACTTTCCGGGCTGCGAGCCGGAAGACGTTGAAGGCACGGCTGTGGTCAATCAGGGGCAGCGCACGCAGGAACTCCTGCGTCTCGATGCGCGGCTCGATGGACGCGGCAATCCCTATTACTGGATCGCCTTCGAGCGTACCCCATTCACGCCCGGCAACGGCACGGATCTCTGGGCACTCGCCAACAGGCGCATCGCGGTCACGCCTTTGCGCATCGACATGACAGACGAGCCGACGCTTACGCGTTACGCGCAAGCCTTCGGGTAGGGACACGATGAGCCGAGAGCCTTTCTTCTCCGGAGCGGAAGCCCGCAGTGAGCAGGAGGCCATCGGCGTTGCATCCTTCGTCCTGTCGCTGCGCGCCAAGGGCATTCGCAACACGGCATTGCTGCGCGCCATGGAGCTCGTGCCTCGCGACGTCTTCGCGCCGCGCCGTTTCCGTGATCTCTCCCGCACCGACGTGGCATTGCCGCTTCCCTGCGGCCAGACCATGACCGCGCCGGGCGCGGTGGCCACGATGCTGCTGGCGCTGGGCGTCGCGCCCGGGCAGCGCGTTCTAGAAGTCGGCACGGGCACCGGTTATGTGACGGCACTTTTGGCGCATCTCGGCGCCGAGGTCACGACGGTCGAGCGTTTCAACACGCTGGCGGAGAGCGCGGCCCAGCATCTCAAGATCGTGGAAGCGGGCAGGGTGCGGATGGAAATCGGCGACGGCCTTGCCGTGCGGGTGCGCGAGCGGTTCGATCGCGTCCTGCTCAATGGGGCGCGGCCGGAAATCCCTCAGACGCTGACATCGCTTCTCGGCCACGGCGGACGTCTCGTCGGTGCGTTGACACAGGAAGGCGCGCCGCGCCTCGTGCAGATCGACCGTTTGCCGGATGGCGAATTCACCCAGAGCCTGGGAGCGCCGTTGCGTATTTCTCCGCTCGTCACCGGCATTGCGGCGACACTCTGATCGAATCGAAAAATTTTCACGGCAGGGTTACGACATTGTTCATGTCGTCAACCCTTGCTTAACCTGAACAGGGTTTTAATAGCCCCATCGAGTTGCGTGCGGTTGGGGTAATTAAGTCATGCGTTTGCGTGTGGGTTCTGGGTATCGGGTTGCGGCTTCGCGGATCGCTCTGGTGAGCTTGATCGGCAGTGCGGCGGCCGCCTGTAGTGGCGAGAGCATGCGGTTCTCGGAGAACCCGTTCTCCAATCCGTTTGCGAACAGCGAGCGCGTCGCGCCCGGTACGCCTGAGGCCTCCCAGCCCGCTCCATCCTATGCAGCGGCTTCCATGCCGACCTCCCCCGTTCAGGCGCAGGCACTTCCCCCGGTGCAGGCTCAACCGCTGTCCCAGCCGTCGCGCATGGCATCGGCCCCCATCGCCGCCCCGGCCCAGCAGCCCCGCCCCGTCGCGATGAATCCCGCTCCGGCTCAGCCGAAGATGCGCTTCGTCGATCAGACCAGGGTTGCCGTCAACGACCAACCTGTTCCGGCTCCTGCCGCCAAGCGCGTCCGCCCCGGCATGTCCGCGCCGATGCAGGCCCAGGCTCCGGTTGCCGCTCCGGCTCCGGCGCCCGCCAAGCCTGCTCCGGTGCAGCAGGTCGCCTCGGCCACGAGTGAGCCGCTCGTCTCGCCGGCACGTCCCCTCGAGCCTCGCAAGGTTGCGGCCATCGAGCCTCAGCCCCTGAAGCCCGCTCCGGTCGTCACGCAGTCGGTGGCTCCGGCTCCCGCGCCGGCTCCGCAGCCCGAGGCCGCGAAGGCTCCGGTGGCTGAGCCCGAGCAGACGGCCAGCCTGTCCGCCAGCAACTTCCGCTGGCCGGCCCGTGGCCGCGTCATCGCAGGCTTCGGCGCCAATGGCGGCAACGAGGGTATCAACATCGCCGTGCCGGAGGGCACGGCGGTGAAGGCAGCCGAAGCCGGAACCGTGACCTATGCGGGCAGCGAGGTGAAGGGCTACGGCAACCTCGTCCTCATCCGCCACGATAACGGCTACGTTTCGGCCTATGCCCACAACGGCTCGCTCAGCGTGAAGCGTGGCGAGCAGGTGAAGCGCGGTCAGGTGATCGCCACCTCCGGCCAGACCGGCAACGTGACCTCGCCGCAGCTCCATTTCGAGATCCGCAAGGGCGCGACCCCGGTCGACCCGATGAAGCATCTGGCCGACTAATTTCAACAGCAGTTTGGATTGGCTTTCGGGACCCGAGGCTGATCAGGCGAGGGGACGGTGGAGCTCAGCCACCGTCCCTTTGCTCATTGGTGCGATGGGAAAGGATGTTCACGACCTTCCCGAACGGGTCTCGAACATAGAACCGCCGAACGCCCCAGGGCTCGTCGGCAGGTCCGTAGACCGCGGGAAATCCGGCTTGCTCCATACGCCGAAAGGCCTCGTCGACATCGTCCACCTCAATGGACAGATCGGGTATTTGCGTACCAGAACCACCCTCGCGTGCGATGCTGATTTGGACGCGACCCGGCTCGCCGTTGCCATAGGTCACGATCCAGCCGAGATCCATCAGGCATTCGAGGCCCAGACTATCCTCGTAGAAGCGTTTTGCGGCTGCTATGTCGGATGTTGAGATGTTGGCGACGATCCGTTTGACCCGCATGAAATGGCCCCTTTAGATTGCTTTGCCCAAGCGCCCCGCCAGATCCTGGATGAACTGCCAGGCCGTGCGGCCAGAGCGGGCTCCGCGTGTGGTGGCCCATTCCAGCGCCTCTGCGCGGATGACATCGCGGTCGGCATCAAGCCCGAGATGCTCCACATAGCCGAAGACCATCTCAAGATATTCGTCCTGGCTGCATTTGTGGAAGCCGAGCCACAGGCCGAAGCGATCGGACAGCGACACCTTCTCCTCCACGGCCTCGCCAGGATTGATGGCGGTCGAGCGTTCGTTTTCCATCATGTCGCGGGGGAGCAGGTGGCGGCGGTTCGACGTGGCGTAGAAGATCACGTTGTCCGGCCGTCCCTCGATGCCGCCTTCCAGCACGGCCTTGAGGGATTTGTAGGAGGTGTCGTCCGCATCGAAGGAAAGATCGTCGCAGAAGACGATGAAGCGGTGCGGGTCGGAACGCAGAAGGCTCATGAGGTCGGGCAGGGTCTCGATATCCTCGCGGTGGATCTCGATGAGTTTGAGGGGGCGGGCGTCTGCCGCCCTCGTGGCGTTGATCTCCGCATGGACCGCCTTCACCAGGGATGACTTGCCCATGCCCCGAGCGCCCCAGAGCAGGGCGTTGTTGGCGGGCAGGCCCTTGGCAAAGCGGGCGGTGTTCTCGGCGAGCTGATCCCGCACCCGGTCGATGCCTCTCAGCAGGGTCATCTCGACCCGGTTCACCTTCGGTACTGGCGAGAGCCGGCGTGCCGCCGCGTGCCAGACGAAAGCATCCGCTGCCGCGAATTCGGCCTGGGGAGTGCCTGCAGGGGCTATCCGTTCGAGGGCGTCGGCGATGCGCTTCAGGAGCGCCATGGATTCGGGGGAGGTGAGGTCTGCGGACATGGGTCTCTGGCATCAAGAAACGGTGAGGAGGCCGTGCTTAGCGCAAAAACCGGCCTTCGGTCCATGGAAGAGAGGCCGGAAAGCCCGCAGGAGGCTTGGGAAAGGCCTCTAACTTCATTGATTTCGTGGAGTCGATCGGTATAGTCCGCCCACTTTTAATTCTGTCTGGCGCGGGTGGGCCAAGAAAGAGCCCGCCTCGCGCCTTTATCCATGGAGAGCCGCTTGTTCATTTCACCTGCTTTCGCACAAGGGGCCCCCGCTGCCGGGGGCGGAATGGATGCCATCATCCAGTTCGTCCCGTTCATCCTGATTTTCGTGATCATGTGGTTCCTGATCATCCGTCCGCAGCAGCGCCGGGTGAAGGCTCACCAGGAGATGATCAAGAACGTGCGCCGCGGCGACACCGTCGTCACCTCCGGCGGCATCATCGGCAAGGTGACGAAGGTGCTCGAGGATTCGGCCGACGTCGAAGTCGAGATCGCCGACAACGTGAAGGTGAAGGTGGCCCGTACCATGATCTCCGAGGTCCGCTCCAAGAGCGAGCCGGTGAAGGCCTAAAACCAAAAACCGGCCCTCGGGCTAAAGCCCCCTTGAGGGCCGGTCCGCCGCACGACATGTACGGCACACGTGTTTGAGAAAGGTTGAGCTGACGATGCTGCGCTTCTCGAAGTCGAAGATCATCGCCACGCTGGCGATCATCATCATCGGTCTGCTGCTGGGTGTTCCGAGCATGATGTCCCCGGAGCAGCGCCAGGCATATCTGAAAGCCGTGCCGAGCTGGGTGCCGTCCTGGCTCGTGCCCTCGCGCGCCATCGTTCTCGGCCTCGACCTGCAGGGAGGTTCCCACGTTCTCCTCCAGGTGGACGAGTCGGATCTCATGCGCACCCAGATCAACCTTCTGCGCGATGACGTGCGCCGCGTCCTGCGCGACAACCGCGTTGCGTCACAGAACGGCATTCAAACCGTTCCGCGCGGCGTGCAGATCCGCGTGCCCAACCAGGCAGACCGCGAGCGCCTGATGCCGCGCCTGCGCGAGCTGGCCCAGCCGGTCGGCAACGCCATGCTCGGCCAGACCGGTAACGCCGCTCTGGCCATCAGTGAGGCGCCGGACGGCACCATCGCGCTGACCTATACGGACGCCGGCGTCAACGAGAAGGTTCGCCGCGCCGTCGATCAGTCCATCGAGGTCGTCCGCCGCCGCGTCGACTTCGGCGGCACCACCGAACCCAGCATTCAGCGCCAGGGCGCGGATCGCGTTCTCGTCCAAGTTCCCGGCCTTCAGGACCCGCAGAAGCTGAAAGAGCTTCTGGGTGAAACCGGCAATCTCGAGTTCCGCCTGCTGGCTCAGGCGGGCGCGACCGACGTGGACATGCTTCCCATGCGCGATGCGGGCGGCCAGCGCGTTCCCGTCGAACGCCGCGTGATCGCGGAAGGCGGCGACCTCACCGATGCCCAGGCCGCGTTCGATCCGCAGACCAACCAGCCCATCGTGAATTTCCGCTTCAACATCCGCGGTGCGCAGCGCTTCGGACAGGCGACGACCGAGAACCTGGGCCGTCAGCTCGCGATCGTTCTCGACAACGAGGTGGTGTCCGCTCCCACGATCCAATCGCCGATCACCGGCGGCTCAGGTCAGATCTCGGGCAGCTTCACAATCGAGCAGGTGAACAATCTGGCGATCATGCTGCGCTCCGGCGCGCTGCCGGCCAAGCTGACAATCGTGGAAGAGCGCACCGTCGGCCCCGGCCTTGGACGCGATTCCATCGAGGCCGGCAAGATGGCCACCTATGTGGCCGGTATCTTCGTCATCATGTTTATGTTCGCGACTTATGGCATCTTCGGCCTCATCGCGAACATCGCGCTACTCGTGCATGTGGGCCTGATCTTCGGTCTCATGTCGGTCTTGGAGGCCACGCTCACCCTGCCGGGTATCGCGGGTATCGTGCTCACCATCGGTACGGCGGTGGACTCCAACGTGCTGATCTACGAGCGCATCCGTGAAGAGATTCACGCAGGACGGTCCATCGTCTCCGGCATCCAGGCCGGCTTCGACCGGGCGTTCGCGACCATCGTGGACTCCAACAGCACCATGGCGATTGCCGCCGTGATTCTGTTCTTCCTCGGCTCCGGCCCCGTGCGCGGCTTCGCAGTCGTGTTCATTCTCGGCATCCTCACGACGGTGATCACCGCCGTCACCCTGACGCGCATGATGATTGCGCTCTGGTACCAGTGGATGCGTCCCAAAGTTCTTCCGTTCTAGAGTCGGTTTCACTGACATGAAACCGGCTCTACTTCTGGCTTTGCCGCATTTTTTGACGGCGAACCGGACCCACTTCACCGAAAAATGCTCTAAGGAGTGAGTATCGTGCGCCTCGTTCGCCTCTGGCCCGAAAACTCCCACTTCGACTTCATGCGCTTCAGGCGCTTCTCCTTCCCGCTGTCGGCGCTGATCTCGGTGGCGACGGCGATCGTGCTCCTGGTCGTCGGCCTCAACTTCGGCATCGACTTCAAGGGCGGTACGCTCATGGAGATCCAGGCCAGGTCCGGCCAAGCCAATGTCGCCCAAATTCGCCAGACCGCCGAAGGCTTCGGGTTCGGCGACGTGGAGGTGCAGGAATTCGGCACGGCCGGCGAGGTCTCGCTGCGCTTCCCGATCCAGCCCGGCGGTGAGGCCGCGCAGACGGCTGTGGTGCAGAAGGCGCGCGACACGTTCAGCAACGAGTACGACTTCCGCCGCGTCGAGACGGTGGGACCGCGCGTGTCGGGCGAGCTCGTTCAGTCCGGCACCATCGGCATCGTGCTCTCGGTGCTCGCGGTTCTGTTCTATCTCTGGTTCCGCTTCGAGCGTGAGCTGGCCGTGGCGTCGATCATCGGCACGCTCCACGACATCGTGCTGACCATCGGCTTCTTCGTGATCACCCGTCACGAGTTCAACATGACCTCGATTGCGGCGATCCTCACCATCGTGGGCTATTCGCTCAACGAAACCGTGGTGGTGTTCGACCGAACCCGCGAGCTCATGCGCCGCTACAAGACCATGCCAGCGGAAGAGCTGTTGAACCTGTCGATCAACACCACCATGTCTCGTACGATCATGACGGCGACGACCACGGCGCTCTCGCTTCTGGCCCTCGTGCTCTTCGGCGGGCAGGCGATCCAGGGCTTCGCCCAGGTCATGCTCTATGGCGTGGTGATCTGCACCTACTCGGCGATCTGCATCTCCTCGCCCATGCTGATCTATATCGGCCTGCGCGGATCGGAGACCGTGAAGGTGCCGGAGGGCAAGGCCGCAGCCGCGGAGTAAAACCATGAGCGCTGGCCGCCTCTACGATGGCTTCCTGCCGGGACGCCATCAGATCGATGCCTACGGCAACGGCGGCTTTCGCTTCGCGGACATGTCACATCGCGGTTCGATCCTCGCGCTGCCGTCGGGCATCAAGGCCTGGCCTATCGCCTCCATCGCGGAACTGACCGACGAGGTGCTCGAGCCGATTTTCGCCGAGGCCGAGGAGATCGAATTGCTGCTCCTCGGCACCGGTCGCGATGTCGCCGCCATTCCCGGCGCCTTTCGCGAGCGTTTCCGCGATGCCAAGATCGGACTCGATGTAATGCAGACCGGGGCAGCCGCACGCACCTACAACATCCTGCTGGCGGAAAACCGCAAGGTTGCCGCTGCCCTCATTGCCGTTGCTTAAGATGGCCGATCCCCAATCCAACTTCGCCCATTGCGCAGAACTCGTGCGCGAGGCCGATCCCGACCGGTATTTCTCGAGCCTTCTCGCGCCTGAGGACAAGCGTCCGTATCTTCAGGCGCTTTATGCCTTCAATTTCGAGATCGCCCGCGTGCGGGAATCCGTGCGCGAGCCCATGCTCGGCGAGATCCGGCTGCAATGGTGGCGCGATGCGCTGCAGGGGGAGGCGAGGGGCGATGTGCGGGCCAATCCCGTGGCCGCCGCGCTCGACGACACCATCGTCAAGTTCCGGCTGCCCCGGCAATCGCTGGTCGATCTGATCGAGGCGCGCATGTTCGATCTCTATGACGATCCCATGCCGAGCCTGAACGACCTCGAAGGTTATTGCGGGGAAACCTCGTCGAGCCTGATCCAACTCTCCAGTATTGTCCTGAACGATGGCAAGGATGCCGGCACGGCGGATGCCGCAGGCCATGCGGGGGTGGCCTATGCCATCACCGGCCTCTTACGCGCTTTCCCGATCCATGCGCGGCAGGGACAGCTCTACATCCCGGCCGATATCCTGGCGCGTCACGGCGTCGTGCGGGAGGATATCGTCACTGGACGTGGCGGACCTGGCTTAAAGAGCGCTCTCGCCGACATGCGCGCCATCGCGCGCCGCCATCTCGATCAGGTGAAAACGCTGCGCTCCACGATCCCATCTGCAGCCAAGCCTGCCTTCCGTCCGCTTGCGCTGATCGAGCCTTACCTGAAGGCGATGGAAAAACGCGACTACGATCCGCTCCATACGCCTGTCGATCTACCGCAATGGCGCAAAATCTGGGCGCTCTGGCGCGGGCCGTTTTAGGTCTCTGCGTCATCCCCGCGAAGGCGGGGATCCATAACCGTTCCGCAAAAAGAAAAAGCGCAGCATGTCGTACTGCGCTTCATTCCCTATCGTTAGTGATTATGGATCTCGGGCTCCGCTGAGCGGCCCCGGGATGACAGTGGAGCGGCTTTACTCCGCAGCCGCCGGCATGTTGGCGGCGGCGAGCCACGCTGCGAGATCCGCGCGGGCGCGGTCCGTCAGCATCTTTTTCTTCGCGATCGCCTTGGCCGAGCCGCGCAGGCGCTTGCCGTCTTCCGCCTTCGGCGCGCGGTCGAGCGGCGGGAAGAGGCCGAAATTCACATTCATGGGCTGGAAGGAGCGCGGGCCTTCGTCGATGGTCTCGATGTGACCGCCCGTGATGTGGTTGATGAGCGCGCCGAGCGCCGTCGTGTGCGGCAGGGGCTGGATCGGATGGCCGAGCCGCTCGGCTGCGGCGAAGCGGCCGGTCATCAGGCCTACCGCCGCACTCTCCACATAGCCCTCGCAGCCCGTGATCTGACCCGCGAAGCGCAGGCGCGGCATGGCCTTCAGGCGCAGCGTCGGATCGAGCAGCTTGGGCGAATTGAGATAGGTGTTGCGGTGGATGCCGCCGAGGCGCGCGAATTCGGCGTTTTCCAAGCCCGGGATCATGCGAAAGATCTCGGCCTGCGCGCCGTATTTCAGCTTGGTCTGGAAGCCCACCATGTTGAACAGGGTGCCGAGCGCGTTGTCCTGGCGCAGCTGCACGATGGCATAGGGCTTCACGTCGGGATTGCGCGGGTCGGTGAGCCCAACGGGCTTCATGGGGCCGTGGCGCAGAGTTTCGCGGCCGCGTTCGGCCATGACCTCGATGGGCAGGCAGCCGTCGAAATAGGGGGTGTTCGCCTCCCATTCCTTGAACTCGGTCTTGTCGCCGGCGATCAGCGCATCCACGAAGGCGTCGTACTGCTCCTTCGTCATGGGGCAGTTGATGTAGTCCTTCCCCGTGCCGCCGGGGCCGACCTTGTCGTAGCGCGACTGGAACCACGCGATGTCCATGTTGATGGACTCGCGATAGACGATGGGAGCGATGGCGTCGAAAAAGGCAAGAGACGTTTCGCCCGTGAGCTTGAGGATCGCCTCCGCCAGGGCCGGAGAGGTGAGCGGGCCGGTGGCGATGATGACGGAGGACCATTCCTCCGGCGGAATGCCGGCGATCTCGCTCCGCTCGATGGTGACGAGCGGATGGGCTTCGAGCGCGGCCGTCACCGCATCGGAGAAGCCGTCGCGGTCGACGGCAAGCGCGCCGCCTGCGGGCACCTGATTGGCGTCGCCCTTGGCCATGATGAGGGAGCCGAGGGTGCGCATCTCCTGATGCAGCAGTCCGACCGCGTTCGTCTCCGCATCATCGGAGCGGAAGGAGTTGGAGCAGACGAGTTCCGCCAAGCCTTCTGTCTTGTGCGCGTCGGTGCCGCGAACGGGGCGCATCTCGTGGAGGACGACGGGAACGCCAGCCTGCGCGATCTGCCAAGTGGCTTCTGAACCTGCGAGGCCGCCGCCGATGACGTGAATGGGTTCGATCTTGCTCATGGTCATTCTCCCAGGCGATGTGTTGACTCCCCTCGGAGCCCTGGTCAAGTTGCGCCGGTTGCGTCTTAGAAAGGTGGCACCATGCAATCCCAGCGACCCGTGGTCCTTATTACAGGTGGCAGCCGCGGCATAGGTGCGGCGATCGCGCAACTCGCCGCATCCCGTGGCTATGACGTCGCCATCACTTACCGCTCCGAGAGCACTGCCGCCGAAGAAGTCGTCGAGACCTGCCGGGCTGCGGGTGCAGAGGCGCAGGCCTTCCAGGGCAATGTTGCCGTAGAAGCGGATGTGCTGCGTCTTTTCGACGAAGTGGAGAAGCGGATTGGTCCCATCTCCCACGTGGTGAACAATGCCGGCGTTACGGGAAAGTCGGGCAAGCTCGCCGAGACTGCCGCCGAGACGCTGCGCGAATGCATCGACATCAACGTGACCGGGGCTCTCCTCGTGGCCCGCGAGGCGGCACGGCGCCTGTCGCAGAGCCGGGGCGGCGGAGGCGGATCCATCGTCAACATCTCGTCCGTCGCTGCCCATCTCGGAAGCCCGAACGAATATGTCTGGTACGCCGCTTCGAAGGGAGCCATCGACTCTCTCACCATCGGACTGGCGCGGGAACTGGCGACGGAAGGCGTGCGGGTCAATGCCGTTTCGCCGGGGATGACCCGGACCGACATCCATGAGCGCAGCACCCAGGATGCAGGCCGCTTGCAGCGGCTTCTGCCTTTCATCCCGATGAAGCGGATCGGCGAGCCTCAGGAGATCGCCGAAGCGGTCCTGTTCCTGATGTCGGACGCTGCCTCCTATATCACCGGAGCCATTCTGCCGGTTTCAGGCGGGCGCTAGCTTTAGTTTACGCATTTTCGAACGGCGAACCGGCATCCACTTCGCCGGAAAATGCCATGGTCCAAAAGAAAAAGCCCGCTGGAAGCGGGCTAGACCTTTGCTGCAGTGCAGCTCATTTTTACGCGACGGCGTGCTCGCGGGCGATGCTCTCGATCTGGAAGCGGGAGATGCCGAGATCGTCGAGCTCGCGGTCCGAAAGCAGGGAGAGCTCACGGACGGTTTCGCGATAACGCATATAAGCGCGGACTTTAGAGAGGATGTAGGACACGAACATTGGAAACTCCTATAGTTGCCGACCCCTATAGTCGGCGGCCTTTGTTCTTGCTGTGTGCGATGCAGCATATATGCCTGTGCGGCGCAAAAGAGGAGCGGTAATAAAGTAGGGCTGTTATGCTTTAGTAGCATAGCACATTAAGGCCAAGTTAATGGACCCGAGCGCCAGGAATGGGTTCTGGAGAGGAGCCGAGAACCTCGGTCCGTGTGCGGGGGAGCGCCTGGGGATAGGTTTCCCGCAGCCAAGCTATGAGCTTCTCGCGGACCTCGTTGCGGAGATCCGACGAGGCGCCCGAAGAGGCGGCGCTCATAAGGCCCCGGAGCTCGAGCGTGCTTTCCTTGGCATCGGTGACGTGCAGCACGCCGACCTCACCATCCCAGAGCTTGGAGCTTTTCAGGATCTCCATGAACTTGGCCCGAACCTCGTCGATGGGTGTGGCATAGTCCAGGTACCAGAACACCGAACCAAGGATGGAACTCGATTGCCGGGTCCAGTTCTGGAACGGCTTCTCCATGAAATAGGAGAGGGGCACGACCATGCGCCGCCAGTCCCAAAGACGGATGACCACGTAGGTGGTCTGGATTTCCTCGACGGTGCCGAATTCGCCCTCCAGCAGCACCTCGTCGCCGAGCCGGATCGGCTGCGCGATCGCGAGCTGCACGCCCGCGATGAGGTTCGAGAGGACCGGCCGCGCGGCTAGGCCGACGGCCAGACCAGCGACGCCGGCGGAGGCGAAGAGGCTCACGCCGTATTGCCGGACCGAGGGAATCGTCATGAGGATCGCGGAGAGGGTGATAAAGCCGAGGCCGAAGACAACGGTTCTGCGCAGCAGGCGCACCTGCGTCAGCAGCTTGCGGCTCAGCAGGCTGTCCTCGGAGCCTTTCAAGGCACGGCGCAGATAGATCTCCGAGGCCGTGTTGACGATGGTGATTGCGCTCCAGCCGAGAAAGATGATGAAGCCGAAGAGCAGACCCCACTGGATCAGGTCATAGCTTCCTCCCCGCCGCGGCAGGGCCTGGACCACGACGCCGAGGCCCAACACCAGCATGCCGAGCTTCGTCGGCGGGCCGATCCTGTGCAGCAGCTTGCGCCCAAACTCGGCCAACCTTCCTCGCAACGCCAACCTCAAAACACTGAGAAGAAGGGAGTGAAGGAAGAGAAGGAGAAGGGTTGCGAGGCTAAGAAAAGCGAGGGTGACCAGCCAGCTCGGCCACAAGCTCTGCCATCGCTCGAGAGCGTTGGTGAGAGAGATCGTGATGTCCTGCATGGAAACGCAACGCCAAGCAGGACGAGGTGTTCCCCGAAAGAAAAGCCCCGGCGAGGGCCGGGGCTTACGGCATGAACATACCGTCGCGCTCAGAGAACGTAGAAATCGTATTTCGTAATCGGCAGCCACGCTTTCAGCTGGGCGACCTTGACGGCCGCGTAACCACCGTAACCATCGCGGTCATAGAGCAGGGCGCCCGTTTCCTTGTTGTAGATGATGCGATCCGTCGAGTCCGCAGCGGCTCTGCCGACCCGGAAGGCAGCGCTGGAAAGCCAGCCATTCGGCCCGACGCGGGTGAAGATGGCGTTGTCGAGCATGATGGTGTCGTCGGCGGGGGTGAAGTCCGTGATCGTATCGACGTTGTAGGTCGACGGCGTGGAGTCGAAGACGAAGTAGTCGCGGCCCGTGCCGCCAGCTAGCGTATCGATATCGAGGCCGCCACTCAGATAATCGCTGCCGGATCCACCGCTCAGTAGATCGCGGCCGGTGCCGCCATAGAGATCGTCATCTCCGGTAACGCCGTAGAGCTTGTCGCTGCCGGCATCGCCGAACAGGGTGTCGTGGCCGCCATAGGAATAGATCGCGTCATTGCCATAGCCGCCGCGGATCACGTCCGCATAATCGTTGCCGTAGAAAGTGTCGTGACCGCGGTTGAGGGCGACGTACCAGTCGTAGGCGTTCAGGTCGTCAACCGTCGTTTGAAGGTCGAGATTCTGGATCGACAGAACGGTGTCGCCATAGTTCTCGTAGACCAGATGATCGATCACGACATCGTAGCCGTCGGTCCAGTACCAGGCGGTGTAATGGTCGATGAGGGAGCTGCCGTTCACATCGAAGCCCGCGACATCGCCACCCTCCCAGATTCCCTGCCAGGTTTTCACCGTTTCGATATACGGATTGGCGCTGACGAAGGACCAGCCGGAAGGGCTGGTGCCCGACATGTTGAAGCCGACACCGGCGGTATTGAACGCTTGAAAGACAGCCATGGCGGCGCATCCCCGTTGAGTAACTTAATAACCTTATCTTATACGAATGAATCTGAATTTTAGCTGCACAGTTCTGGGAAAGGCTCGACAGCGTTAATGCTTCGTAACCACCGGGAGGTTGTTGCAGTATGAACAGGTATTCATAAAAGACTGAGAGTATTGTGTTCCCGTACTACTGAAGGAATAGGGAACAGGAAGCCAGGGTGTGCGTTCACACTCCACATTATAGTTAAGTGGAGATGAATCCATGAAGAAGATCGCGCTTGGCGCGGCCCTTCTGCTGTTAAGCAGCACGGCTTACGCGCAGACGACAACGAACTCGAATACCTCCTCGTCGACCTCGGACACCCAGATGATGCTGCCCAAAAAGCAGCAATCAGGGGGCAAGGAACAGGCGACCGGCAGCACGACGTCCCGGTCTTCGCAGATCTCTCAGTCCAACACGACGACCCGCGAGCAGGGCAGCACGCGTGTCGGCGTGGGCGTTGAAACCCGCGAGCGCGCGGGCGTGTCGGTTCGCTCCCGCACCGTGCATGAGGTTGATGAGCCGAGTGTCTCCGTCACACGCCGTCGCAGTGTGACGGCCATTGAAGAGCCCGATACCGAAGTTCACCGCACGGTGATCAAGAAGAAGCCTTCCACCAAGAAGGTGGCGGTAAAGAAAAAGACCAAGAAATTTGCGGTGAAGAAGCGCCGTTATCAGGTTGTCGATGAGCCGGTGGAGGTTCGTCGCCGCTCGGTGCGTCGCTACGAGGAAGTGAACGAGCCGAGCGTGTCCGTGCACCGCCGCACGACGGTCCGCACCCGCGATACGTCGCCGGACGTGGGCGTTTCGGTTGAACAGCGCCGCAGCTCCACCCGCACCTCGACCGAAGTGAACAGGTCGAGCTCGCCCTCGACGACCGGTTCGGTCTCGACGCGCAGCACCTCCAGCGGCAACACCTCGTCCGAGAGGAGCAACGCGACGACCTCCACCAAGAAGCTGCCGATCCCGCAGCAGGGTGGCTCGTCCTCTGAGGGCAAGACGCAGGGCAACAGCTCGACGGCGCAGTAAGCGTGTGCTCTCCAAGTATGTGAAAAAGGGGCCGGGAAACCGGCCCCTCTGCTTTGGATTTTGACCTCTCAGTGCGAGCTTAATGATGAGCACCCATGCTGTTGAGAGCCAGCTGACATGCTTGCTCGCAGCGGCGGCACGCTTCGGCGCAGACGCGGCAATGCTCGTGCATCTTGGCATGGCGTTCGCATTCCTCGCCGCACAGACGACAGGCTGTCATGCAGGCGCTCAGCATATGGCGGATCACGTCTTCATTGGAGCCAGTCCGCCGGGTCGCGACGGTGCCTGTCGCCATGCAGATATCCGCGCAATCCATGTTGAGGCGAATGCATTGGGTCAGTTGAGCGACCGTTTGCTCGCCGAGGCAGGCATCGGCGCAGGAGGTGCAGATCTGCGCGCAATCGAAGCATTCCTCGATGCAGCGGATCAGAGCGTCATTGGTCTTGCCTTTGACATGCGGATGCGTGCTGACCATCTCATGAGCGTGCATTGCGATCTCCTGTTCTGTCTGAGAGCTCAACTCAGCAAGAGCCCTTGTGCCCCCAGCCTTGGCCAACAAGAGATTGCCGGGATGGTTCCGGTGCCTGCCTGGAAACCATCCCTTTCCATCTCCTGAAGTTCCGGAAGAGCCGGGCAGCTCTCGAGGGTTCGGTTGAAGGCACGCGTTAGCTCCCGTCTCGACATCACGGAGAACTGGCACATCGCAGATCACGAATCCATTGACGTGTGGTGATAAAAAAGCAGCGACAAGTCTCGGCAAGGAGGAACTTCGCTGGGGGCTTCCACGTGGTCCGAAGTTCAAGCATGATGGGGACTGTTTGAAACACGGAACTCTCGTCTTGAACGAGATGATACTAGCGATGTGGTTTTCGCGCGGGTCTGTTCGCCTTGAGAGTATATGGAAGCGGGAACCGGCGCCGCTAAAAGATCTTATTCTTTTCAGTTTAATATCGGAGTTCAACTGATGAAAAAGTTTCTGTTGACGATGAGCGTGGCGCTTCTGGCGGTCACGTCTTTCTCCGGAGCGGCCGATGCCCGTCCGGGAAAAGGCAAGGGGCATGCCTATGGCCACTACAAGAACGGCAAGGCTCAGGCTTATGTCGTGAAGCGGCGCAATAATAATGCTGCGATCGCGGCGGGCGTAACGGGGGCCATCGTTGGCGGTGTACTCGGCGCGACTGCCCGCCCGACCTATCGCACGTATGAGCCGTCCTACCGCTATTATGAGGCTCCGAGACGGAGCTATTATCGTGAAGAGTATTACGATTACGGATACTGATCCGAAACCAAACAGGGCGCCTTCGGGCGCCCTTTGATTAGGCGGAAGAGATTAACGCCTAACGCCCGATCCCATCCACAGCGATGACCGCGCGCAGAGGTCCGTATTCCGTCTGCCTTCTCACATCCATCTGAACGCGCCCACTCGCGTGGGTCGTCACGTTGTCGGATGTACGGCTCCGAGATGAGCCGACGATGGTTTCTGCCCGAACACGGCCGCTGATGCGCACGCAGGTGTCCGAATTCTGAAGCTGCGCGAAACCAGGCGGGCAGGATGAGGCTGCCAGAGCAGGGCCGCCCATAGCCAGTAAGGCGGCAGAGAGGATCAGGAGGATGCGGTTCATGGGCTCCCAACTTAGCGTCTAGGAGCCCAGAAGAAAAGGACGCTTACCGACGGCCGGTGCCGCTGCGGCGGTCGTAGGATTCCGCGACTCCGCTGCGGTCGACCTCCACGAGGAACTGCTCGACTTGGGGGCTGTCGTCCTGGATCGCGCCAACGTGATAACGATAGGCCATTTCCCCTCCGAGCCAGCCGCTGAAGAGCAGCAGCAGGGTTTGGAGGCCTGAGAGCCAGAGGCCCCAATCCTGAGCGCCCGCGGCAGGGTTATCCAGGCGAACGCCGACATTCACAAGGGCGACGCCCACGACCACAAGGTTCACAACCATGTGGGTCCATGAAATCCAGAGGTTGCGCACTCGATCGATGCTCACGAAGTCGATGAGGCCAGGGATCGCTGCCACCAGAGCAGTGACAATGCCTGCGATCAGCAACCAATAGGAGGCGTCCGCCCAGAAAGGATTGCTCGTGCTTGCAAACGCAATATCTGTCCCGAAAGCCCCGATCAGGAAGGCAACCGGAAAGGTGACGAGCATGTGGTGGAGCGGATGCCCGGCAATGGCGGCCGTGCTCTCCACCCCGTGACGGTGATAGCGGCCCATGGAGCTCTCCTTTGGAAGTAATATGAAGAAGAATGCCGCGCCCAAGGCTTAGTTCCTGCACCACCGTTCATGTGGCGATGCCGCTTCGCGTAGGGCTGGACATCCGAAGACTAATCGAACATAGCACTAGCAATCATTACCTAGGGGAAAGGGGTGTGCAGGGACTCCTTTACTACTGCGACCGATCAGCCGAATCCTTGCCGCCGCTTCAATGACCCTAGATCCAGTCACCCTCAATGTTGCCTTTGTCCTTCTCGCGCTGGTTCTCGGTGCGTTGCTGGTGTTCGCCTGGACGCTCAATCGAAAGGTTCGCGCTCTCCTGCCGTGGGGAGCTGCTTTCTGTCTTATCGCGGGCGGCTTTGCGGTTGCGAACCTTGGAAGGTCCCATAACTCCTATCCGGCGCTCCTGGCGGGCAATGCCCTTGGCCTTCTGTCCTATGTGGCTCTTTATGCCGGCTGCCGGATCTTCAACGGCCGCAGGGGTTTTCCTCCGCTCATCTGGACCGGGGTCGTGCTGTGGATCGCGGCTTTCCCGCTCATTTATGAGAGGCAGGATTACCGACTGATCCTGGTTGCGCTGACGACGGGTGTCTATTCCTGGCTCAGCGCTCGCGAACTCTGGCGTCATGCCAAACATCCCCTCGCTTCCCAGCAGATCGCCGTCGTTCTCCTGGTGCTCCTGGCTATTTTCAACATCTTCCGGACTTGGCCCGGGCTCGCGGTGACGTCGATTCCTTGGATCGACGCTCTGGCCAACCGATGGTCCTCCGAGATGGCCCTTTTCCTGGTGGTCTATACTCCAGCCCTGGCGTTCATCTTTCTGTCCATGGCCAAGGAACATGTCGAACTGGGCTATAAGCAGGCAGCCTTCATCGATCCTTTGACCGGCATTCCCAATCGGCGCGCTTTCCTGCAGCACGCAACGCGGCTCATTCATGCCAGGAAAGGCAAGCCGGTCAGCTGTCTCGTCTTCGATCTCGACAACTTCAAGTCCTTTAATGATCGCTATGGCCATGAGATGGGTGACCGCATTCTCATGCTGTTTGGAGAGGTGTTGACCGAGCACCTTCCCGGACGCTCCTTCGGCAGATTGGGCGGCGAGGAATTCGCCGCGATCCTGCCGATGTCCATGGGAGATGCCAAGGCTCTGGCCGAGACGGTAAGACGTGCATTCTCCGCCGCCGGCAAAGCCATGCTGGGCCCTCAGGCCCAAGTGACTGTCAGCGTGGGCTGCGCCGCTTCTGATCACGCAACAGCAATCAAGACATTGCTTCAGGAAGCGGACCTTGCACTTTACTCAGCGAAGGATAACGGCCGAGATGTCGTCGTCGCGGCCGGTCCTCTGACCTCCGCTCAATAGTGCTGCGGGCCTTATCGCCGGGCCGTGACGACAAGGGCCCGCATGCGGTTCTCGACCCGGCCATCTCCGAACCGTTCGACGAGAGCCTGCGTCGCCTTGTCCGTAACCTCGTCGAGACGGCCCGGTGCGCGGGCCTCGATCTCGCCGCGTAACGGCGTTCCCTGGGTCAGGCCTATGGCGGCGTGGCGTGCGGAGGGCGCGTGGCTCACCTTGTCGACCGGCTCGATGGTGACGTCTTCGAACCCCGCCAGCTGGAGTTCGCCCTCAATGCGGCCCGCATCGAAATAGCCGAAGGGCGTACGCTCGATGAACCGGGGCGGATCCTCGGGAAACATTTCAACCGCCTGGTCGGATACGACCTTGCTCACCAGGTTCGCGTCCAGACTGTCCCAGGCATTGAACAGAAAGCGTCCGCCGGGCTTGAGCACGCGCAATGCCTCCCGATAGGCCGCGGGCTTGTCCGGAAAGAACATCACGCCGAACTGGCACACCACGGCATCGAAGGAGCTATCCTCGAAGGGAAGCGACTGCGCGTCCGCTTGGCGCCAGGTTACATTGGGCGCCTGGAGCTTCGTCCGTGCCAGATCGAGCATGGCTTGATTGAGGTCGGTCGCAATGATCTCGACCTCAGGCGGCAGGGCCTTGACCATCGCGCGCGTGACGATGCCCGTGCCTGCCGCTGCTTCCAGAACCCGCCCGGAGGTGACACCCTTGAGCCGCGTGGCCAGATCTTCGGCAAAAGGCTCAAAGACAAGGGAACCGAGATACTGCTCGTAAACGGCAGGGATCGAGCCAGCAAAAGCTGCATCGGTGGCGCTCATGGTCTCCTCCGCCGCAAAAAAACGCGCCATCATCCCGCGGATGGATAAGGCGGGCAATAGGCTCAAAAGGAGGAGCGAGGGTGCGGTTCGCTTGTGTGGGCGAGAGTAGGCGAGAGAGCGAACGTCGTCTCGACTACACCCGAAAAGCCATGGCAGCGCAGAGCATGCCATGCTCTCTTGTACGGCATCGGCTACCAGCAAACGGGGTGCGCTCAGACCAGGAGCAAGCATGGCGACCATTCTGCAGCTTCCTGCCTGGTTCGGCGCCATTATTGCGATGCTGATCGCAATTGCCGTCTCCGTCCTGCCATTCGGCATCGTCCGCAGACAGCTGACCGATGACTTGCCGACGAAGGCTCGCGATGTGGCCGAAACGGTCGCTATTCGCGTCGGCACGGTTCATGGCCTTATCCTGGCGCTTGTCTTTGCCGAGGCCCAATCGGCGCATACGAACCTGCAGCAGGAGGTCTCGAAGGAAATTTCAACGATCGAGCATATTGCATTGCAGCTGGATCAATGGAACGGGCCGGAGGAAGACACTCTCCGTACCCGACTCGCAGTTTACGTCAGAGCCGTCTTGCAAAAAGAGTGGCAGGCATCTGACCGCCCCCAAGGCAGTAGAGAGGCGAGCCGAGCTTATAACGATCTCGATATCGGCATCCTCAACCTGAAGGCGGAGACTCCGCAGCAGGAATCTCTTCGCGGCCGCATGATCATGAACATGGATAACCTTCAGGATCACCGGAAGGCACGATTAGCGCTGCTTCACCGTGGCATTCCCGGCTTGTTCTGGTGGATGGCCTTGGCGGGCTTTGTCATCACCGTCGGGTTCTTTCTTGTATTCCCGGCGACGGCCCTGCATATCGCCGTTCTCTCCGTTTACGGAGCCTATACGGGGCTCACGCTCTATTTCATCCTCGCTCTGAGCCATCCCTATGCAGGCCCGGCCGCTATCGACACTTCACCCTATGGAATGGTGCTCGAAGAGGAACTGAAGACGCCCTAGCGTATGCGTTTGGAAAGTGGTTCCGGATCTCCGTACCGGACGATACAAGGAGAGGAGCGGAGGTGATCCCAAAAGTGGATTTGCACTTTTGGGACTGATCCGATGCTCCCTTATTTAATGGCGCATCGTTCGCTGCGGACCTCTGGGGCACCGACGCGGACATTCGGTTCCGCACGATGCGCCATGCAGGAAAGGCAGAAGCCATGTGGAAAGATCGGCGAATTCTTGACCTCCTGGGAAACGAGATTCCCATCATCCAGGCCCCCATGGCCGGAGCCAACTTGTCCGACATGGTCATCGCCGTCTCGGAAGCCGGAGGTCTCGGTTCGCTGCCTTGCGCGCTGCTGAGCCACGACAAGGCCCGGGAGGAACTGTCCAGGATCCGTCGGAAAACCTCGAAACCAATCAACGTCAACTTCTTCTGCCACCAAGCGCCGGATTTCGATGCGGAGCGGGAAGCTGCGTGGAAACAGCGTCTGAGGAACTACTATCTGGAGCTCGGGCTCGATCCGGAGATGCCGACACCGCCGTCGACACGCGCGCCTTTCGACGAGGCTTTCTTGAGCCTCGTGGAGGAGTTCACGCCCGAAGTCGTGAGCTTTCATTTCGGGCTGCCGCAGCAGGGCCTGCTGAAGCGCGTAAAGGACACGGGGGCCAAAGTCCTGTCGTCCGCGACCACGGTCGATGAGGCGCGCTGGCTCGAAGGCGAGGGGTGTGATGCCATCATCGCGCAAGGCTTCGAAGCGGGCGGCCATCGCGGCATCTTTCTAACCGAAGACCTCTCGACCCAAGTGGGCACCATGGCGCTGGTGCCACAGGTGGCAGACGCGGTGAAGATACCTGTCATTGCTGCGGGCGGAATTGCCGACGCGCGCGGCATCGTCGCGGCTTTTGCGTTGGGCGCATCGGCCGTGCAGATGGGAACGGCCTATCTGTTCACCCCGGAAGCCACGATATCGTCCGTTCATAGACAAGCGCTGAAGGGCAACGACGTTGAAAAGACAGCTTTGACGAATGTCTTCACCGGGCGTCCCGCCCGAGGCATCGTCAACCGGATCATGCGCGAGGTGGGACCCCTCTCGGCGGCTGCGCCCCAGTTTCCGCTTGCGGGCGGGGCGCTCGCGCCCTTGCGTCAGAAATCCGAGCCTCTCGGTTTGGGAGACTTCATGCCCCTCTGGTCGGGCCAGTCAGCGCGCCTATGCTGCGAGCTTCCTGCTGGGGAACTCACGAAGCGCCTGGCGCAGGAAGCCCTGGCAATACTCTCATCGCACTGAGACTGCGGCAGGCTTACTCCGCCGCCTGCCGTGTCACACCCTAGCTCCGCCATCATCGCTGCCTGTACGGCCATGCAACCGGCATTTTGGCTGCCTCGCCATATGCGCTATCGCACCTTACGCTCCTTGTTTGAGCCGGTATGGATCTTTAGATCTGCGATGTCATTGGAATATAAAGATTTTTTTCAGATCGAAATATGAAATGGAGGATTTTGCACGTCTGCTTGAAAGGGGAGCCTTTCGCCTACTTAAGCTTATGCGTGACTAAATAACATCACGCAATCGAGTCGAAGAGAGGTCACTATGGCGTTTTCACTTCAACAAGCGATGAATGAGTTCTTCAACAATTCCGGCGGTGGAGGCATTTGGTACGGAGGCACGAATTTAGGGAATGGGCCAATCGCAGGTGGAACTCATTCCGATCCAAAGCCGCCCGGATCGTCCAGGCACAATCCGCTCCCGCCGAAGGAAACCTACAAGAATGACATCGACTATATCCGCGACAGCCCGGCGGGAACGACCGTCCACCATGGCAACGGAGATTACGGTTTCCTCGGTGGTGATCGCGGTTGGATCTATGCCCGTCAGATCTGCCCGGATGGCTATCCCGCCGATGGAGTTTACCTCGTCAAGCATGGCGGCCGATCCGTCGCCGATTGGTATGAATTGCCGTTCTCCTGCCCCTAATCGGGCAAGGGTGTGAAATGTCGGCAGCGATGTCGAGTATGATTGCAAGCCCCTGCAGATATCAGGCTGTGGGGGCTCGCAGGGTGTTCGAACATGCTCCCTGCTTCAGGCGGCGCATCGTTGACTGCGGAAAACCGGATCCACTTTTCGCTAGCGTGGCCCTTCGGGCCCGCACGATGCGCTAGCCGAAACAGAATGCTTACAGGGTCTTTGCGTTACTCCGCCGCCTCCTGCCGCGTCACTTTCTTCGGCTTCTTGCCTGCATCCTTGCCCGCAGCTTCCTTCTTCAGAGGCCTGCGCTCCAGCACCTCTTTCAGGAAGCGGCCGGTGTGGCTGTCCTTGGATTTGGCGATGTCCTCGGGAGTACCTTCAGCGACGATCTGGCCGCCGCCGCTGCCGCCTTCGGGGCCCATGTCGATCACCCAGTCGGCGGTCTTGATGACTTCGAGATTGTGCTCGATCACCACCACCGTGTTGCCCTGGTCCACCAACTCGTGCAGCACCTCGAGGAGCTTCGCCACATCGTGGAAGTGCAGGCCCGTGGTGGGTTCATCGAGGATGTAGAGCGTGCGGCCGGTCGCGCGCTTGGACAGCTCCTTGGAAAGCTTCACGCGCTGCGCCTCGCCACCGGAGAGTGTCGTCGCCTGTTGGCCCACATGCACGTAGTCGAGGCCGACACGGGCGAGCGTCTGCATCTTCTCGCGGATCGACGGCACGGCCTTGAACAGGTCGCGCGCTTCCTCCACCGTCATGTCGAGCACGTCGGCGATGGACTTGTCGCGATACTTCACCTCCAGCGTCTCACGGTCGTAGCGCTTGCCCTTGCACACGTCGCAGGTGACGTAGACGTCGGGCAGGAAGTGCATCTCGATCTTGATCACGCCGTCGCCCGAGCAGGCCTCGCAGCGTCCGCCCTTCACGTTGAAGGAGAAGCGTCCGGCCTGATAGCCGCGCGCCTTCGCCTCGGGCAGACCTGCAAACCACTCGCGGATCGGCGTGAAGGCACCGACATAGGTCGCCGGGTTCGAACGCGGCGTGCGGCCGATGGGCGACTGGTCGATGTCGATGACCTTGTCGAGATGCTCCAGGCCCTCGATGCGCTCATGCGGGGCCGGATGCTCCAGCGCACCATTGAGCTTGCGCGCGACAGCCTTGTAGAGCGTATCGATGACGAGCGTAGACTTGCCGCCGCCGGAAACGCCGGTGATGCAGGTGAACGTGCCGAGCGGAATCTCTGCCGTGACGTTCTTCAGGTTGTTGCCCTTCGCGCCGACCACTTTGAGCATGCGTTTCGGATCGCGCTTGCGGCGCTGTGCCGGCACCTTCACGGACATCTCACCCGTGAGATACTTACCCGTCAGCGACTTCGGATTCTTCATGATCTCGTCGGGCGTACCCTCGGCAACGATCTCGCCGCCGTGGATACCGGCGCCCGGTCCGATATCGAATACGTAATCGGCCTGGAGGATCGCGTCCTCGTCGTGCTCCACCACGATCACCGTGTTGCCGAGATCGCGCAGGCGCTTCAACGTCACGAGCAGACGGTCGTTGTCGCGCTGGTGCAGGCCGATGGATGGCTCGTCGAGCACGTAGAGAACGCCGGTCAACCCGGAGCCGATCTGCGAGGCGAGACGAATGCGCTGGCTCTCGCCGCCGGAGAGCGTGCCGGAGGCGCGGGCGAGCGTCAGGTATTCCAGGCCCACATCGACAAGGAAGGTGAGGCGATCCCGGATCTCCTTGAGAATGCGGCCTGCGATGTCGTTCTGCTTCTTATTGAGCTTCTTCGACAGGCCGCCGAACCACTCATGCGCGTCCTTCACGGAAAGCGCTGTAGCGTCGCCGATGTCGAAGCCCGCGATCTTCACCGCGAGAGCCTCAGGCTTCAGGCGCTTGCCGCCGCAGGCTTCGCAAGGCGTCTCGCTCATGAAGCGGCCGATCTCCTCGCGCGCCCAGTCGCTCTCGGTTTCCTTGTAGCGGCGCTCCAGGTTCGGGATCACGCCCTCGAAGGGCTTCCTCACCTCATAGGCACGAAGCCCATCGTCATAAGCCATGCGGATGGCTTCACCGTCCGAGCCGTAGAGGATCACGTCGCGCACCTTTTCCGGAAGCTCCGTCCAGGGCTTCGTCATGGAGGCTTTGTAGTGCTTGGTGATCGCTTCCAGAGTCTGGCCGTAATAGGGCGAAGTGGACTTTGCCCAGGGCATGATGGCGCCGCGCTTGAGGGAGAGCGTTTCGTCCACCACCAGCGCTTCATCGATGCGCATCTCGTGGCCGATCCCGCCGCAGGTGGGGCAGGCGCCGAAGGGATTGTTGAACGAGAACAGGCGCGGCTCGATCTCGGGGATCGTGAAGCCGGAGACCGGGCAAGCGAATTTGGAGGAGAAGACGATGCGCTTCGGCTGGCCCTTCTCGTCCTTCTCGTCCGCATATTCGATGATGGCGATGCCGTCGGTGAGTTCGAGCGCCGTCTCGAAGGATTCCGACAGGCGCGCGGCGATGTCGGCGCGCACGACGATGCGGTCCACCACCACGTCGATGTCGTGCTTGAACTTCTTGTCGAGGGCAGGGGCCTCGTCGATGGCGTAGTATTCGCCGTCGATCTTCAGACGCTGGAAGCCCTTCTTCTGGAACTCGGCGATCTCCTTGCGGTACTCGCCTTTGCGGCCGCGCACCACGGGGGCCAGCAGGTAGAGACGGGTCTTCTCCGGTAATTCCAGCACCCGGTCCACCATCTGGCTGACCGTCTGGCTCTCGATGGGCAGGCCCGTTGCGGGAGAATAGGGAATGCCGACCCGCGCCCAGAGCAGGCGCATGTAATCGTAGATCTCGGTCACCGTGCCCACGGTCGAGCGCGGGTTCTTCGAGGTGGTCTTCTGCTCGATGGAGATGGCGGGCGACAGGCCGTCGATCTGGTCCACATCCGGCTTCTGCATCATCTCCAGGAACTGGCGGGCGTAAGCCGAGAGAGATTCCACATAGCGCCGCTGCCCCTCGGCATAGATCGTATCGAAGGCCAGCGACGATTTTCCCGAGCCGGACAGGCCCGTGAACACCACGAAGTTGTCGCGCGGTACCATGAGGTCGACGTTTTTGAGATTGTGCTCCCGCGCGCCGCGCACGGAGATCACGCGCGCATTCGGGTCTCCCGCCTTGGCGCGGTTGAACAGCTCGTCGAGTTTAGCCATGGCCTTCAATAGCCTTCAAAGAGGGGAAAACGGCCAAGTGAGGCCGGCTCCGGGATATGTGACGTCTCACCCGTGGATGCAATGCGGCGGATGATTCCAGGTCTCAAATCCTAGAACAAAGAGGGTACGAAGGGCAATGGGGCCGTCGCCTAAAGAAGGGGTATAAAGCGGAAGGCCCATGCCGCAGCACAGGTCTTCCGTTAGGCCTTTGGCTAGCAGCGACGGAGCCGCGGGTTGCCGGAAGCATTCATCATCATGCGGCCGTTCCGATCATAGACGTAGCAGTATCCTGGGGAAGCCTGGGCGACCCGAGCGCCTGTGGCTGCTCCCGCAGTCGCACCGGCCGCCGCGCCGCCGACTCCGCCGACCACCGCGCCTACGGGGCCGCCGACGAGGGCCCCCGTCGTGGCTCCCGCCACGCTTCCGGTCGTTGTGGGCGAACAGGCTCCAATGGTTACGCAGGCACACAGAACTAAAGCGAGCTTGTACATCTGCTGCTCCTCTTCTGGATGCTGGTTTTCGACCTCTCCAAGAGCCGTCAATGGCCTGCGAAGGGTCGCAGGCTAACGTAGCGATGTCGGTATGGTTGCCGTCGAGTCGGACTTACTTATCGTGAAGATACCCTTCATGCCCGGCATGTTTGGGGCTCTTCCTCGGCCGCTTGGACCGGGCTGTTTCTGGGGACAGCCCTGTGCAGAACTTCCGCTCCGGCTTGTCCCAGGCGCCCTCCGGCCCCAGAACAGCCTCACATGAACAGGAGTTGGC
>NZ_JBQWEL010000031.1:0-45198 GCF_052658925.1 Microvirga medicaginis | reverse complement strand
TCAGCATGGCCTTGTCTGCACCGGCCGGCGAGAACCCGAACGATTATTATGTCGACACGACCTATTCCTATGCGGTCACGGCCGTGATGGAGAACGGGGCCGAGACGGTGCGCAGCGCCGCCGTCTCGACGAACAATGACATCCGGTTCTATCCGGCGAACTACAACGTCATCAACTGGAACGCGGTCGCGGGCGCGCTGTTCTACAACGTCTACAAGATCGAGAACGGCTATTACGGGTTGATCGGCACGACGGAATCGACGACGTTCCGCGACCAGAACTATAAGCCGGACCTGCAGCAATCGCCGCCCACGGGCAAGAACCCGTTCAACGGCTCGGGCAAGTATCCGCGCGCTTCCGCGATCTTCCAGCAGCGGCGCCTGTTCGGCGGCACAATCAGCCAGCCGCAGACGACCTGGGGCTCGGTCTCGGGCAATTACAGCAACTTCACCGCCTCGCGTCCGGCCAAGGACAACGACGCGCTGGAATTCACGATCGCGGCGCGCAAGCTGCAGAAGATCCGGCACTATATCGCCTTAAAAGATCTGCTGATCTTCACCGAGACCGGCGAGTGGCGCGTGAGCGGTCCCGACAACGGAATCCTGACGCCGAGTTCGATCAAGTTCGACGCGCAATCCGAATACGGCATCGGGGACGTGCCGCCCATGGTGGCGGGCGATCAGGTGCTCTTTGTGCTGCGCGACGGCAAGCAGGTGCGCGATCTCGGCTATAAATTCGAGAGCGACAATTACGGCGGCTCCGATCTCACCATCCTGTCGCACCATCTCTTCGAGGCCAAGAAGGTGCGCGAATGGGCGCATCAACGCTACCCGAACGGGATCATCTGGTGCGTGATGGACGACGGCACCGTGAACGCGCTGACCTATATGCGCGAGCATGAGGTCTGGGGCTGGGCGCAGCACACCACTGACGGCACCTTCGAGAGCGTGGCGGTGGTGCAGGAGAACGATATCGACGTGCCTTACTTCGTGGTGCGGCGCTTCATCGGCGGCACCTGGCGGCGCTACATCGAGCGCATGAACCCGATGCGGCCCGCGACCCGTGCCGAGGCGTTCTTCGTCGATTCCGGCCTGTCCTATTCCGGGCCTGCGGTCACGACCTTTTCCGGCATGGTCCACCTCGAGGGGCGGCAGGTGGTCGGGCTTGCGGACGGGGCCGTGGTCGGCATGGACGGCGAACTGACGGTGGCGGGCGGCTCCGTCACCCTGCCGTTCGCGGCGTCGACCGTGCATCTGGGCCTCGCCTATGAAAGCCTCCTCGAGACCCTGTCGTTCACGCTGGGCGACCGGGTGACCGATGGCGTGATCAAGGCGGTGGGCGAGGTCACGATCGGCGTCAAGGACACGAGCGGGCTGGAGGTCGGGGCCTCCTTCGACGACATGAACGAGTTCAAGGCGCGCAGCTTCGAGGATTACGGCGAGGCGCCAGATCTCGTGACCGGATCGGACAGCATTCCGGCACCCTCGGATTACAACCGGGTCGGCGGCGTGTGCATCCGTCAACGCTATCCGCTGCCGGCCACCATCCTGTCGATCTCGCCGGATATCGACTATGCGGGCTAGGATCGAGGTACGCCCGGCGACGGCGGAGGATATCTCAGCCATCGTCGCCAACATCCGCGAGGCTGACCGGCGCGAATGCCTGGCCCAGACGATGCTGCCCCCTGCCGATGCGCTGGCCGCGACCATGAACAGCGCCCTGCGGGCCTGGGTCGGGCTGGTCGATGGCGTGCCGGCCTGCCTCTTCGGGGTGTCGCGCTCCTCGACGCTGACGCCGGAATGGGGGCGACCCTGGCTTGTGGGGACGCCGCTGCTCGAACGGCATGAGCGCGCATTCCTGCGCCGCAATAAGGCTTACATATCTGAATTCATATCTATAGCGCCTAAGCTGGAAAATTGGGTTGATATGCGCAACGAAAAAGCGGTGCGCTGGCTTGCATGGCTGGGCTTTAAAATTCATGATGCAGAACCGCACGGCCCGCTCGGGCGGTTGTTCCACCGCTTCACCATGGGGGTCTGACAATGTGTGTTGATCCGGTCTCTCTCGGCATGATGGCGTCCGTGGCCTCGGCTGCGGTCGGTGCGGTCGGCGCGATCCAGCAGGGCAACGCCACGGCGGCGGCGAACAAGTATCAGGCGGCGGTGAACGAGAACAACGCCATTCTGGCACAGCGCAATGCGGATGACGCGAGGAAGCGCGGCGAGGTGGCGGAGGAAGAACACCGCCGCAAGGTGGCGCAGCTCCAGGGCCGGCAATCGGCCGTCATGGCGGCGAACGGGCTGGATCTCACGTCCGGTTCGCCGCTCGACATCCTGGCCGACACGGCGCAGATGGGCGAGCTCGACGCGCTCACGATCCGCAACAACGCCGAACGCGAGGCCAAGGGCCACCAGGCGCAGGGCATGAATTTCCGGGCCGAAGCCGAGTTGAACCGCGCCAGCGCCAAATCCGCCAAAACGGCCGGGATGATCGGTGCCGTCGGCTCGGTGGTGTCCGGGATCGGGGGCGTGGCCGACAAATGGTATCGCATGGGCTCTAGCGTCGGGAAGATCGGATAATGCCAACAGTCCCCACTTACGACAGCCGGCAGGTCCGGGACGCGGCCGCGCCGGATCAGTATCAGCGCATTTCCGCCAGCCCGGACGATTTCGGGGCGGCGACGGGGCGGGCCTTGCAGGGGGCCGCCAACGATCTGGAGCGCACCGGGAGGGTCTTTACGGCAATCGCGGAGCAGGAACAGGAAAAGGATCAGGCGGCGCTGCTGCTCAACGCGCAGGCCGAATATTCCCGCCGGATCAATGCGGCCCTGTATTCCGACGAGACCGGCCCGGACGGCACCGTGCGCAAGGGGCTGTTCACGACGCAGGGCTCCGAGGCCATGGGCGTGGCCGGTCGTTTCGCCACGCTCGAGGACGACGTTTACAAGCAGATCGTCGGTACGCTGCCCGATCCGCGCCTGCAGGAAAAATTCAACCAGATCCGCACGCGCTCGCGCTCGAACTACGAGACGGCGGCGATGAAGCACGAGGCGGACAACCGGCTCAAGTTTCAGTCCGAGGCGCAGGACGCGAGCGTGAAGACCGCGACCCTGAACGCCGTCAACGCCTTCGACAAGCCTGAGATCGTGTCGGGCGAGATCGACAACATCCGGCGCGCGGTGGTGGCGTCGAACGTCGGGGCTCCGCCGGAAGTGCTGCAGTACAAGACCCGCGTGGCCGTGTCGGGCGTGCACAAGTCGATTGTGGGCCGGATGCTGTCGGACGACCCCAAGGGCGCGCAGGCCTATTACGAAGCGCACAAGGGCGATATTGAGGGCGGCGATCATCTGGAGATCCAGCGGGCGCTGGAAGTGCCGATGCGCCGGGTGCGCGGCGAAGAGACCGTGAACCGGATCATCGGCGGGGCGGGCAATGCCGGGTCGAAACTCGTGCGGGCCATGGTGCAGCAGGAGAGCTCCGGCAACCCGCGCGCGGAATCTCCCGTCGGCGCGTCCGGTCTGATGCAGGTGATGCCGGAGACGGGCCGGTATATCTCCGACAACATCAAGGACGGCACGAATCTGCGCGGCATGTCGGATGCCGAGATCAAGGAATTCTACAAGTCGAACCCTGCGGTAAACCTCGCTCATGGCGCCTGGTACATGCAGGAGCAGTTGACCCGCTACGGCGGCGACATCGAGGCGGCGCTCGTGGCCTACAATGCCGGGCCCCGCAATGCCGACAAGTTCGTGAACGCCAAGGCCGCGGGCAACCCCGATCCCTATTCGGTCCTGCCGAAACGCTCCGAGACGGAGCCCTATGTGCGCAAGATCATGGCGAACTTCGTTCGTGGCGGCGGCGATGCGCAGTTCACCGGACAGACCGGCGTTGCCACGCGCGGCCAGTCGGTGATCGATCCGGGCGCGACCTTGAACGGCCTCCCGGTGCCGGGCAACATGGCGGCGTTCGCCTCGGGTGCCCGCAATCCGGCGGCAGCTCCTGCGGCGGAAGCCCTGGCCGAAACAAGCGCGGCCTCGGCTGCAGCCTCGCTGACGCCGTTCATTGCGCCGCCGACTGACGATGAGGCGCCGGCCGCAACCGCCGTCCAGCCGGTGCCGGATGCGGCGGAAGCCGGCAAGCCCGTGCGCGTGCGCGTCGACGATTTCGACCCGGACGAATTGCGGGCGCAGGCTCAAGCCGCGGCGGAAGCCGACCCGGAAAACGCGATCATGATCCAGCGCAAGGTGGACGCCTATATCGCCCGGCGCGAGCGCGAGAAGAAGTCAGTCTTGAAAGAGGTTGCGAATACCGGCTGGGCCCATGTGATCCAGGGTGGCGATACAACCGACCTGCCGCCCGAGGTCTATTCCGCCCTGGTGGCGGACAATCCGCAGGTGATCAAATCCATGGAGGAGTTCGTCGACCGGCGCGAGCGGCGGCAGGACAAGACCGACGAGGCGACCTATTACAAGCTGTCCCAGATGAAGCCGGAAGATCTGACGGCGGACGATTTCAACCTGATGGACTACGCCAACAAGCTGTCGGGCGAGCATCTGCGGTTCTTCGCCCAGAAGCAGGCAGACGCGCGCAAGGGCATCCGGGACATCACCCAAGGGGCCGGAATCCTGACCGTCAAAGAGTTGGGCAACATGGCGCTGGGTAAGATGGGGATCGCCACCACGGGCAAGGACGGGGCCAAGCCTGAGAACGAGGCGCGGGCCGGGCTGTTCTTCATGCGGCTGGAGCAGGAGGTTTCCGCCCTGCAGGCGGCGCAGAAGCGCAAAGCCACAAATGAAGAAGTGCAGAAAATCGTGGATGCGCTGTCGACGCCGGTTTCGGAAGGCTGGCGCACGAGCGGCAACAAGTACCGTTTCGAGATGGGCACGGCGGCCGAGAACGAGCAGCGGCTCGCCTCCAACCTGCCGCCGATCGGGGAGGAAACGGGCGTGTTCGAGGCGGCCTCGGAGCCGAAGGATATCCCCCTCCCGGCGCTGCAGCAGATCAGCCAGACGCACCGCAGGCTCTACGGCGACGATCCGACGCCGACAAAAGCGGTCAACATATACAACGAAATATTGACGGCTTCGACCGGTCGTCCGGTGCCAGTTCCGTCTGACAAAATAAACTCGTTCAAAAGTGCCATGGCAAAGGCGCTTCAAAGGGTGCCAGATGACAAAGAATTGCCTATGCTATATTCACGTTGGTTACGTCGCGAATATCCCTTACGCATAGGTGAGTAAATGTCTGAGTTCGACGCGTTCGCCCAAGAGGTGGCCCAAGAGGAAACCAACCGGACGCGTCAACTCAGCGAGGCAACCAGTCTCGGCGCGGCGACCACCTTCGAGCCTGCGGGCCAAGGCAAGGCCCTGCCGAACCTGCCCGCGGCGTCCGAATTCGACGGCCTGGCGGAAGAGATCGCCAAGGAAGAAAATGACAAGGTTTCGCAGGGGCTCAAGCTCGCGGCCCAGGTCGACCCCGAGAAATACGGCTGGTCGAAGCTGATCGCGGACCGGGACGAGATCCCGGTTGATTACGTCTATTCCAACCTGCCCGAGCTTCAGAAGCGCGAAACCGTGTCCAAGATGCGCGGGGCGCTGGAGCAGAATCCCGGCTTGCGGGAATGGTTCAAGCAGGGTGACAACGCGGCGTTGCTCAAGGTCGACGAACTCGACCGGCTGTCCGGCCTGCCGTGGCTGTTCGGCGCGACGGGCGGCAAATTCTCGGAAGGCCAGCGGCAGGTCCGCTTGGGCGAGATCGGCGCGGCGATCCTGTCCGGCAAGGCCACGCCTGACCTGATCGAAGAGGGCGAGCGCCTGAACGCGATCCCGTCGCGCGAGATCGACACGGGCGGATTCCTGACCGGGGCACTGCCGTCCTTTGCCGAAATGCTGCCCTCCACGCTGGCGTCCCTCGGGGCCGGGTTCAAGGGCGCGGCCACGGGCGGTGCCACGGGCGCCACCATCGGCGGCGTCTCGGGCGCGGTCGGCGGCGCGGCGGCGGGTGGCGTTGGGGCGATCCCCGGTGCTCTGGCCGGCGCATCGGTCGGTCTCACCATCGGCGCACCGGCTGGCGCGACGGCAGGGGCGGCGCTCAAGGCCTACGAGCTTGAGGCGGGCGGGGCCTATTGGGAGTTCTCGCAATTCCGCGACGAGACCGGCAAGCCGCTTGATCCGGCTGCCGTCAAGGTGGCGTCGGTGCTGGCCGGCACGGTCAACGCGGGCCTGGAAATGTTCGGCCTCGAGACCATGGCGAAGCAGATTCCCGGCGTCGGCAAGGGCGTCGGCCTGTTCGGGCGCACGGCCTTGAAGGAGGCCCTGAAGCGTCCGGCCTTCCGCGACATGTTTACGAATTTCGCCAAGGGCTTCGGTGAGACCGTCGGGGCGGAAGTCGGAACGGAAGTTCTGCAGGAGTTCACGACCATGTTCGCCGGGGAACTGGCGAAGCAGGCGAGCGAGGGCGAGTTCACGCCGCTGACGGCGGGCGAGTGGGGCGAGCGGCTGCTTGATACGGCCAAGCAGACGGCCCAGGCCATGACCGTGATGGGGCCGCTGCTCGGGGGCTCGCGGGTGGCGAAGGATTATTCCGAGGCCAAGCGGGCGCAACGGACGGTCGATCTGTTCACGGCCCTGAACGAGACCGTGGCCGATAGCACGCTGCGGGCCAACAACCCCAAGGCGTTCAAGGAAGCCTTCGAGGCGGCGAGCGGCGACAGTCCCAAAGCCGTGTATGTGCCCGTGGAGCAGTTGAACGAACTGTTCCAGAGCTTCAACGTCAATCCTGCGGACCTGACGGATTTCACCGGATTCGGGGACAGCTACCGGGACGCGCTGCTGACCGGCGGCGATGTAGAAATACGATTGTCCGATTATGCGACGAAGCTGGCCGCCACCCCGTTCGGGGATGCGCTGGTGCCGCATATCCGCATGGACCCGGAAGGCATGACGCAAGCCGAGGCGCAGGCCTTTAACGAGGCGTGGGCCGAGACGCGCGAGCAGTTGCTTGCGGAGGATCTCGACCGGCTCAAGGGCGAGCAGGCGCGATCGGCTCCGGGCGAGGCGGTGTTTCAGGACGTGCGCGACAAGGCGGTGGCGGCCGGGCGCTCGCTCGACGTGGCGGAGCAATACGCGACCGTATGGCAGGCGTTCTTCTCGACGCTGGCCGAAAAGACAGGCGGCGATGCATTCCAACTGTATCAGGACCGGGGCGTGGAGATCCGCTTCGCGTTCCCGGAGCAACTGTCATACAAGAGCACGGACGATCTCGACCTGCTGCTCGACGACCTGCGCGCGGGCCGTGAGGTGGCGATCGACCGGGAACGGCGCAAGGCGCTGGGGCCGTCTCTGTCCACCTTCCTGCGGTCCAAGGGCGGGTTGAATGACAGCGGCGGCGAATTGCGGTCGCGCGACGTGGGCGGCACGCTGCTGGCCAAGAACGGAAAGGGGCTGAATCTCGACGACGCTGCGCTGGCGGCGTGGGAGGCGGGATACTTCCCGCAGTTCGCGGAGGAACGTCCGTCGATCGACGACCTGCTGAGTGCGATCGACAACGAACTGGCGGGCTCGCCGGTTTACAAGGACGGCCTGACGCCGGAAGCGGTCGACCTGTCGTCGGAATACTTGGCGCGGCTCGACACGATGGGCCGGACCCTCGACGAGTTGGGCCTGCCGGTGCAGTCGCTGAGTAACGAGGCGATCCGGCAGGAGCTGGAATCCGTTATCAATCAGGATGCGGAGCAGGGGGCGCTGTTTCAGTTCGCGGGCATTCAAGCCGCAGTACGTCTCGGCACGGCGGAAGTCCCGGCGCTGTACGAAGCCACGCGCATGCAGGCGGAGGGGGCTTACCCTGACGAGATCTTCGAGGCCACCGGGTGGTTCCAGGGCGTCGATGGCGCATGGCGTTTCGAGATTGCCGACACGGACGCGACCGTGGACACGTCGAAGTTCACGGACCCGGACCCCGACGAGGACGGGCGGCGGACCTATGCCGGACGGCTGGGCGATGTGTTGAGCCATCCGAACCTTTATCGGGCCTATCCGGCACTGGCTGATGCCGAAGTGACGCTTGTGCTCGGGGGCAAGGAGTCCGGCGCGTTCTATCCGGACACGGGCGAGATCGAGGCGCAGGCCCCCACTGAGGCGGCCTTGCGCTCCGTCCTGCTGCACGAGGTCGCCCACTGGATCCAGGGAACGGAAGGGTTCGCGCCTGGCGGCGATCTGAACATGGGAGAGATTTACGAGGGTGAGGCGGTCGAACGGCTCCAAGCGGAGGTGCGGCGCCTCTCGCAACAATCGGCCCTCAAGCCTGCGGACGAACTGCTGACCGCCAAACAGAGGCTAGTCCAGGCCGCTCGGTACGAATACTACCGCCGTATTGCTGGCGAGGTGGAAGCGCGCAACGTGGAGGAGCGCGACCGGCTGCGGCAGGCGGGGGAATTCGTCGACACGCCGAGTTGGACGCAGGACGTGCCGGACGATCAGCAGATCATTATCGCGCGCACGGATACGCACGGCGAGGCCATGCGGTCGGTGGGGGCTCCTGGGGAATCTGCCGCCAATCCGCTTGTGCAGGTCTCGACCGATCCGAATACGCCGGTTGAGGTCGTCAAGTCCGGGTACTTGGTCGAGAGCGTCGGGACGTGGCAGGAAGAAATCGCATGGCTGAAGGAGAACCTGCAGGGCCGCACGGTCACGGGACCGGACGGCCGCGAGATCCGCATTTCTCAACAGACCCGCAAGGCGTTGTCGTCCAACCGTGGCAGCAAACTCAAGGCCGTGGCCGTTCGCGCTCTGCCTGAACTCCTGGCCACGGCGCGGATCTACAACACCGCGCCTGACCGTCAAGGCCGCTCTAACCTGTCCTATGCCTATGCGGCGGGCGCAATCGAGATCGACGGGCAGACCTATAGCGTGGCATTGCGCTACCGGGTCGACGGTGGAGGCAACGCGATCGCCTACCAGCTTGAAGGGTACGAGGTGCGGTCTGGCGGTAGCATCTCTGCCGAAACTGCCGGGGCAGCGTCTAAGCAGCCTTCACCAGACCGCACCCTTACTGTAGGCGATGTGGTCGCATCTTTCAACGGTCGGGTGCTGTTCCAGAAGGACGATCTCGGCGGCCCGCGTGCGGACAAGCGCGGATCGATCCAGTTCTCGCAGGACAAGAGCCGGACGATCATCAACCTGTTCGAGAAGGCGGACCTGTCCACCTTCCTGCACGAGAGCGGTCACTTCTTCCTTGAGGTGACGCGCGACATGGCGCTGCGCGAAGGGGCACCGCAGGCCCTCGTCGACGACTGGCAGGCGATCAAGGACTGGCTGGGGCTCAAGGACGACACGGTAACGGTTGACGCGCACGAGCAATTCGCGCGCGGCTTCGAGGCCTACCTGTTCGAGGGCAAGGCCCCATCCGAATCTCTCCGCTCGGCGTTCGCCCGCTTCCGGGCGTGGCTCACCTTCATCTATCGCAAGATTACGCGCCTGAACGTCAACGTGACGCCTGAGATTCGCGCCGTGTTCGACCGCATGCTGGCGACGGAGGAGGAGATCAACGCGCAGGCCAACGCCAAGGAATTCCGCGGCTGGATGGATGCGGCTCAAGCCGGGATGGAGGAGGCGGAGTTCCAGGCCTATCGCAAGCTGGCCGATCAGGCGACGGAGCAGGCCAAGGCGGATTATCAGGCCAAACTCTTGGCGGACGTGAAGCGCGAAACCACGCGCGAGTGGAACGAGAACAAGAAAGCCGTGCGGGCGGAGGTGGTGGCGGAGTTCTCCCGCATGCCGGTCTATCAGGTGACGCATTACCTGCGGACGGGTCAGGCCATTTCCGAGGACGTGACGGTGCCGGGCGCGCGCCTGGTGCTCGACCGCGCCTATCTGGTCGACCGCTACGGCGACAGCGTGCTCACGCGCCTGCCGCGCTACGTGCCGCCGGTCTATGCCGATCCGGCGACCAACAAGCGCAAGGACGTGACGCCGGTTCATCCGGATATCCTGGCGGAGGCGTTCGGCTATGAGAGCGGCGACGCGCTGGTGCAGGACCTGCTCTCCGCTCCTCCGATGGCGCGGGCGATCACCGAGGAGGTGAACCTTCGCATGCGCGACCGCTACGGCGACCTGCTGAACGATCAGGCGCGGCGGGCGGACGAGGCGGTGGCCGCCATGCACAACGACAAGCGGGCGGAGTTCATCGAGACCGAAATGCGCGTGCTGTCCCGGCGCGGCGGCGTGCAGAACCCCATGCCGCGCCAGGTGGCGGCCCGGATGGCGCGCGACATCATCGCGGGCAAGAAGGTGGCGGACGCCACGCGCGTGGGGCTCTACGCAAGGCAGGAAGCCAAGGCGGCCAGGGATGCCGAAGCCGCCATGCTGGCGGGCGATTACAAAGCAGCGGCGGAGCACAAGCGGCGGCAGCTCTTCGCCCATTACCTCGCCATGGAGGCGCGACGGGCCAAGGAAGAAGTCGAGAGCGCGACCCGCTACCTGAACCGGTTCGGCAACCGCAAGCGTCCGGCGGCGGTCGACCCGGATTATCTCGATCAGATCGAGGGCCTGCTGGAGCGGTTCGACATGCGGCCCGGCACGAGCCTGCGCACGATCGCGAAACGCAAGGCCCTGGCGGAGTTCATCCGCGAGAAGGAAGTGGCGGGCGAGGCCATCGCGATTCCGCAGCATCTGAGGGACGAGGCGGCAACGGTCTCCTACAAGGACCTGACCGTGGACGACCTGCGGGCGGTGGTCGATAGCGTCAAGAATCTCGAGCACCTCGGCAAGCTCAAGAACAAGCTCCTGCTGAACCGCAAGGCGCTGGCTTTCCAGAACGTCAAGGACGAGCTCACGGCCTCGGCTCAGGCGAACGTCGACGCGCGCAAGAAAATCGAGGGGTTCAATCCGAACAGGTGGGAGGCCTTCAATCTCAACGTTCTCGGCGCGGCGGCGGTCATGGCGCGCATGGAACAGGTGATCGAATGGCTCGACGGCGGCGATATCAACGGGCCGTGGCGGCGCTATCTGTGGGCGCCCATGGCGGAGGCGCAGCGGCGTGAGGCGGATCTGCGCGAAAAGGTCATGGCGCCGATCCTGGCCGTGTGGGACAGCTTCCCGAAGGGCTATCTGGCGGAGAACCATTACTTCAAGTCGTTCGACCGCAACCTGAAGAAGTCGGAAATCTTCGCGCTCGCCCTCAACACAGGCACGGAATCGAACCTCGATCGTCTCTTGAAGGGTGAGCGGCTGCGGCAAGGCGGCGGCGTCGACACGCAAGGGAAGCTCGACGAGGTGCTGGCCGTCCTGACCAAACAGGATTGGGACGCGATCCAGACCATCTGGGACCAGATCAATTCCCTGTGGCCGGAAGCCTCCGCGCTCGAAAAGCGCCTCACGGGCCTGGAGCCGGTGAAGGTGGAGGCGCGCGAGGTGGTGACGCCGCACGGCACCTACAAGGGCGGCTATTATCCCCTGGTCTATGACAACGCGCAGGCGGTCGACGTGTCGGCGCGGCTGATGTCCAAGGAAGACCTCAAGATGGACCCGCAATTCGCGCGGCTCGGGCGCGAGGCCGGCTACCTGAAAACCCGCGTGGAGGATTACAGCGAACCGCTTTCCACAAAGCTGGACGTGATTACCCGCCACATCGAAAAGGTGGTGCACGACATCACCCATTGGGAGGCGGTGAAGGAGGTCAACAAGATCGTCATGGACCCGGAGATCGCGACCGTGATCCGCGACCATCTCGGGCAACCGTTCCACGACGAGTTCAAGAAATGGCTCAAGCGCATCTGGCACGGCGACGACCTGGGGGCGGACTTCAACGCCTTCCAGCGCGTGCTGGGACGGCTGCGCACGAATGCCGGGATCTATGCCCTGGCCTATCGCTTCACGACCGTGCTCACGCAGTTTGCGGGCTTCGGGCCGTCCGCTGGCCGCGTCGGCGTGGGTCCGCTCGCCTCAGCCATGAAACAATACTGGCTCGCCGGTCCGTCCTGGGGCGACAAGCGGAACGCCGTGGAAGAGTTCGCGTTCTCGAAGTCCTCCGAGATGAAGCACCGGGCGGGCTCGATCGACCGCGATATCCGGCTCGGCCTCGCCAAGCTGGAGGGCAAGAGCGGCACGCTGGCGGAGATGCAGCGCATCGGCTTCATGGGCATTGCCATTGCCGACCGCTGGGTATCCGTGCCGACCTGGCTCGCGGGCTACAACAAGCACATTGCCGAGTTCCCGGCGGACGAGCAGGGCGCGATCGAGGCAGGCGACCGGGCGGTGCGTCTGTCTCAAGGATCCGGCGGCACCAAGGACGTGAGCTCGATCCAGGTCGACCCGCGCATGCAGCCGTTCACGATGTTCTACGGGCCGTTCAACATCCTGTTCAACAACCTGTGGAGCCTCGGGCGGGATGCGAAGAGGATCGCGCGCGAGGGCGGGGCACCGCGCGAATACTTCGACGTGTTCGCCCGTGCCATGTTCTTCGTCGTGATTCCGGCCGTGATGGCGGACCTGATCACCGGCAAGGGGCCGGACGACGAGGACAAGGAGGAGAGGGGGACGGGGCTCGCCTATGCGCAATGGGCGGCGGCCAAGGTGGCGCTCTATCCGCTCGGCACGATCCCGATCCTGCGGGATGCCGCGTCCTTCGTCGATCTCGGGTTCGAGACCAATCCCTCGCCGGCCGGCCGCATGGTGAATGCCGCCGTCAAGACCGGCAAGGAACTGGCGAAGGGCTCGGAGGCGAGCCCGCGCGTGGTGGTCAAGAACTCCGCCGACACGCTCGGGATGCTCCTGGGGCTGCCGATCGGGCAGGCGACCACGACCGTGAACAACGTCTGGCGCCATGCGGAGGAGGACGATCTGCAGGTGCGGGACTTCCTGTTCTCCCGCCGATAATATGTTGACAGATATGTCAACCGAAATTCACGCCTAGAAATATCAGACCAAACCCGTTAAAAAGGATGCCGAATATGTAATGCGTTTTGGAAGGCATGACCATGACTGTTCCGGTTGGAAACGGGCGTTCCTCTCTGTGGGCCGCCGATGGCGTCAACCGGGACTGGGCCTTCCCGTTCAAGGTCGTGGACGCCTCGCATGTCCAGCTTGAGGTGACGGACGGCAACGGCGTGACCGCCACGGTCACGTCGGGCTTTACCGTCTCGGGCGTCGGTGAGGATGCCGGCGGCACCGTGACCTATCCCCTGTCGCCCACGGCTCCGCTGGCCGCTCCCGTCAAGGTGCGGGTGGTGCGCGACGTGCCGTTCTCGCAGCCCGACCGGATCGGCAATCAGGGCGCCTTCCACGCCAAGGTGCACGAGGACGCACTCGACCTTCTTTCGATGCAGATCCAGCAGCTCGCGGGCGAGAACGACGATCTGCACGAGCGGGCCGTGCTGGCTCCGGTGGGGGACAGCGGCCTCGTCTTCCCCAGTGTCGCGGCGCGTGCCGGGCGTGCGCTCTGGTTCACTGAGACCGGCGCCATGGACCTGCGCGATATCACGGTCGCGCCGCTTCCTGCGGGCGTCGAATACTCGACGGTGGCGGCGCTCGCCTTGGCGAACGTCCCGGCTCCGGTGAGCTACGTCCGAACGATAGGGTACACCACGGCGGGCGACGGCGGCGGGGCGCTTCTCGTGAGAGACGCTGCCGGCACGTTCCTGTCGGCCGACGGCGCCAAGTGGAAGGTGGCCGAACGGGTCGTGACGCCGCTCATGTTCGGCGCGAAGGGCGACAACGCCACCGACGACCGCAACGCGATCCAGGCCGCGATCGATTCCGGTTCACCCGTGGTCGACGGCCTCGGCAAGAGCTACCGCGTCGATACCGGCCTGACGGTCCGTTCCGATCTCGAACTGCGCAACGCCTTCTTCAATGTCTCGAATGCTGCCGCCGGCCTGACACTCCTGTCCGGGTCGGGCTCGCTGGGTTCGGCCAAGCCCGCGATCACCATCGACGCCAAGGGTGGCCAGAATCTGACGGTGACGGCGAGCGATGCCGCGCTCATGCCGCGCGACACGCTGGTCCGGATCGCCTCGGCCAACAAGTTCGACGCCAGCAACACCAACACGTTCCAGGGCGAGTTCAATATCGTCAGGACATCGAACGGCGGCACAGGCGCCATGACGGTGTTCAACCCGCTGCAGGGCACCTACTCCTCGAGCCCGACGATCGCTCCCGTCTTCCCGCTGAAAAACCTGCGCCTGATCAATCTCGGGGCGATCGGTCGCGCGACCGACGACAACGCGCAGCGCGGCGTCGTTATCGTGCTCGGTCAGAACGTGCTGATCTCGCATTGCCGCTTCGAGGAATTCGACGACCGCGCGGTGATGCTGCAGGACACGATCAATTCCACGGTGCGCGACTGCTTCATCTACAAGGCACGCACCAACGGCACCGGGTACGGCGTGAGCGTGGCCGACGCCTCGCAGGATATCGTCGTCCAGGGCAACCACTTTCAGGACGTGCGGCACGCCTTCTCGACGAATAACAGCGTCTCGCCCGGCGGTGTCACGCGGCGCATCACGTTCGCCAACAACAGCGTCTTTCTCTCGGCTACCACGATCGGCGGCGCGGGCGGGGACGCGATCGACACGCACGGCGCTGCCGAGAATATTACGATCGAAGGCAACACCGTGACCGGGGCATCGGGGAACGGCATCAACATCGAATGCCGTTCGGCCAAGGTGTCGGGCAACACCATCCGGAACGCGACACTTGCGGGCATCAGCGCCCGCAACGAAAGCGATTTCGACGGCGATATCACCATCTCCGATAACACGATCGAGGTCTGCGGAGACCGGGGCATCTACGTCTATCGCGGCACGCGCGGCACGAATGCGACCTGGCGCACGGTGGTCGTCAAGGGCAACGACATCATTCAGCCGGGCGTGACCGGCATTACGGTGACGGATCCCGGCAACGCAGTGAAACTGCGCGGTGTCGCGATCAGCGGCAACGTCATTACCGCGCCCGGCTCGCACGGCATCTTCGCGAACCAGGTGAAGGGCGGCAGCATCTCCGGCAACACCATCAACGATGTGGCGGGCGCGAACAACGGCATCCGCCTCACCGACTGCATCACGATGGCGGTGGGTGGTGGACAGACGATCGAGATGCTGACCGGGGCCACCGGTAGCGCCATTGCCGTGACAGCATCGGCGGCGTCGGGATCCTCGCGCGTCAACGTCAGCGGCAACACGGCGGCGATGGCGACGGGCACCTCGGCGACAGCCGCGATCGTGTTCGACAACAACACCACCTATTCGTCGATGTACGCCAACAACATCCGGTCGATGGGTGCCGTCAGCATCGGCACCGGCACCGGCAACGCTCAAGCGGACAATCTGGTTTAAGGGGCAGGCATGAATCTCGACCGGGCCGAATTCTTCAGGAGCGTGCGCGCCTCGCTGTTTGGCGGACGGCTGACGGAAACGCAGGTGCGGGGCATGGAAGCCATGCTCGACGCAGCCCCGGCCCGGTTCGCACCGGAGCCCCTCGCCTATTGCCTCGCGACCGCCTTCCACGAGACCGACGCGACCATGCAGCCGGTAACGGAGAATCTGAACTATTCGTCGGTGGCCCGTATCCGGGCGGTGTGGCCGTCGCGGTTCCCGTCCGATGCTTCGGCCAGGCCCTATGTGCGCAACCCGCAGGCCCTCGCGAACCGGGTCTATGGCGGACGCATGGGCAATGTCGGCGCGGACGACGGCTGGCTCTATCGCGGGCGCGGGCTTGTCCAGATCACGGGCCGCGAGAACTACGCGCGGGCCTCGCGCATCCTCGGCATCGATCTGCTCACCCGTCCGGATCTTGCCACGGATCCCAAGATCGCGGCGCTGATCCTGTACTGCGGCATGGCCGATGGCTGGTTCACCGGCAAGAAGCTTTCCGATTATTTCGGGCCCGGCCTCGAGGACCCGTACAACGCGCGCCGGATCGTCAACGGGCTCGATCGGGCGGCGGACGTGGCGGTCTATTACCGCAAGTTCCTCGCGGCCCTGCGCGCGGCCACGCCCGTGGAGAAGCCTGAATCCATCCCTGTTGCGGACGCTCATCCCGTCCCGCCGCCGCCGGATATCGAACCGATCCCGGAGCCCGTGAAGACGGGCTGGCTCTATGCGGGGCTGAAGGCGTTGCTCGAAGCCCTGTTCGGAAGGAAAGCATGATGCCCCCGATCATTGGACTGCTCCTCCAATACGCGCCCGACCTGATCGGGTTGTTCGCCGGCAAGAACGCCGGGGCCGCAGCCGGGAAGGTGACCGATGCGGCCAAGGTGGTCTTCGGCACGGACGACGCCCGGCAGGTGCAGCAGCAGATCGAGGCGACCCCGGAGCTGCTCACCGCTTTCGTGGAGAAGGCCCGCGCTGAACTCGGCTACATGACGCAGGCCAACCAGGCGCAGTCCGCCCTGGCGCTGGCCGAGGTCGAAAAGAGTTTCTGGCATTCCGGCTGGCGGCCGGCGCTGTCATGGATGCTGATCTTCATGTGGCTGTGGAACGTCTGCGTGGGATGGACCGTGCAGGTTCTGTCCGGCGTCCCGGTTCCGATCATTCCGTGGGAGCACCTTCTCGCCTTCTCGGGGCTCTGGCTCGCGATCTATGGCGGCGGCCACACGATCAAGAGCATCATGGGCGGGCGCTGACCATGCAGTTTTCCTGGGACATCAACCTGTCGACCATCTTCATGATCGGGGCTGCGGCTCTGGGCGTGATCCGGTTCTGGATCCTGGCGGAGCAGAAAGCCCTGGCGGCCGAGAAGCGGGCGCAGGAGGCGGAGGACAAGGCCGACAAGGCACACGAGAAGATCGCCATCCTGCAGGCCTCGGTGAACGCGCACCAGATCACGCAGGCGGAGCGGCTTGTGTCGCGCGAGGTGCTGCGGGAAGTCGAAGAACGCCTCGCCAAGGCCATCGAGAAGCTCGGCTCGCAGCTTCAGGATCTCGTCAAGGAGTTCATCAAGGGCAACCACGGCCCATAGGATCTCCGCCGCTTCGCCTCCTTCTGCGGTGGGATAGGGCGGCTCGCGTTAGGAATGGCTGGCGCGGGCCGCTTTCTCTTTGATAACCCTAGCGGTTTTCGGCGGAATCGTAGGAAAGCTCGGCCTTGCTACGGTCGCCCGGATAGAAGATCGAGCAGAACAGAACCTTTTGATCCTCCTGCCACTGCGCCAGCCATTGGGCGATTTCCTGCTCCTCTCCGGGGAAGAAGTTCTTGGAGAGGGCACCCTCTTCCTCGTGATGAACATATCCGATTGCTATTGGCCCCATGGGTATTTTTCCGGCTATTCGGATTTAGGTGTGGATTTAGCATGATGCGTGAACCACTCGTCGGTGTGGAATTGATTGCACCGCCAACATATGACGAAGCCGTTCTGAGGAGGGTGCGACATGGCGAGTCCTTCAAGATGGGCTGCCGGAAGGAAGTGGTCAGTGCTTACCGGGAACTGCCCCAGGCAGGACTCACAGACCATCCAACGCTTCTCATTGAGCCTCGGCATGGTCAGCGCCTTGGCCCGGATAGCCTCAAACCGATAGCCACGGCCCGCACGGTTGACGATCTTGATCAGCCCGTTAGCGGACTCAGTGTAGGCGTTGGTGTAGCGGTGGTCGAAGTAGACGAAGACCTCCTCCCGCCAGTTCTCGACGGTCTTGGCGAGAGCCCCAAAGTCTCCCTGGACCTCGCTGGGAAGATTGGCCTTCCAGTGGTCGAAGAGGGCTTCCGCCTCGCTCCGGTTCGCCGCGTCCCAGATATCGTAGAACGCCTCCTTGGTGTGCCAAGCCGCCGAGAGAAGGTCGTTGTTCTTCAGCATCCCGTCGAGAAGAAGCGCCCTCTGCGGCGAGAGGTTCTTGCCGCGGGCCTGGATCAGCCGTCGCGCCTTCCACGGGTTCTTGCGGGCCTTCCCCTTGGCCGCTCTGCGCTGCCGGTTGCGGATCACGTCCAGGAGTTCGTTGACCTTCTTCTGGATGTGCCACCTGTCGGCCACGATGATGGCTTCCGGCAGGATCGCTCGGACGGCCTCGCGGTAAGGCCCCCACATGTCCATCGTGACCAACTGGATGCGCTTCCGGTTGGGCAGGGTGTAGAGCCAGCGGTCCACCTGAGAGCGGTTCATACCGTCCATCAGGTCGATCACACGGCGCTCGCCCACATCGGTGAAGATGGTGCGCTTCTTATGGAGGAGCGTCAGTTCGTCGATCCCGAGGATGACCGGGGCATAGGGTTGGTGAGACGCCAGAAGTCTGTCGATCTCCTCGTTACAGATGTCGCGGACGGTCTTCTCCGTCACGCCGATCTCGCGGGCGAGTTGCGTATAGGGACGGAGAAGACCTTGTTCCTTGATGTGCTCGACACAGCGGCGGGTCATCTGCCGCTTGGGGTCCATGTCGGGCAGGGGTTGCATGAACGTTCCGCCGCAGTCGCGACAGCGATAGCGTTGAACCTCAACGTCTACGACCGTGCGCCAGCCGTGGACCGGAGCATCGACGTATTCGATCACCCTCGGCCCATGGCCGTAGGGCTTCCGGATCGAGCCGCACTTCGGGCAATGGCTGGGCTCGACATCGTATCGAGCCTCAAGCCGGTAGCCGTTTTTGGTTTTGTGCAGCTTCTCCACGGTCCAATCGTCCAGATAGAGAGCGTTGACCATACCTTAGGAGCCGGTATCCACATCGACGTTGATCAGGTCGTATGGGTTCGGCTCAACCGCCAAATCAATATTCTCGTCGTCGGGCGCTTCTGTCGCCATGCCATTGGCAAAGGCGCAGCGCACACCTTCCCCGGAGCCGTCGTCGTAGAGATAGACGATGGGCATAGAGTTGTCGCGGCGGTCGGTGCAGATGATGCGAGCCTTCCAGCCATTGCGGAGGCGGACAGGTTTAGCCGGGTCGAACGTCATGTCTTATTCTCCACACTTAAATCCGAAATGAGAGTAGCATGAACCATGTCCGTTTCAACACTAAAATCCGAATACCCATTTTTCCTTTGCTGTGCCGGATTCCAGTAAAATAATCCTTCCGTTGCGGCAACTGGTATTGTCCGCGCCTCGGAGTTCCTGTGTTTCAGAAACGTCTTCAAACGATCAGATGCTCGCAACAAGCGAAAGTGTACAAAGCGCCTAAGCGGCCTGTCTGACGGCAGTTCGTGCGATTGAAATCAGGAGGTCGCGGAACTCAGCTGGTGTGGCATCGCGAATGCGGGTCTTGTCCTTGCCCCCGATCATTGCCATCCAGCCGATCCGCCGCGCCTTCTCATAACCATGCAGTTCGAGGGCGCGAGGATGGATGCGCTGGCCGCTCTTGCCCCATTTCAGTTCCGGCAGATCGACACCAGCCGCATAGAGCCAGGTCGCCTTGCGGGAGAAATGACCGTAGTGGCCCTGTTCAACGCAGCAGGTCCAGCCACCGAAGTCGTCTGCCTTTATCCATCCGCCTGTGCCAGGTGGGATTGCTAGGCCGAAGTAGCGCCAGGCGTGTGAGTCTTTCGGATGCTCAAGCACACCGCCGAAATTGCGCACTGAGTTAAGGGCGGCAGCGAAGCATCCTTGATCCGCGCCGAGCTTGTACTGATGCGGCTTGTTGGGTGCGCCGTGCCAGTAGCGGCCCCACCGCTGACAGGGCGGGTGCGCCACGACCGGATGAGGTCCGGCATAGGTGCGGGCGTCTCTTGTGACATCCCAAGGATCTACGCCGGGAAGGCCAAAGTACGCGCCATCGGTTTCGACATACAACGCAGCAATCACTGTCTGCTCCTATTTTCCTAATTAGGAACGCCGAGATTTTATTCAGGCGCTCTGATCTACGTTTCTAAACGAACGTTTGAACGCGTGGATCAGCGCGGGAACTCGCGCTCCAGGATCTCGCGCAGCACGTCCGCCATCGGCTCGCCGCGATCGGCGCAGGCCTTCTTGATCCGGGTGTGCAGCGAGCGCGGCACGTCGAGCGTGAACCGCTTCATGGGCTCGCCGGCTGCGGGCTGGATCTGGCGGCCGGCCATCACGAATTCGTCCGCCGTGCGCGGCTTGGGCGGGGCCTTGGTGAGGCCTGTCTTCTTAGCCATTCGGGGTTCCTAATGCTGTGGCCACGTCCGCAAGCATGGCCTCGTAGTCGTCGCCAGCCCTGCGGATCTCGGCGGCGAGGTTGCGGATCTCTTCAGCGGCAGGATTGTTCGGCTCGTACTCTTCGACCGCCAATCCTTCCGCGGCGCTCTCGGAGAACGCCACGCGCGAAACGATGTGCGTCTTGAGCGTCGGAATCTCGTACTGCGCCAAGGCCTCCGTCACCTCACGGCCGATCACCGTATTTGGGATTTTGCGATTGACCGCAAACACGGCTTTCAGATTTTCCTTAAACACGCGCGCCTCGTTCACGAGCGCCACGGTGTCGGCTGCGGACCACACGTCATAGGGCGAGGGCTGGACCGGGATCACCACCATGTCGCTGGCGAGGACCACGGAGCGGCCGATCTCCGCGAGCTGCGGGGCACCGTCGATAATCGTAATGTCGTAATTCTTCGCGACCGCCGGCAGGTCCTTGTGCAGCGTGGGCTTGGCCATGCCGATGACCGGGAACAGTTGCTCGATCTCGCGGGCCGAGCTCCATCGGGTGGCGCTCTTCGACTGCGGGTCGGCGTCCACGAGCAGCACGCGCGCGCCCTGACTGGCGTAGACGTGAGCCACGTTGGTGGATACGCTCGTTTTGCCGACGCCGCCCTTTTGATTGATGATGCCGATGATCACGGGCGTGCCCTCCGGACAGCGCGCAATTCTTCTTCTGCCTCGCTAAGCTCCTCGTCGGACAATTCATCCAGCCGCTTGCCATTGTAATAGGTGACTAGGCCAAGCGCCTTGTCTTGTTCCATCCTCGCGGCCAGGACAGTGGAGCGCATCGCTTCGGCTTCTGCCCGGTCCTGCCTTTCGATTTCTCGATAAATGGCCCTCGGGTCTGGTTGGTCGTGGAAACGAGCCTCCTTTTCAAAAGGCGCGCGGTACCAGAATTGCTTGCTCATCTCTAATTCCCCGTCTGTGCCGTAAAAGCGTATCTACGATAACCCGCTTCCCTTGCGCGTCAAGCGTCTCGTAAATACGCCTTTGCGGTTTTACGATTAGACGGGCCGGAAAAAGGACGGCGCTCAGGCCGCCCTCTTCCTGGCCCTACTTCTTAGTTGAGGGTGACTTCCTCGTATCGCTGCGCGACGGTTCGGCCAAATCGTCCGCCGCGCTGCTGCTGGGATGAGGCAGACTCCTCGTCCGTCTCTTCCTCTCCGGCCCGGCCGGTGCCGGTGTTCCAGCTCGTGAAGGTCTGCTTGAATTCCTTGATCTCGAATTCCTGGCTGTCCAGCAGGCCGGCAATGTCGCCGCCCTCTGCCTTCTGCACAGCCTTGGCCTTCGCGATCGTGTCGGAGATATCCTTCTGGTCCACCGGCAGGCGGAGCCGCAGGACGATTTCGTAACCGGCTTGTCTAGCCATCTGCTTTTTCCTTCAAGGTTAGTTTTTCTTGTTCTCGAAAGGGCAGGTGTTGCTGCACCAGCCCCTCCGTCTTCAGATCACGTCGCCTTCGGTTGTGTCCCCCAGGTCGTCCGTGGTCTGCTCAGTCGGCGCCTCGTCGTGCGCCTCTCTGAACTCTGCATCCTCGATTTCGCCGGTCTCGGGGTCGTGCGGGGTCTCTTGATTGAGAACTGCTGCCGCTGCCCCCTGGCGCTTTCGAGTGGGCCTTGCGGGCTGGGCGTCGGGTGCTTTGACCTCTTCCGCCTCACCCTCAAGGGTCGTTCCGCCGTCGTAGTCGTCGCTCTCGAAGATCCTGCGCAGGTCGGCGTCCATGGGTAGGTCTTTGGAATGGCGCCGCAGGCAGGTTTTCTTCATCATCTCTTCATAATCGGTCACCCAAGGCCCTGAATTAGCGGAGCGGGACCGGGCCCTAATCTTGTCGACCTGATCCCTCCGCATAACGCAGCGCGAAATGGAGCCATCACGAAGCCGAGCGATGCTATAAACAAGGACTGGTTTGCCTGGATCACGGTCATAGATCGGCTCATGCTTGATATACCCGTCGTCGCCGGCCTTCCAGACGAATCGTCCTTGAGCGATTTCTTCCTCATAAACAACCGTCTGGTCAAGTGTGCTGACTTCCCCAGTATTTCTAATTCTTTTTATAAGTCCATTGCGCATTGGGATATATTGGGCCGTTTTCACGTATTCCTCGACCCATTGGCCCCGTTCATTCTTCACCTTTTTCTTAGCGTTGAATGTAACAATTGCCGCCTCCCGGCCGTCAATGATCAGCCCGTCTTGCGCGGCTTTAGAAACGCAGTCCAAAACAGACTGAGGATCACAGTCCTTTAGTTCGGGCTGGCGCCGCATCGTGGCCCAGAAAGTATTAAGAAACCTTTCGCTGGGCAGATTGCGCGGCAAAAGCTCCGCAATAGACTTGGTTCGCCCCTCGATCGCGGCAACGACTTGGTTCTTCGGTTTGGCGGTGGTCAAAGCGGTTCCGGCCATAGGTATATCCTGTTCAATATGTGAGCGATGGGAAGGGTTATTCGGCGGCGTCGAGCTGCGGCTGAACGAAGCGGAACGCCCACTTGGGCAGGCGCATCTCCTGCACCGTGTCGGCATAGCCGGGCCAGGAATTGGTCTTGCGGCAGTCGGCGTAGATCTTGAGCGCCGCGCGGTAGATCTGGCGGCCCTCCTCGACGCTGTCCGGGTCGAGTTCGTAGACCGCGAACAGGTGAGGGGGGTCGCGCTCGACAACGACGAACACGAACCCGTCCACGTCGCCGCCGCCGGCCAGGCTCCAGCCGTCGGAATAGAACGGCTCCTGGACGTGATAGCCGAAATCGACCGCGCGGCGGATCCATTTGTCATGCGCGGCGCTGGTGGTGGTTTTTAAATCCCCGATCAGTTTGTGCTTGCGCGAATAGGCGTCGGGCCTCACGCGGCACAGCTCGCCGGTCTCCTCGTCGATCCAGTAGGCGGATTGCTCCAGATCGGCGTCGGTGGTCAGGGCGCGCAGGATCGGGTGCTTGGCCGCCTGGTCGCGCAGGCGCTCGACGGCGGCGTAATCGGAGGGTTTTAAAATCGTCTTGCCGTGCTGGGCGGCGTAGGCGGCGGCGTCCTTCCAGACATTGGTGTTGCGGCGCACGTCCGGGCCGCAGAAGAACTTCTCCTCGAACACTTCCGGTTCCAGGATGGCGGCGTGCGCGGCCGACCCGAAGTCCTTGGCGTCGTCGCTGGTGTCGGTCTGCTCCTGCAGGCCTGCATAGTAGTGCGCGGGCGTCTGGTTCCAGATCGTCCACAGGCCTGACTTCGAGATTCCGGGCCCGGAATGGTAGGCCTCGTTCGAGATGTCGTAAATTCCCGGCTGCATGTCAGTGGCCCTCCATCTCTTCAAGGGCGACCCGGGCCGCCGTGTCGAATTCCTTCTCGGCAACCTTTGAGGCAATCAGGTTCTCGCGGGTGCGGTCCTTGAAGTAGGCGGCCTGTGCCTGGCGCATGGCCACGCCCAAACGCACGGCCGCTTCAAGCCGTCCGGCGTCCCTTGCGTGCTTCGCTCCGCTTGTCTCAGTAATTCCCGGCTGCATTTTCAGCTCCATATTCATGCCAACATCACTCAAAATATCTATTGTTCGCCGCTTGTCAACGTGCTTAAATATGTTCGCTGAAATTTTGACCGGTGAGGTAATCCGAATGGCTGAATATCGAGAGACAAAAGCCCGGAAGTTATTCGAGCTGTTCGGAGGGGTGACAAAGCTCGCGACGGAATTGGGCGTCAGTAAGTCCGTCATATCGCGCTGGGACAGCGAGGCCTACCGAGGCAATCACGGGCACGTTCCCACGCATTACAACATCAAGATCATGGAGCGGGCGAAGGCGCTAGGGCTCGACATTCATGCGGTCTCGCAATGCCTCGACGAGCATATCTGCCCGTGCTGCAAGCGTCCGCTTGAACCGGGAATGACGATCGACAAGCGCTATCTGCGCACGGTTCTGGCGGGGATGGGGGCTTAAGCGTGGCTGTTCGTATTCTTGTTGGTGACGTGCGAGAACGTCTTAAGGACCTGCCCGACGAGTCCGTGCATTGCGTGGTGACATCGCCGCCATATTTTGGCCTGCGCGACTATGGCGTGGCTGGGCAGATTGGCCTTGAACCAACGCCGGCCGAGTTCGTCCAGACCATGGTTGATGTGTTCCGTGAAGTGCGGCGGGTGCTGCGGGCTGACGGGACGCTCTGGCTGAACCTCGGAGATAGCTACTGCAACACTGACAAGTGGGGCGGCGGCGGCAACGTTGGCAAGAACACGGTCGCGGCCGACGGCTCCGTTCCGTCGTGGGCTGTGCGCCGCAAGCGCCCGCATATGCCCGGCTTGAAGCCCAAGGATCTAATCGGCATCCCGTGGCGTGTCGCCTTCGCCCTGCAAGATGACGGGTGGTGGCTGCGCTCGTCGATCATTTGGCACAAGCCGAACCCGATGCCTGAGAGCGTCACGGACCGGCCGACGAGCGCGCATGAAAACATTTTCCTGCTGGCGAAGTCGGAACGGTACTACTACGACCACGCGTCGGTGAAAGAAGCCCGCGCCAGCGACGAGGATGCCAATGGCTTTCGCGGCGGGGCCTATGTTGGCGGGAACATCGACAACAACGCTACCGGCAAACGAACCGCCGTCGGCAACAAGCGGGTCATGCGCTCACGCGAGACGGAGTCCTCCGCGCGGCCGCCAGCGTCTCGGCCGCACAAAGGGCTCTCCGCCTTTGAGGCTGAGAACGGGCGTCAATATGGCTCTCGCAATCTGAGAAACGTCTGGACGGTCGCCACGCAGCCATTCAGTGAGGCGCACTTTGCAACCTTCCCGCCTTCCCTGATTGAGCCCTGCATCAAAGCCGGATGCCCGGCCGGCGGTACCGTGCTCGACCCCTTCGGCGGCGCCGGCACAACCGGGCTTGTGGCCGACCGCCTCGGGCGCAATGCCGTCCTGATCGAACTCAATCCCGACTATGCCGCCATGGCTCGCCGCAGGATCGAAGGTGACGCGGGTATGTTTGCGGGCGTTGCCCTGGAGTCCGCAGAATGACCATTCAACTGCGCCCCTTCCAGGAGGACATGATCGCCTCCATCCGCGCGGAACTGCGCCGGCATCAGTCGGTCCTGGCGCAACTGCCCACGGGTGGCGGCAAGACGGTTCTGTCCGCCTTCATGATGCGGTCGGCTCGATCCAAGGGCCTGCGCGCGTGGTTCGTGTGCAACCGGGATTTCCTGATCGATCAGACATCGCAGACGCTCGACAACGTGGGCGTCGATCATGCGTTCATCGCGGCGGGCTGGCCGTGGCATGCGGCGCATCCGACGCAGATCTGCAGCATCAACACGCTCGTCAAGCGCCTGCACCTGCTGACGCCTCCGGACCTGATCGTGTGGGACGAGGCGCATCACATCGCCGCCGGGTCGTGGGCCAAGGTGTTCGCGTGGGCGGCCAAGTCCAAGCACATTCTTCTGTCCGCCACGCCTGTGCGTCTCGACGGGCGCGGGCTGAACGATTACGCGGGCGCCATGGTGCGCGGGCCGGATCCTGCCTGGCTCATGGATCAGGGTTATCTCTCACGCTATCGCGCGTTCGCGCCGTCCATGCCGGATCTGTCAGGCGTCAAGTCCCGCATGGGCGACTATGCCAAGGGCGAGCTCGACGACGCCATGGACCGCAGCGCGATCATCGGGGACATGGTGAACCATTACCGGCATCTCGCGGCGGGCAAGCGCGCGGTTTATTTCGCGGTGTCGATCAAGCATTCGCAGCACATCGCGGATACGTTCAACGCCGCCGGGATTCCGGCCATGCATCTCGACGGCAATACGGGCCGGGCTGAACGGGCCATGGCGGCGCAGGCGCTTGCGCGCGGCGATCTCATGGTACTTAGCAACGTAGACTTATTTGGAGAGGGTTATGATCTCAGTGCACAAGCGGGCATGTCTGTCACGATCGAGGCTGTGGGTTTGGCCCGCCCTACACAATCCCTCGGGCTCCACCTGCAGCAGGTGGGCCGTGCGCTCCGTCCGAAGGGTGAACCGGCAATTATCCTCGACCACGCAGGCAACCTCCTACGGCACGGTCTCCCTGATGACGAGCGAGAGTGGAAGCTCGAAGGCATGGAGCGCAAGAGCAAGACGCAATCCGGCTCCGTGAAGCAATGCCCGTCGTGCTTCGGTGTGCATAAGGCGGGCCTGCCGAAATGCTCCTATTGCGGGCACGACTACCGGTCGGCCACGCCCCAGGCGCGCGAGGTCGAGCAGATCGACGGCGTGCTGGAAGAGGTCGATCCCGTGCGCTTACGCGAGGCCCGCAAGGCTGAAGAGAAAGAGGCCAAGACGGTGGAGGATCTGATCAGCCTGGGCAAGCGCCGGGGCTACAAGGATCCGGTCGGGTGGGCGGCCAACATGATGACGGTGCGCGCGAAGTACGCCAAGGGCCGGCAGGCTGCGGCGGCGCGGCGCATGGAGCACCAGGTGCAGACACAGAGGTGGTGGTGATGGCTACGATTGCAGAAGTCGATAAGGTGGTGGCGGCGATGTTCCAGGCTCTGGTAGCTGAGAAAGAGCGCTCCGGCTGGATCTATGTCGAAGAGGACGAGACCGACACGGAGAAAGAACGCGTTCAGATAGACGGGCATGTTGACCTGCGGAAACTGGCCGTCGCCGCTATAGAGGCGCTGCGCAATGGCTGAACGCGACGAACTCATCAACCCGATCCTCCTGCGCGCGTCCGAGATGGGCGCGCGGCTCTTCCGGCAGAACACGGGCATGGCCTGGGTCGGCAAGGTGATCCGCAACGGGCACCAGGTGGTCGTGACGGAAGCCCGGCCGTTTCATGCGGGCTTGTGCGTGGGCTCCTCGGACATTATCGGGATCACGCCCGTGCTGGTGACGCCGGACATGGTCGGCAAGACGGTCGGCGTGTTCACGGCCTACGAAGCGAAGACCGGCAAGCTCCAGGCGACCGCCGATCAGAAGCGGTTCATTGAGATGGTCCGCAAGCTAGGCGGCATTGCCAAGGTGGTGCGGTCGCCGGACGATATAGAGAGGGTGCCGTGAGAGCCGCGCGCAACCGTTCCTTTGAGCGCAACTGACGAAGCCCGAAGACAATCTTCCAGCAGTCCTACTTAGGAGAAAAGATACATGGCCTACACGAATTTGAGCATTAAGGACGACACCCACAGCCGTAAGGCTTGGACCCTCTTAGAGGCCGAAAAGAAGTTTTGGGAGGATGAGGCTCTTCGTCTCCAGATGAAGCTGGACAACATCCCCCGCGCTATCCGTGAGCATGGATATATCACCGTCCATGATGGGGGCGACGCTCTCATCCTTGTGCCGAAAGACGAGGGCAAAGACGAAGCCTAGACGGAAATTTAGTCCGCCATACTGGCGACCGTGCCCGCTGCACCGGGAACCGTCCAGACGAGCGTAGCCAAGCGCCCGTTCGCTCCCGGTACGGATCCGCCATGCTTGCAATTCAATGGCTTAGCAAGTGCCGAGCTGCGGCGTCGGGGCGTGGCGTGATTATCGGAACCCCAGAACGAACAAACCCGGCAGCGCGAGGCGTACCGGGCTTGTCTTGTTGGCATACCCTGACGGGAAATCAAGGATGTCACTACAATAGGGATTCCTCGTCCTCGGTCAAGACATCTTCGTGGTTAACGGTGTCTAAATCCTGCGGAAATTCGTAAGCCGGCAACAACATCTTGTGCGCGCGCAGCACCGTGTCGCGGTTCTCCTGCAACCACTTCAGCGTGGCGAGGATCGCGTGCCGGCGGCGGCGCCTGTGCGTGGCCTCGGCCGGGGTGATCTGGCCGTTGCCGATCCGACGCTGGAGGTCGAACTCGGTCTCGGCCACGATCCCGATCATCTCGGCGCATTGCTCGTCGATCGGCACCCGGTCGGCGCGGTGATCAATCGTCTGTCTGATTGGTGAGGGGATGGTCATTGCTTTGTTTTGGCGGAGCTGCAAAGCGCATCCAATGCGTGGGCCGTGTTGGGCCTGGCGCTGCTCCAGTAAGGGTTTCCCATCTCGGCAGGCCTTCAGGCGTGAAAAACTCCGCCTTCATTTGCCGGGGCTCAAACCATCGTGGCCCCCAGCCTATGATATATTCGTGCGTCGGCGCGGTCTCGATCGGTTGCCACTCGCTCATGTCTTATTCCTCCGTCTGGTCTGCGCGGACATAGAAATATTTCAACTGGCCCTTGTCGCGGCGGCGGGTGCGTTTCCAGCCGGTCGCCTGCAGGTGGTCGGCGATCCGGTTCATGGCCTTCTGGTTCTGCTGCGCGCGCGGCAGGGTGAGGGCGTGCATGATCTCTTCCATGCGGACCTGGGCGCGGTTGGTCACGAACTCGTCGATCGCGTCGGCCCACGGCTCCTGCTCCTGGCGCTTCTCCTGCTCGACGCGGGCGAGAACCTCCTCCTCGTCGGTGAGCCACCATTGCACGCCGCTCTTATAGAGGTGCACGGCCTCGGCCCAAATCTGCTCGCGGTCCTGCTCCAGGCGCTTGATGTCGATATCGCCCACGAACACGGGCCAAAAGCGGCGGTTCCCGGTGGCGTCCTTCAGGTATCCGGTCCCGCTGGGGTTCACGGTGCCCGCAAGAATCGAGGTGCGGGGGAAGTCCTCGGCGTGCTTGGAATAGGGCACGCGGATGTTGTCGACCTGGCGCGAGAGAAACGCCTTGATGGTCGAGGCCTCGCTGCGCCACATGGCGTCCAGTTCCGGGATCTCGGCGATCCACTTGCCGCGCATCTGCTGCACGGCGTTGGTCGATCCGATATCGTGCAGGCTGTCGGTGAAATAGTCGTGCCCGGTGATCGTCGCGAGGGTGCGAAGCGCGGTCGACTTGCCCTTGCCCTGACCGCCTTCGAGGATCAGCATGGTGTCGACCTTGCAGCCCGGCTCGTACACACGGGCCACGGCGGCGATGAGCCAGCGCATGCCGAAGGCGCGGTTGACCTTGGTGGCGCGGGCGCCAAGGTATTCGGTGAGCCAGGGATCGAGGTTGGCCTCGCCCTGGACCCGGGCGGTGCCGTCCCAGGCGAGTCCGTCGAGGTAGTCGCGCACCGGGTTGATCCGGCTCGCCTTGGCGGCGGTGAGCATGGCCTTGCCGCACTCGTCCTCCTTCGGCTGCAGGCCCACGGCGCGCGAGAACCAGGCGGAGGCGAGGCGGGCGTCGTCGTCGTCGAACTTCCTCGGCTCCCAGGCCTCGGTGCCGGCGATCCACGGCGGGCGCTGCATCAGCATCATGCGGCCGGAAAAGTCGTCCCAGGCCAGAACGCCGATCATCTGCGGGTGATAGCGCGAGGCGGCAATGTAGTTGTGCAGCGATTTCTTGCGCGGGTTGCCCTTGTCGTCCATCTCGAAACGCGACAGCAGGGGAATGTCCACGGTGTCGTCGATCGCGAGCGCGGTCGAGTACCGCTTGATCGCTGGCACTTCGCCCGGCTCGACGATCCGTTCCGGCTGCGGCGCGCGGGCCTGCATGGCCGCAGGCTGCGCCTGCCCGCCGGGGAGAACGCGCATCTGCGGGCGCGATGGGGGAACTGGGGAGGGAGGGGCGACAACCTCCCCGGTATCCGCGCCCTTTTGTTTGGGGGCGGGCGCGGATTCTTTCAGCGAGCGTTTGCGCTCGGCAATGTCGTCCAAGGTCCAGACGCGGGCGCGGTCCTTGGCGTAGGCGAGGATCTCCTTGGTGCCCCAGCCGTCCTTCTGGTGTGCGTCGGCAATGTCCCAGCCTTTCGGCTTGGTCTCGTCGCGGCCGATCACCTTCACGGTCTTGGTGCCCGCATGGAGCAGGATCTCGACGAGACCGGGTTTCCAATCGTCCGCCTTCCAGAATCCCAGCGTCGTGCGCTCGCCCTCGTCGTCGTTGTCCATCCAGACCACGACGTTGCGGCCCTTGGCCGGGCTCCAGTCGCTGCGGGCATAGGCCTTGCCGCCGCCCTGCCACGAGACCGAAACCATCTGCGGGATCAGTTCGGCCGCCACGTCGGCGCATTTCTCGCCCTCGGTGACGAGCCATTGCATGGACGGGTGCGCGGCGGTGTCCTCGAGGCGGTACAGCGGGCGCGGCTCGGGCATCGGGTGATGCGTCCAGCCCGTAAAATCGTCTTTCTGTGCCCACAGAATTAAGGGCGTGATCTTGTGGCCCGGATCGATATCGACGCGCAGGACGTAGCCGATCAGCGATCCGTCTGCGGCACGGTAGGGATGAACGAGGGCCGGGGTGTAGGTGACGAACTTGGGCCCGGTGCCGTCCTCGCGCTTCGGGTTGCGGAGCTGCGGCGTGCGCTTGCCTGCTTCCATCGCGGGCGCATCGGCCGGCGGCGAGAGAACGGAGAACCCGGCGTAGGGGTCGAAGGTCTCGGCGGCGGGCTTGGGCTCGGGTCTGTTGCGCGTCGGCGCCTCGCGGGTGCCGCCCAGGATCTCGCAAGCCTCGGGGAATTCCACGCCGTCATACTGCTGCACGAAGTCGATCACGTTGCCGAACGATCCGCAGCCGAAGCAATGGAATTTCTCGAAGCCTTCCCGCGATCGGAACACCGTGAATGACGGTGTGTCCTCGGTGTGGAGCGGACAGCAGGCTTTAAACTCCCGTCCGTCTTTTTCCAGCCCGATACCGCGTTTCATCAGGTATCCGGACAGAGGATTATCGCGTTTGATTTGTTCGGTGTCGAATTTCTCGGCCATAATTGCCGCGCCCTTATGATTTCCCGTCGCCGTGCCAAGGCGAATATTTAGACCATATTTGTGGAGTAATCCGCAAGGATTATTAGGCCGCAAATATGCGTTTGTTTATGTCGCCAATCCTGTGGATTGCGGGCGTAATGCTGGGAGCAGGGGTTGCTATGGGGGCGCATGCGGCCGTCCAGCCGCGTCTGTTCTGATCCATGATGTCCCGTCCTTTCACCGCCGCGAGGGTATGCCGGCCCTCGCAGCAGCGTCGTATTGCCGCGCTTATGCTGCGCTCAAGTTTGAAGATTCGCAAGCCGGGCTGTTATCCTGCCCGTCTGCCGCTTTCCGGCGCCGCGTTTCCCATGATCGTCTGACCCGCAGCCAGGTCGACCGCGGGTACTTTTCGCCCTCGCGTTCGGGCCATAGACGACCGCGGCGGATGTCCTTGATCGTGGACAGGCTGACGCCATAGCGCGCTGCAAGGTCCGTGTAGCGGTCGCCGCTGGCCCGGATCTCGCGCACCTTCTGCCAGTCGAGCCTGGCCCGGTGGTTGTTCGCGCCGGATTGCCCGCGTCCGACCTCCTTGCCCTGGCGCTTGCGGTTCAGCCGGGACGTGCAGCGGTCGCGGATCTTCGCGATCTCTGGTGGCAGATCGTGCCATTTCGCCAGGAACGCATTGGCGCCGATCAGGTGCTCGTGCCGATCGACGAGGGCCTTTTCCTCGGGCTTGAGCATGTCGCGCCAGTTGAGGCCGTCCGGTGATCGGGTCGGGCGCGGCGCGTATTTCTTGGGCTTGTGCATCACTCCCCTTCTCCTTCCTGTGCGGAGAGAGCGGAGCGGGCACGATCAAGGATCGCGAGTTCATCAGGAGGCGATTTCTCAGGGCCGTATGCGCTTGCCAGCATGTACGTCTCCTCCAGTGCTTTGCGGAGAGAGACGCAGTGAGCCTCAAGCCGCTCGCATTCTTTCGATAGCGAGGCGATCATGATGCGCTGTTCGGCGTTCTCCGCAGTCAGAGACTTGACCTGCTGTGAGAGGGTGGTGAGGGCTGCTTTGGCGTCCTCATAGAGCGGCGATCCAATCTGAATGTCGCTGTTCTCAAAGGCCCAATCGAACATGCGCTCAAGAGCCTTGAGGGCTCCCTCTACCTCCCCCTCTGTGAAGAGGGGAGGGGGAAGGGGCGTCTCGGCGTTGCCGACCGCGCTGGCATGCTGCGCACTCAGCCCGCTCTCGCGGTCTTCGCTCTGCGAGTGCTCATCGCTGACTCGGGGGCGCGTCGTGATGAAACGGTGAACGGCAATTGCGATAAGGTCGTCTATGTCGCCGCTGAACCATGCATTCCGCGCTTCACAGATCACGGTGCTGAGTTCGTTTACGGTGGGCGGCGCAACATAGCGGCGTGCCTCCGACTGCCCTTGATCTTTCCCAAGCGAAGCGGAGGGCACAAAATCCCTCTCTCCCCTATTATTAGTCATGGGAGGACTCCTTCCGCTGATAAGGCAGCAGCCCCAGGCTCTTGGCGCGCAGGTAGGCCATCTGCGATGTGACACCGAACAGTGCTGCGCAGCGCCGGATTGCCGCGACATCAACAAAAGTGATTTGCGGGTCTTTGAAGTCTTCCCGTGCCTCGGCCTCAATGCGTTCCAACTTGGCGAGATCTTCGGCTAAGCGCAGTTCGTCAAGCATGGTCGCCCTCCCTCTTGTTGGAGGGGAGGGGGCGGCGGCAATCATGGCGCGGTAGCATTCACGAGAAGCCTCTCCTCCGATTGGCTTGCCGTACTTCTTGTACGACCAATCGCGAGCTGCGTTCTGCATCTCCTCAGTCGGCTCTCTCGGCACCATTACCATCTCTCCTGATGGCTGGAGAGCGGCGATGATCGTGTCTAGGTTGTTGACGAGTTCGCAAACCAGATCGAGGTTGTTCTTGCCGTTGCGGTCAGGCTCAAGCCGACCGAAGAGGTTCAGCCCGTGGGCGTACATGGGAATACCGTTCCACTCGCCCATCTGATCGACGCGGCCAGCATAAACGGTTGCCACGCCGTCCCCGTCATCTTCCCAAGACCACGTTCCCTTTGTGGCCTTCTCTCTCAACTCAATCAGTCTTGTTCTCAAATCGGTCATGTGTTCTGGCCTTTCTAAATTGCCGCCAGCAGCAGGCCCGCAATCAGCATGCAGGCCGCGAGGCGCTTGATGTGGCAGGGTCGGATCACAGCAGCGAGCTCCATCCGATCAGGAACGCGCCGCCGACCACGATGGACAGGGCGGCCACGAACTCGGCGGCCTGGTCGAACCGTTTCATGCGGGTGCTCATCAATGGGCACTCCTGCGGCCGAACGGGCTCACGGTCTGGCGGGCCACGACGGGGCCGAATTCGTGCTCGACCTGGGCCTGCAGGTTCGCGACGATCGCCTCCTGTAGTGCGATCTTGCGTTGCATCTCGGGGAGCTTCATCACTCCGTCCATGACGCGGCGGGGGTAGACCCAGCGGCGCCATTGCAATTCCTCGCGGGCCTCGGCCAGGAGGTCGGTGGTGGTGGGCTCAGTCATGGCTGTTCCTCCTGGCGCTCTCGTCGGACAGGTCGCGCGCCCATTCGCTGGCGCTCTCGTAGGCCTCGGCCTTGGTGGTGAACGGTCCGATGGGGCCGTGTTCCTCGCCGGTCGGGCTGTAGAGCAGGGCGTAAAACCCTGCTCGCGTTTCGACGTCGTTCTCGTGACCGGGCGCAACCCGGTAGGTGCTGATGCTGTAGCGGGTGCGGTTCACGATTGGGCCTCATAGATCCGGCGGTTGTGCTCGCGGGTTCTCTGGCGCTGGCGCTCCATGCGGCGGTACTCGTCCGCCATCACGAGCAGGGCCTCGTCGGTGAATGCGCCCTCGATCCCCAGCTTGCGGATCACATGGGCCAGGATACCATCGTCGTTGTGCGGGTAGATCCCGCGCCATTCGTTGATCACTTCCAGATCCTGCGCGCGTTCGCGGGCGTCGATATCGAGGATGCGCTGCAGTGCCGGCAGCAGGGCTTCGCCAACTGTCTGGGCCATCGCCTTACTCCGCCGCTTCGAGGAGCTGCACGCGCAGGGCGTAGCGGGTCGCGCTGTCGGCCTTGCGGTAGCGGATCTCGGCCACGGCGCTGGCGGCATCCCGCGCCCACGTCGCGGCGCGGCCGGTCCGGAGGATGGAATTCAGCTTCACATAGAGCCGACGCTTTGTCTGAACTTTTGTCATCACGTTTTCCCGTCGTGAGTGGTGTAACCAACGGGAATAAATTTAGGCGAAACGTTCGCCATATGTCAACGCATATTACGCAAAATATGTTGGCGAAAATGTCGAGACCATGCGGGCATGAAAAACCCCGCTCGCTGGCGGGGCTGGGGTTAGATGATGTCTTCGCTGCCGTCGGTGGGGGGCGGGCTGGGATCGAGGGGGCGGTGCAGGGCGGCCTTGGCCAGGACCCTGATCAAGTGCCCTGTCGAGTTCGACCCATCGATTCCCCATTCGCGCGCCAGATCCTGAAGGTCAAGCCGATTCCCGGCAATGGCGGCCAAGGCGTCATACATCATCTGTACACGTTCGGCGGGGAGATCGCGCACATCCGGAGGGGTGCCGGAGAGAAGCCGGCGAACCTGCCGCGACGCCTCCCGCTCCTTGTGCCGTTGAATGATCCGGGAAATGCGGGTCACGCTGACACCGTACATATCGGAGAGAGATTGGAGCGTCGCTCCCTCTGCTCTGGCGCGCACAATGGCCGCGTTTCGGTCTTCCTGCTCCTCATAGGGGTGGTCGTTCATGGGCCTGTTCCTCCTGTTTAACTACTTTAACCACGTTAGATGTTGAATTTGCCAACACTACTTCAACCCCATTTGATAGGCAAGGCTGTTCCTGCCCAAAACGGGACTCAATCAGTCTAGGAACAGAAAAACCCTTGGGATATCAAACGGTTGGGAATTTTCTGTTCTGGGTCTCGGTAAGAGTGGGAACAGAAGTAGGAACAGAAAATCATAATAAAACTCAATAGCTTAGCTCTTATATATACTACTGTTCCCCCATTCCCCCTTAGATAGTAAGAGTTATAGGTATTATACAGAATATAAGCCTATATAGTAATACTATACCGATTAGGGGGTTAAATGGTATATATAGGGAAAAGGGCCGGAACAGGGGGAACAGGGAACAGGGAACAGCAGCCTCGGCCAGATGGCCTAGACCGAAGGCTCTAGAAGCGTGGCCGTTGACATATGGCGAACGATAAATGCCTGTGACTTAAGTAGAATTTCGGATGCGGCATGACGGCATTGTGAGCCGCCTGGGCTTTATTCCCACCGGAATCCATGTAATATCCGGCGCGCAGATTTGCTGATCTGCTTTTTCCTTCTGCCCGGTTCATTTCCTCCCGAACCGGAACTTACAGCGGCCCACTATGGAGCCGCTTTTTTTTTGAAATATGCCGTGGTAGTTTGCAGGACCTTTTTCTGCGGAACAAAAGCGTGCCCATTCTCGACAATCCAAGACATGAACGCTTCGCCCAAGCCCTCGCCAAGGGCCTCCCGGCCTCACGCGCCTATGTCGAGGCTGGCTATGCGGAGAACGATTCCAACTCGGCCAGGCTGAGCGGGAATGAACGGGTAAGGGCCAGGGTGCTCGAACTCCAGCAGCAGGCGGCCAAGAAAACCGTCGTGACCGTGGAGAGCATCACGGACGAGCTGAACGAGGCCATGGAATTCGCCCGGACCTGCATGGCGCCGGCCGCCTTCGTCTCCGCCATCATGGGCAAGGCAAAACTGAACGGGCTTCTGGTCGACAAAACGGAGGTATCCGGATCCCTCGACATAGGTACCGCTTTACAGGCAGCCCGGAGGAGAGCTAGAATGCGTAATACGTCGGAAGATATGTCCGGCGATACTGACGGGGAAAATCAGTCGTGAATTTTTCGGATCACGATCGGCATACGCCGAACAAATTGAACAATCAGGCCATTCGCCGGATCCGCGAGGCCTGGGCCAACGGTGCCAACATCAACGACCTTGCGGGCGAGTACGGCGTGAGCCGTCCGGCGATCTACTATCATGTCCAGGATGTCGAGCGGAAAGTGCCCGTGCGCATGGGGTGCCCTCCCTACTTCGACCATGCCAAGGCGCTGGAGCTGCGCCTGCAGGGGATCCCGCTCGGGGTCGTGGCCTACCGCATGGGCGTGACCCGTCAAAGCGTCTGGCGCGTGACCAAGGATGCTCTCCGGGCGCAGGCAAGGGAGATGCGCCATGCAGCCTGAGTTCCTGCTCGAGGTGTTCTTCTGGGTCGCGGTCTTTCTGTGGCCGCTCTCCCTGATCTGGTACGGGCGCATGAACTACCGTCACGGGATCTGGGACGGGAGCAGCAACCAGTTCCTGCCGCATGTCCGCAAGGAGATCGAGTGGTATCGCGGGCACCCTCTCACCGAGAGCGAGATCGCGCGACTGATGGATTTTCACCATGACGCCTGAGTTCCGCGTGGTCTCGATCTGCTTCGAGACGCACGACCTGCTGGTGGAAACGCCCGACGCGTTCCTGATGGTCGACATCGCCGGCTATGAGAACGCGAGCGGCGGCACCGTCCTGCCTGAGATGGCGCAGCAGGCGGCGGCGTTCGTGCGGTTCCAGTTGTACGAGCAGGAATGGACCGTGCCGCTGGGCTCGAACGTGTCCGACGCGGCGCTGCTCCGTCCCGACCATCGCGCCGGGACCGAAAAGGCGGTGCTGCAGTGAGCGACTGGGCGAGTCAGGGCGTCTACAGCGCCGCTGAGATTCGCAGGCGCCCGTTCCCGATCCGCTTCCTGCGGTCCTATCGGCTGTGGCGCACGTTCCTGCCGGTCTGGACATCCCTGCTCAATGCCTGGGTGGTGGCGCGATCATGAGAACCGACCCCATCAACCCGCGCCATATCGGCAAGCACGCCGTTGCTGCTGTCGAATACCTGGCGCAGCTCGGGCTGACGGGGATCCTGACCAAAACCAAACACTTGCGCCTCGAGTGGCGGCACAACGGGCGTATCTACCATATCGGCCTGCCGTGCACGCCTCGCGACGAGGACGCAGCGGCCAACCAGGCCAGGCAGAAGATCAGGCAAGAGATTAGGAGGGCCTACACATGACGGACCATAAGCCGATGCCGGTATCCGGCTACAAGCCGCAGAAGCAAGCGGCCATTGACTTGGCGAATGAGGGCAAGGCGCTGGAGGAACGGGTGTTGCGCTATCTCGACAGGCTTCAGCGCATACCGCCCGCGGCCACGAGTGAGGCGGTGGATATCGACCAACGTATGGTCGCGCTCGGCCGTACGAACATCCAGCAGGGCTTCATGTGGGCGATCCGCTCCATCTTCCAGCCCGGTCGCGTCTCCCTGCCTGAAGACAAGTAGCACCAGGAAATCCGGAGGGCATACGGATGACGGACAGGGAACAGGCGCGGGTTGACCATGTGGCGCGGGCGATCATTCAAAGCCTCGGCGGCATCGTACTGTCTGAGCAGGAATGGCTGGAAGCCACGACCATGGAGGAGGAGGCGGACTTCATCGAAGCCTGCCGGGTCGCTGCGCGCGTGGCGATTGCGGCGGCCGATCAGGTCGTGGGGCCAGTATCGTGATGCGGCCATTCCATGCTAAGACGCTCTTCCTGCAATGGGAGGGGCGTCATGGCCGAGTGGATCGGGTTCGCGGTGTATGTGGCTCTCGGGCTGGCGTTCTGGCTGTACGAGCATCGGCGGTTGAAGCGGGTGCTCGGGGATGACTACATCAGAGCTCGACGCCGCCCTCGTTGAAGACTTCGCGGAACTCTACGACGACCCGCTCGGCTATGTCATGTATGCCTTCCCGTGGGGTGAAGGCGAACTGGCGGACTATGACGGGCCCGACCAATGGCAGGCCGGATTCCTGAAGGAGCTCGGGCAGGAGATCCGGGCGCGCGGCTTCGATGGCGTCACCCCGGTTGAGCCGATCCGGTTCTCCACGGCCTCGGGCCACGGCATCGGCAAGTCGGCCCTGTCCTCGTTCCTCGGCTGCTTCGTGCTCGACACGCGGCCACACTCCAAGGGGATCTGGACGGCCAACACGGCGCCGCAGCTCCAGACCAAGACCTGGGCCGAATTCGCCAAGTGGCGCAAGCGGTCCATCGCCGCCCATTGGTGGGACGTGTCCACCTCCAAGGGCAACCTGCGCTGCACCCACAAGCAGCACCCGGAGACCTGGCGCATTGATGCCATGGCGTGGCTCGAGCACAACGCGGAGGCCTTCGCCGGTCTGCACAATGCGGGCTCGACGCCGTGGTATCTGTTCGACGAGGCCAGCGCGATCCCCCGGGCGATCTTCGAGGTGGCGGAAGGCGGCCTGACGGACGGCGAGCCGATGCAGTTCCTCTTCGGCAACCCGACCAAGAACACGGGCTTTTTCTACGAGACCTTCCACAAGCTGCGGCACCGCTTCAAGACGTTCCAGATCGACAGCCGCACGGCCAAGATGACGAACAAGAAGACGCTGCAGGCCTGGATCGACGACTACGGCCTCGACAGCGATTTCGTAAAGGTCCGCATCCTCGGCCAGTTCCCCAGCCAGTCGTCGAACCAGTTCATTGCGCGCGACGTGGTGAAGGCGGCGCAAAAGCGTGAAGTCGTGTATACGGCGACCGATCCGATCATCATGGCGGTGGACGTGGCCCGGTTCGGTGACGACAAGTCGGTGATCCGCATCCGCCGCGGCCGGGACGCGAAGTCGATCAAGCCGGTGAAGTTCGTCAAGCTGGACACCATGCAGATTGCGGCCAAGGCTTTTGAGCTCGGGCGCGAGCACATGGTCGATGCCCTGATCGTCGACGGCGTGGGCGTGGGCGGCGGCGTGGTCGATCGTATCCGGCAACTCGACCCGCACAACTCCCTCAACCTGATCGAGTTCAACGGCGGCTCCTCCGTGCCGGTGATGGACGGGGCCTATCACGACTGGAACGCCTACGCCTGGGGCAAGATGCGCGAGGGCCTGCAATCGGGCCTCGCCATCGACGACGACCCGGAACTCGAAAGCGACCTGACGGCGCGCGAATACTCATTCGACGCCAAGAACGCCATTGTCCTGGAAAGCAAGAAGCTCATGAAGGAGAGGGGCGAGGCCTCCCCGGACAATGCCGACGCGCTGGCCATGACCTACGCGATCCCGGTCGGGCCCAGAGACCCGGCCAAAACTCGCCGTGAATTCGCGGGAATATCTAGTGACATAAACGCAACCGTTGACTATGATCCGATGCGAAATTTGCGCTAGGATATGTCAGATGTGTTTTTCGACGCCAAAGATGACACCGCCGAAGCTGCCCAGCGCCGCCCCTGAACCGGCCAAGTTCAACGATGCGGATGTCAGCCGCGTCCGCGACGACGCCGCGCGCCGGGCTCGGGCCTCTTCCGGTGCCGCCTCGACGATCCGGGCGGAGCCTTCGGTGTCGGCGGGAACCTCCCTCTATGGCGGCGCGAAAACGCTCCTGGGACAGTAGCCCATGGCAACGCTCGGGGATAAGCCCAAGCCGCTCCTAAAGCCTCGGTTCGTGTTGACCGACCGGCCGAAAGAACCGTTCGCCAAGCGGCTCGCCATGCTGCGGCAGGAGCGGGATTACCACGTTGAGGACTGGAAAGAGATTTCGACCTACATCCGGCCTCGGCGCGGGTTGTTCACGCGCGAGGAACAGCGCAAGCGCCGGTCGCAGAATGCGCTGTTGCAGAACGAGGCCATGTTCGCCAGCCGCACCTGCGGCAACGGCATGATGAGCGGCATCTCTTCTCAGGCCCGCCCATGGTTCCGGTTGACGACGCCCGATCCGGCCCTGGCCGAATTCTCAAGCGTCAAGCAATGGCTCTATGAAGTCACGAGCCTGTTCCGCTACATCCTGTCCGTCTCGAACTTCTACGCCTCGCGCAAGCAGGTTTATCCGGACGTGGCCGATTTCGGAACGGCCGTCACGATCATCGATCCCGACTATGACGATGTTGTGCGGTTCACCGTTATCCCGCCGGGTCAGTATTGCCTCGCGACTGACCACAAGGACCGGGTGAATACGCTCTACCGCGAATTCTCCATGACCGTGTTTCAGGTGGTGGAGCGGTTCGGCCTGGAAAACTGCTCGTCCTACGTGCGCGACCGCTACGACCGCGGCGCCTACGACGAACTGGTCGATATCGTCCATGTGATCGAGCCGAACATGCAGCAGGTGCGCGGGCTGAAGGGTCCGCTCGGCATGCCGTATGTGTGCGTCTATTACGAGGTCAACAGTTCCGCCGACAAGCTCCTGTCGTTCAAGGGCTACCCGATCTGGCCTGTCGCCTCACCGCGCTGGGATGTTCAGTCCGGTGAGGTGTACGGCACGGGCTGCGGCTTCATGGCCCTGCCGGACGCCAAGGGCGTGCAGGTGTTGGAGCGGCGCAAGGCGCAGGCGATCGACAAGCTGGTGACGCCTCCGACGCAGGCACCGGCGGGTGTTGCAGCCGGCAACGTCAACCATCTGCCGGGTGGGACCACGATCCTGCCGCAGGTCACGGCGCAAGGCGGGCCGGCGATCCGTCCGATCTACGAGCAGTCGGCGCAGGGCATCACGGCCGTGCGCGGCGAGATCGACGGCCACACCGACCGCATTCACCGGGCCTACTTCTCCGACCTTTTTCTCATGCTGGCCCAGTCCGACCGCCGCGAGATCACGGCGCGCGAGATCGACGAGCGGCATGAAGAGAAGCTGCTGCAGCTCGGCCCGGTGCTGGAGAGCGTGCACGGCGAAGATCTGAACATCGTCATCGACAACCTGTTCCACTGGTGCGCGGAAGCCAAGATTCTGCCGCCGCCGCCAAAGGAGGTTCAGGGCGTCGAGCTCAAGGTGGAGTTCATCTCCATCCTGGCGCAGGCCCAGAAAGCCGTCGCTGTCGGTGGTATCGAACGCCTGGTCGGGTTCGTCGGCAATCTCGCGGCCGCGCGTCCGGATGTTCTGGATAAGGTCGATTTCGATCAGGCCATTGACGAGTATTCGGATTCACTCGGCACGCCTCCGGCCCTCGTGCGCTCCGACGATGCGGTGAAGGAGATCCGCGCCGCCAACGCCGCCGCCGCCCAACAGGCGCAGGCCGCTGCCGCCATGCCGGCCGCCGCGCAGTCCGCCAAGGTGCTGTCGGAAGCGCGCACCTCTGACGGCGGTTCCATCCTCGATCAGGTCTTGGGCATCAACCAATGAGCCAACTTGACGAGTTCAACCGGAAACTGGCCGCCGAACAGGAAGCCCGCGACCGTGAGGACCTGCGCAAGGTGATCGGCACGGCGGAAGGCCGCCGCTTCATCTGGTCGATCCTCTCCTCGTCCCAGGTCTATGGCCGCGCCTTCACGGGCGACCCGCTCACCACGGCGCACAACGAGGGGCGGCGCTGGGTCGGGATTGAACTTCTGGAGCGCATCGAGACGGACGTGCCGGGCTCCTACCTCGCCATGCTGCGCGAGGCTCTCGACGAACAGACGGCAATTGAATCGAGCCGCAAGCTCCTGGCCGAACAGGACGCCAAGGCGGACGAACAAGGAGGACGATGATGTTTATGAAGTGGATGCAGTTGCGGGCTTTGCTCGAAGCGGAGGGCGTGGATGGGGGCGGTTCTGGTGACGGCGCAGCTGCGGCTGGCGCTGATGCTGGCGGCAATGCTGCCGGCGCTGGAGGTGCAGCAGGTGACGCGCCCAAGGTCGCGGTCGACGGCACCGTGCCGGGAGCAGGCGAAAGCGGTTCAGGCGAAGGTGCACCGCCGTCAGGGCAAGCCGATCCGGCCGCAGAGGGCGGTGCTGAAAAGAAGGCTGGCGAGGGCGAGGTAAAGGACGGCGAGAAGAAGGACGACGAGGCGTTCGCCTTCAAGCCCGAGGATTACGCGTTCAAGCTGCCCGATGGGGCGGAGGCCGATCCGGCGCAGGCGGAGCAGTTCACAGCGTTCGCGCTGGAGAACAAGGTGCCGCCGGAGCTGGCGCAGAAGCTGGTCGATTTTCATGCGGACGTGATGCAGCGGCAGGTCAAGGCCTGGACCGATCAGGTCACGGCCTGGGGCGAAGAGACGAAGAACGATCCCGAATATGGCGGGGCCAATTACGATCAGAATATGGCGGTTGCCAATCGGGCGCTGGCGGAATTCGGCGGACCCAAGCTCGGGGAGGCGGCGCGTCAGTTCGGCTGGGGTAACCATCCCGAGTTCGTGCGGTTCATGGTCAATGTCGGCAAGGCGCTCGGCACCGCCACCACGGAACGCGGCGGCAACTCAAATGTGGGAAACCAATTAAGCCGCGCTGAAATCCTTTACGGGGATGCAAAATAAGGTTAAACATTTCAACGCCCATATTCGGCGTCATATGATCCGCCGATTTGTTAGTGTAGGAGTACCCAAATGGCACTGATCGGAACCCAGGTTCTGACATTGGCGGATCTCAAGGCGCGGTTCGGCGCTGACGGAAAAGTCGAAAGCACCATCATCGAGACGCTGAACCAGGCGAACGAAGTCCTTGACGACATGATGTTCAAGGAGGCCAACGGCGGCATCGTCCACAAGACGGTTATTCGCACCGGCCTTCCGTCCGTCGCATGGCGCATGCTCAACTACGGCGTGCCGAAGTCCAAGAGCCAGACCGCGCCCGTGCAGGATACGGTCGGCATGCTCGAGGCCTACGCCGAGGTCGACAAGTCGCTGGCCGATATGTCCGGCAACGTCGCCGCCTTCCGCGATTCCGAGGCGCAGCCCTTCCTGGAGAGCATGTCACAGGCTGCGGCCACGACACTCTGGTACGGCAACACCGACGTGAACCCGGAGCGTTATCTCGGCCTTGCTCCGCGCTTCTCCAAGATCTCCACGGACGCCACGCAATCGGGATCCAACATCGTCGATGCGGGCGGCACGGGCGCCACCAACACGTCGCTGTGGCTCGTCGTGTGGGGCGATCAGTCCGTGCACGGCATCTATCCCAAGGGCTCGAAGGCCGGTCTTTCGCGCAACGACAAGGGCCAGGTGACGCTGCAGGACGCCAGCGGCAACAACTACGAAGGCTATCGCGATCACTTCAAGTGGGATCTCGGCCTGACCGTCCGCGACTGGCGCTATGCGGTGCGTATCGCCAACATCGACGTGGGGCTGGCCCGCACGGACATGACCTATCTCAAGGGCCTGCTGAACTACATCATCGACGCCGAGGAGCGCGTCTACCGCATCCCCGGCACGGCGACCGAGGCCGGCATGCCGCGCGCGGCCTGGTACGGCAACCGCACCGTTCGCGCTCTGCTCCGTCGCGCCCAGCAGGAGAAGATCGCCAACAACATCACGACGGAAACGATCTACGGCAAGCCGGTGACTGCCATCAACGGCATTCCTCTCCGTCTGGCCGATACGCTCCTCAACACTGAGGCGCGCGTCGTCTGATAACAGCGGGGCCGGTTCGCCGGCCTCTCCCGTTCTCCTGGATCGGTGAGGTTTTGAAATGATCCTTGATAAGCAGCTTGAATTCTCGAACGCGCAGGCGATCACCGTCACTGCGCCGTCCACCAATGTCGTCGATCTCGGGCCCAAGAACGGCCGCGGCATGTCTGGCTCCGGCCATCTGCCGATCGAGTTCACGGTCGGCACCACGTTCGCCGCTGCGGGTGCCGCAACGCTCACGATCCAGATCCGCACCTCGGATTCCGCGGACATGAGCGGCGCGACCGTCATCGAGCAGTCGCAGGACATCGCCGTGGCCGATCTCGCGGCCGGCAAGGACGTGGCCTATTACCCGACGCTGCCGGTGAACACCAAGCGGTATGTCGACATCAATTATGTCGTCGCCACGGGCCCGTTCACGGCCGGCACTATCTCGGCTCGCGGCGCTGCCGCCCAGCAGATCGGCGGCTAACAGGCCGCCTTTGCACAAGGGGACAGTCACAAGGAGCCGATAAATGGCACGTAAACCACAAGACACCACGCGCGACGACGTGAACGAGGGCGACGTGCGCGCCTCCGTTGCGGACGATCCGACGCCGCGTCCCTCCAACCCGCAGACCTATGACGGCGGCGACGTGCTGCCGGCCGATGCGGGGATCTCGGGCAACTCGACCGTGGACAACACGGCCAAGGGTGCGCCTGAGCCTGCTCCGATCTTCGCTCCCGCTCCTCCCGCCATGGTGAAGGTGGAGCCCGCGAAGCACGAGCAGCTCAAGGGCGCCAAGATCCGCCTCACGGAAAAGGCCTATATCGGTGACGTGCTCTATGACGCGGGCGCGGTGATCGAGGACTATTCGGGCCCCAAGGGCCCGCACATGGAAGTTCTGAAATAAGCGCCGTTTCAAGTCTCGCGTAGGCGCGAAGCAACGGGGGGCCTCGCGCTCCCCGTTCTCATATCAAGGGGTCATCATGGCGTCCGTCGATGTCGATATCTGCAACCTGGCGCTGGGGATCATAGGCGACAAGCGCATCCAGTCGATGACGGAACGCTCGACGGAAGCGACCGAGTGCAACCGCTTCTATGCGCAGGCGCTCGACGAATCTCTCGAGGCCTTCGACTGGCCGTTCGCCCGCACCTATGCGCGCGGCGTGTCTCCCGATGGCGTCGACATCGTGCCGGGCTATTCTTATGCCTATGCGGTGCCGTCCGATGCGATTGCGGTGCGCGGTATCGCGCGCGACCTGAAAAGCGAGGTCTCGCCGGAATTCACGATCTCGGTCGTGACGACGGATAACGGGGATTCCCTGCGGCTCATCCACACCGACAAGTCCGGCGGCGTGGTCGTCTACACCCGCCGCGAAACCTCAGTGCCGTCCTTCTCGCCGCTGTTCGTGGCGGCCGTCGCGGCGAAGCTCGCGCAGTATCTCGCCATGCCGCTGACCAAGAGCGAAAGCAAGCGCGACAAGGCGGAAAAGCTGTTCGAGAAGACGATCGAGCAGGCGGCCGTGAGCGTCGGCAATCAGGGCCGTGCGGCGCTTACCGCCGATGTCGCGCCCGACTGGGTCCAGGCGAGAGGGTAGCGCATGAGCCTCGTGAAAAACTCTCAGGCCTCGTTTACGGCGGGCGAGCTCGCGCCCTCGCTGCATGCGCGCGTCGATCTCGCCAAATACCGCACGGGCGTGAAGACGCTGAAAAACTGGCTGATCCATCCGCATGGCGGCGTCTCGAACCGGCCGGGTCTGGCCTATGTCGGCACGGTCGGCAACGAGGCGCAGCGCCCGCGGCTGGTCCCGTTCCAGGCGTCGAGCAACGATTCCTACATCCTCGAATTCGGGCATCTGTACATGCGGGTCTACCGCAACGGCGCGCTGGTGGCCTACACCTCCGGCGCCAATGCGGGCAATCCCTTCGAGCTTGCGCTGCCCTATTCGGCAAGCGCGCTGCAGGGGCTGGTCATCGAGCAGTCGAACGACGTTCTGACCATCACGCACGAACTCTATGCCCCGCGGGAAATCGCGCGCTACAATCACGACGACTGGCGCGTGACGGTGCTCACCTTCGCGGCACCCACGGGCGGGCCTTCGATCACGAGCGTGGTGCCGGGCA
>NZ_JBQWEL010000030.1:0-53405 GCF_052658925.1 Microvirga medicaginis | reverse complement strand
TATGTGGTCTACGATTACGTAGGAACGAGAACGGCTTGGCCCGGATAATCTTCCCGAAGAGGCGGTTTATCTCGCTAATCCCGACCTGCCTGAGGCCGTCATCCAGGTTATCAGGCAGCTAGCAACGCCCCAGATGATTGAGCCACCAGGGGCTCAGAGCACCGAACATGCCACACCTTCAGCATGGCCGATTCCAAGACAGGACCGTTCCACTCGCGCTAAAAACGCTGGCGTGTCAGTTCTGGCGACGGGAACGCTTGGGGCATACGAACCTGACCCGGACGGTTCTCTTAACAGCCAACCGGTCGAGGCTATCATTGATCGCGCGAGCGATATCCGGCCCAATGGACGGTACCTGTTCGATGAAGGGAGCCATGGCTTTAAGTTGCTGAAGGCTCGTGATGTTGGCGTCCTCAAGCGCCTTCCAGGCGCCCATAGGCAACTGCAGACCTTCAAACGGATCACTGGATCTCTTGGAGACAGGTCGAGACATTGGGTGAACTCCAAGCGGCTGTTCAGGAATTGCAGCGCGGAACTACCATTCTAGACGCTTCAGGCTGGTGCATTATTCCCGAGCGGACTTGAATTTTTAGCCTTAGCGGCAACCGTTGTTCACCTTTGGTGCGAAGCCCGTATCGGACCACTCCTCCTTCAAGGTGCCCGTGTTCACTCGTGGAGGCCTCGACCCAAAGCTGCCCTTCCGCTTGAGGAAGGCTTGGGATTTCTTATGCGGTGCTTTCTGAAAGCTCCTGGGCGCTTGCCAGGAGCCGCGTGAGCAGCGCTTTGCGCGTATCGGGCGCCGTATCCACTGGGACGGTGAAGCATACGGTTGCAACCACAACGCCTGAGTGATTGCGAATGGGAGCGGCGAGGCAACAGGTAAAGCGGTCCGCCAATCCAGCTGTCACGCAGTAACCATCGCAGCGTGCCTTGGCGACTTCCTGCAGGAAGCTGTCGAGATCGAGGAGGCGGCCATCAGGGAGCCGAAAGTCCTCGGGCGGCACGAAGCCCTCGATAGCCTCAGCGCTCATGTGATCGAGAAGGAGCCTACCAGATGCGGTCCACGGGATCGGAACTTCGACCCCGACATCCGTTGTGATGCGGAACAGCCCCGTTCCGTCCCGCGAGTCGATAACGACGTACTTGCGTCCTCGCAAGGCGCAGAGTTGCGCCGTTGCTCCGGTCTCCGCCACAAGGCGATCCAGCGCCTCTCTACATCTTCGATAGAATGGATTCGCATCCGCATAGGCGCGGCCGAACAGATGCGAGGTTTTTCCGAAATAGACGTGACCTTCTGTGCCGACATTCTCCAGGATGTCGGCCTCGATGAGCCGGTTAACGATCTCGTAGGTGGTCGAGCGGGGGGCGTTGATGAGGCGCGCAATGTCGCCGATGCGCGTCGGTGCCCGCTGTCGCAGAAGCGCCTCAAGCAGGCTGATGACCCTGTCGATGCCGCGCTGCCGCTCGCCGGACGGGGAGGCCGGCGGCTGAGGTGCATCTTTGGAAGAGCGGCGGGTCAAATCATCCATTCCAGAACCTTCACGATCACCATTGAGCTCTTGCGGCGAAACACCAACGGGTCTAGCCTCGCGTTGTCCGAAATACAAGACTGTTGTCTGATATATCGGACTCTATAAAAGGGGAACGGCATGTCGAAGACTGTTAGAGGACTACTGGTAGGGCTGAGTGCCCTCGCGATCACCGCGGGCATCATGGGCGCGGCACAGGCACAGGCCCAGAGCAAGCTTCAGGAAGTGCTTCAGCGCGGAAAGCTGATCGTCGGGACTGGAAGCACGAACCCGCCGTGGCACTTCCGCGATGAGAAGGGGCAACTGGCTGGCTTCGACGTTGACATCGCCAAGATCGTCGCCAAGGGGCTGTTCAACGACCCGAACAAGGTCGAGTTCGTGACGCAGGCATCGGACGCGCGGATTCCCAACATAACAACGGGCAAGGTCGACATCACTTGCCAGTTTATGACCGTGACAGCCGCCCGCGCCCAGCAGGTCGCCTTCACGCTTCCCTACTATCGGGAGGGCGTCGGCCTCCTGCTTCTGAAGGGCGGCTCCTATGCGAGTTACGATGCGCTGAAGGCCGCCGGAAACAAGGTCACGGTTGCGGTACTGCAGAACGTCTACGCTGAGGAGATGGTTCACCAGGCTCTGCCGGATGCGAAGGTCGATCAGTACGACAGTGTCGATCTGATCTATCAGGCGCTCAACTCGCGGCGCGCCGACGCGGCGGCGACCGACATGTCCTCCCTGCGTTGGTTCATGAAGCAGAACGAGGGCCGCTATCAGGACGCCGGCTACGGCTGGAATCCGCAGACCTATTCCTGCGCGGTCAGGCAGGGCGATCCGGATTGGCTTAACTTCGTCAACATCGCGCTGCGCGAAGCGATGACGGGCGTCGAGTTCGCAGACTACAAGGCTGCGTTCCAGCGGTGGTTCGGCGAGGCCCCTCCTGAGCCAAAGATCGGCTTCCCGAGCGAACTGCGTTAAGAGCGCAGACGTTACCCCCATGGGCTATACGCTCAATTTCGCTGTCATCTGGGCGAACCTCGACAAGCTCTTGTCGGGGCTCGCCTTCGGTTTGGGCCTCGCGCTAGCAGCGGTATCGATCGGCACCGTCATCGGCTTTATCGGCGGGTTCGCGAGCGTTGGTCCATCGAAGACCGGGAGGAGGATCGCCGGTGCCTACGTGACCGTGATCCGCAACCTGCCGATCCTTGTCATCGTGCTCTTAGCCTATTTCGCACTTCCCGAGTACGGAATCAGGCTCGACAAGGTTCAGAGCTTCGTCGCATCGCTCGCAATCTACGCGGGAGCCTATCTGACCGAAGTGTTCCGCGCCGGGCTCGTATCAGTTCCGAGGGGCGTCGTCGAGGCTGGTCGCGCAATTGGCCTGACGCGGTTCCAGACGAGCATCTACGTTATAATGCCAATCATGCTGCGCAATGCGCTGCCTGCGCTCGGCAGCACCTTCATCTCGCTGTTCAAGGATACGTCCATCGCGGCGGCCATCGCGATCCCGGAGCTGACGTTTCAGGCGCGCAAGATCAATGTCGAGAGCTTCCGGGTCGTCGAGACGTGGATCGTGGCGAGCGGCCTCTACGTCGCCACTTGCCTCATCATCGCCGCGGGCCTGCGCAGCCTCGAGCGTCGCTTCCCAAAATTCTAGGCTAGCAGGAGAGCGACATGGAGATATTCCTCAGGGAATTGTGGATGGCCCGGGACGCTCTGCTCGAGGGCTTTATCCGCACCATCGAGACATCAATGGTTTCGATTTTGCTCGGAACGGTCCTGGGCTTGGCGATCGGCATTCTTCTCGTCTACGGGCCACTGGTCCTTCGGCTCCTGTGCCGAGCCTATGTGGACGTAATGAGGGGCACGCCGGTGCTCGTGCTCATCCTCGCGTCATTCTATATTCCGTCCGTCATCGGCCTCCAGCTCAGCGCTTTCCAGGCCGGTCTCCTGGCGCTGACCTTGTTCTGCGGGTCGCATATCGGCGAGATCGTCCGCGGTGCCTTGCAGTCGGTCCCGATCGGCCAGACGGAAGCGGCGCGCAGCATCGGCCTGACATTTCCGCAGATCCTGGCCTACGTGCTCTTGCCTCAGGCGCTCCGCTCGATCCTGCCGACGTGGATCAATACCGGTGCCGAGCTCGTGAAGGCCTCGACACTCCTGTCTGTCATCGGCGTCGGCGAGCTGCTGCTTAAAACGCAGGAGATCGTCGGGCGAAACTTCATGACGCTCGACTTCTATCTCTTCGCAGGTCTCCTTTACCTCCTGGTCAATCTCGGCATTGAGCAGGCCGGCAAGGCACTGGAGCGGCGTGTCGCCGTTCGTTAATGGAGCTTCATGTGCGTCCTCTTCTGCAGATCAAGGCGTTGCGCAAGCGCTTTCATAATGTCGAGGTCCTCAAGGGCGTCGACCTCGACGTCAACGAGCGGGACGTCGTCTCGATCATCGGGTCGAGCGGATCCGGCAAGACGACGCTCCTGCGGTGCGTGAACCTGCTGGAGGAGTTTGACGATGGTCAAATCCTGCTCGATGGCGAGTCGATCGGTTATCGCATCGATGGCAGCCGCCGCCGCCTGTCGGACCGGGAGTTGTCGCGCCAGCGGTCCATGACCGGCATGGTTTTCCAGAGCTTCAACCTTTTTCCACATTTGACCGCTGCCGGAAATGTCATGCTCGGCCTGAGAAAGGTCCGCGGCTTCTCCAAGGACGAGGCACGCGCCATCGCCGAGAAGTGGCTCGGTCGCGTTGGTCTTTCCCAACGTGTCGACCACTATCCCAGTCAATTATCTGGGGGGCAACAGCAGCGTGTCGCCATCGCCCGAGCGCTGGCGATGAACCCGAAGCTGGTGCTGCTCGATGAAATCACCTCGGCGCTCGACCCAGAGCTGGTTCAGGAAGTCCTCCTGACGGTCAAGAGCTTAGCGGAGGAGGGGGCAACGCTCCTGATCGTCACGCACGAGATGCGCTTTGCGCGGGATGTCTCGCATCGTGTCGTGTTCATGGAGCAAGGGCAGATCGCCGAGCAAGGTCCGCCTTCGGAGATATTCGGTAATCCCAAGAGCCCCCGCTTGGCGGAATTCCTGCGCAGTGCCCGGACCTGATGCGCTGGATATATAACTGCTAAATTGAGAAAGATTCATTGATGACACCTGAAGAGAAACTCGCCTCCCTTGGTCTTGTCCTACCCGACGCCCCTGTGCCGGTGGCCAACTATGTGCCTTACCGCTTTGCCGGAAATCTCCTTTATCTCTCTGGCCAGGGTCCCAAGCGAGCCGACGGTACCTACCGGCCGGGCCGTCTCGGGCGCGATGCGACCATCGAGCAAGGCTATGAGGATGCCCGCCTGACCGGACTCAATCTGCTGGCGGTCGCGAAATCGGCTTTGGGCGAGCTCAGCCGCATTGAGGCGGTGGTGAAGCTGCTCGGCATGGTCAACGCCGAGCCGGACTTCTCTGATCATCCCAAGGTCATCAACGGTTGCTCCGATCTTCTCGTCGACGTATTGGGCGACGTCGGACGGCATGCCCGCTCGGCCGTCGGAATGGGGTCTCTGCCCAACCGGATGACGGTCGAGATCGAAGTCATTTTTCAGGTCAGGGATTGATGGGGGCGTCATGAGAGTCCAAAACCTCAAAGAGGAGATCGCGCGCCGCTTCGGGACGCCCGCGGTGGTGGTCGACTTGGACGTGGTCGAGCGCAACATCGCACGGGTACAGGCCCTGTGCGATGCGGTGGGCGTCGCCAATCGGCCGCATGTCAAGACGCACAAGAGCCCGCTCATCGCCGCCATGCAGCGCGACGCTGGCGCGCGCGGCATCACCTGCCAGAAGCTCGGTGAGGCTGAGGTCATGGCCGCGGCCGGTCTGGACGATATCCTGATCTCGTACAACATCCTCGGCGAACATAAACTTGGTCGCCTCGGCCGCTTGCTGTCGCGCACCAAGGTCACGGTTGCAGCCGACAACCCGACCGTCGTCGCGGGTCTACCTCAGGCCGCCGCCATTGCCGGTCGCAACCTGGACGTGGTGGTCGAGTGCGATACTGGCCGCAAGCGCGCGGGCGTTGAGACGGTCGCCGAGGCGGTGGCCCTTGCCCGTGACATCGCCTCCCGCCCGGGTCTCTCCTTCGCCGGCTTCATGCTCTATCCGCCGGAAAGCGCGATCTCCGAGACGCAGGCTTTTCTCGATGCCGCCACGGCGGGCGTGCGGGAATTCGGCCTCGAACCGCGGATTGTGTCATCCGGTGGTACGCCCAACCTCGTCGATCTCGGCAAGATCAAAGGTGTGACGGAGCACCGGGCGGGCACCTATGTGTTCAACGACCGCATGATGCTGGCGGCCGGCATGGCGCGGTTGGAGGATTGTGCGCTGACCGTCTACGCCACGGTGGTGAGCCGGGCAGGGCCCGAGCGCGGCATTCTCGATTCCGGCTCGAAGACGCTCACCAGCGACACGGGTGGGCTCGAGGGGCACGGGCTCATTCTGGAGCATCCGGAAGCGCAGATCGCCCGGTTTGCGGAGGAGCACGGGTTCCTCGATCTGTCACGCTGCAACGACCGCCCGAAGGTGGGCGATATCATCCGGGTTGTCCCGAACCACGTGTGCGTGGTGGTCAATATGGTGGACCGCTTGGTCGCCGTCCGCGGGGGCGAAATCGTCGGCGAGATTCCGGTCGAGGCGCGGGGACAGCTTACCTAGATCGCTCACGGAAAGCCGGTTCTGCTCCTGAGCGAAATTGCCGGCTTCAGTTTTCCTCATCAGGGCCTCTGGTCGGGTTGCTCCAAGGCAGATCGAGAGATCTGTTTCCAGGAAGTGGCGTGAGCAGATGCATCTTTGACTCCTGCCCTGTGACATCGTTAAAGCCATGATGAGGGGAGCTGGCTTCCTGAGACTCTGCTTCTGATTGGCATGATCATGTCCATCGTAGGCAAGGACGGAGACGGTCTTCTACATGGTTGTTTGTGCTGCTGGCGCCCAACGGTTGGGGGTCTTGGCGAGTGTCGGCTCTGCCTTGGGGGGCTAGGCCATCGCGATAGGGATCATTCTCAGAAGGCAGTGGTCTCTTGGTGGTGTGCTTGCGTTGAACATGGCGGCATATGCTCTCGCTATACCGCTTGCACGGAGGTTTTCCGCCGCAACCATACGGGTTGTTCCAAAGAAGCGCGCGTGGGACATTCCTTTCCGTGCTGCCTTTCATGACTGTTGTCGGAGTGACGCTCATTGCCGGGAAGACGCTTGGTCCCTCGATCACGGCCGTAGCGCCGGATCAAGGCGGTCATTCCCTCTTCGGCCAACTGCGCTGTACCGTATCCGCTCGATCGCACCGCCTATCGCCGCCGCAACCTGATCGAACGACTGTTCTGCCGCTTGAAGAACTGGCGGCGGATTGCAACCCGCTTCGACCGGTTGGCCCGCAACTATCTCGCGGACCTTGCGCTGATCGCCGTCACATCCGAGTGGAGCAAATGAGTCCTCTACCGAGAGCCTCGGACGAAAAAAGTGGAATCCACTTTTGGGATTTGATCCGATGCTTCCTCTCTGGAGTAGCGCATCGTTTGCGCGGAAAACCGGGTCCACTTTTCGCTAGCGCGGCCCGCTGGGTCCGCACGATGCACTAATGTCCAGCTAGCCAGCGTGATACCGATCGGAGGAGTTGCTTAAGAGAACGGATGCTGGACAATCATAAAGGTCTGCTATGGCACTTCTTGGATCTCTGCTTAGGGATAGAACAGGAGGCGCTCCTGAAGGGCAGGGGATCTTCAGAGCCTGACCCGCAGTGGCATTCCGCGATGGAGCACGTAGTTCATTTCCAGGAGGACCTGGTCATCGATAGGGATAGCACCGGTTACGATCGAGGATGAGACCAAAGTGCTCTCCGAGCTTGCGAATAGCCTCCCCATGATCCGGGTAGGGATCCCGATTCTCAGGTCCAACAATAATGATCTTGAAGGATGGGTCATTGCGTCCGCCGGGCGGAAGCATGGCTGTTGCCAAGCCATTGCCCTCCGCATCGCGCAAGGTCAGAAACACGGGCATGGTCCGCTGCACGTAAGCCTTGAGACCAATGTTCTGCTCAATGAAGTGGCTGGCGGTTGAGCGGTAGGTTGCTGTTGCCGCATCCCAGGCTTGGCGAAAATGCTTCTCAACCGCATGGCCCATGATCTGCGACTCAAGGATGGCTTCGCCCTCCGTCTCGATCCGGAACCAGCTTGTTTGCTCAGGGGCGTCGCAGATGAATTGCATGCCTTGTCAACGCTGCAGTTTGGCAAGCGGTTGAGGTCCCGACACAGGCCTAGCAACGGAAAACGCGACCTTGGGCACTGCTCCCCTTTGTCGATCAACCTGTCTTACCGCGATGGTCGTATCTCAGAAGCCTTCCTGTCAGCTTCCTCCCTTCGCTGATCAGCCTCTTGGCTTTCTCGCGAAGCTTGTTCCTCTTCGTGCTGCTTCGGTGCTTCTTGCTTCCTTTGCCCATTGTTTGTCTCCCGGATCTCCGCAGCATTGGAACGACGCCTGTCGGGCGCGGTTCCGATCCCCCAATCCTTGATCAAACATCTTGTTCTGGGACGAGGCGGACCTTATCCAGAATTCCAAATTCGGCTGGCTAGCGGACCTTCATTGGCCCTGCTTTTCTTGGCTCTTTGCCCCCTTGCGGATGATCGGCATCTTCTCAATGAAATGAACTTCCCGGCTTCAAGTCGCTTCAGGCGGATCGCCGTTCGTCAGGCCGCCCGGTTGAACAGCCGCCTCCAGCCCCGCTTCTGGGGCTCTGATTGGATTTCCGCCTCAACCCGCGTCTCAAGAAGCGGGCTAAGTTCCTCGGGGATTTCGTCGGGCTGTGCCTTGGTCGCATGATTTGCTTCAACTCCGGACACAACCTCGATTACCGGCTCTGAGGGGAGCTGGCCGGCGGGCTGCAAAACTTCGATCCGGCCCTCGAAGTCATCTTCCTTCTCGTAGGCGATGATGTAAGGCAGGCTCCGAGGAGTTGTGAGCTCGTGCCCTAGAACGACTTCTCGCGTCACCTGGAGCGAAAAACCGAGACCTCTGAAAGTATTAATCTCGTTGCGGTCGATGATACCTTCAACGAAACTGTGTGTCGTCTTGGGTGGATAAAAATACGCACGCACCTTGTCGCCAACTGACAGTTTCATCTACTTACCTTTTCTTCTTGTTTGGCATAGAAGAGTTCTAGGGCGAGTAGCGTACCTGCAAATTGTACTTTTGTTGGGCAAGACCCGCCGCATAGCGGCGACCTCTAGACCACGGCTCCGGACTCTCCAGGACCATCTGCGAGATGACGAATAAGAACCGGCGCGGATGCAGGGACGAACTGGCTCGCGCCTGAACTCCCGGTGCCACCGTGTGCGGCCCCCCGGACGAGCCGCGATTTGCGACGGTGAGAGCTTCTGGCACGGAATGACGGCAATGAGTTCATCCAGGCGGATTGGATCCTCATGCTGGGGCCCCCCTCCCGCGAAGCGGGCGGTAAGCACGATCGATCCATCCCATTAGCTAATGTTTTGTCTGATCCACCGACGGTGCCACGAACCATCTCGGCTTTAATCGTAAATGTCCGTGGACGCACGAGCAGAACGTGACAACTCTCGAACGCGATTGTTTCCCATGCGGAGATCCCAGTGCCGTCGTGTTAACGCGCGGTTAACCATGCTGGAACATTCTCAACATGGAGCCGATGATCGGTCCATGGCTTGGTCCTTCCACTGACGAGCGCCTATGACATCCATAATCTCTGCCGCAGAAATGAACGATAAACTCAGCACGATCGAGCGTGTTCTGGCCGGTATCGAAAGAGGGGGTGGAGCAATTCACCTGCGTGATCTGACGGCGCTTCTCGTCGACACGATCAGCATGCTCGAGCGCAATCCGGGACTTGAGGTCGCCGCTGACGATCTTTATGCCGCCGCTGAGAGGTTCGTGCGCGACAGTCACGTGGGCTCTCTGCCACCTGCCAGGAAACAGCGCCTTCTCACGGAGGCTCACTTGCGATTTCACCGCCGGCTGAGAGGTGCTCTGGAACAATGCGAATTGGACGACCAGCGGGGGTGTCGTGAATCCGTTACTCTGCGTGCTGCTTGACGGCTATCTGTTCGTTCTTTCCATCGGCAGGATGTGAGAGGGCTTCTGGCTGGAATTGCATCCCAGGGCAGGGTCAGTCTCAGGAAATCATATCTTGGAGATGCCGCCTGGGCGAGCCGATCTCATCTGCAGCGGGCGGGCGAATGCAGTTTCGGCCTGCCGCCTTGGCATCGTAGAGAGCTCTATCTGATGCCTCCTGGAGATATGAGCCATTGCTTCCGCGAGCCGGTCTGGCCGATGCGGCCCCGATGCTGACCGTCACGAACTGGTAGGGGCTGCCCTCATGAATAATGCCCAGTGCCAGGATGGCCTTGCGGATGCTCTCGGCAATGATCAGAGCGCCCGCTAAATCAGTGTCGGGAAGGACGACGGCGAATTCTTCACCGCCGTAACGGGCAGCGACGTCCCGCGGACGGCGAATGCTGGCATCGAGCGTGCCGGCAATCGTGCGGAGCACTTCATCGCCCCTTCCATGACCATACTGGTCGTTGAAACTCTTGAACCAGTCGACATCGACATACAGCAGCGAGAGCGATGAGCCCGAGCGGATCGCCTGACGCCACTCGCGCTCGAACGTCTCCCGAAAGCCGCGGCGGTTCGGCAACCCTGATAGATCGTCTGTTCTGGCGATTCTTCTGAGCTTGGTCTCGGCCCTCGTGCGGCGTCGCAACTCGCTCTGGAAGAGAAATGTCAGTCCCACGACAGCAGAGCAGAGCGCAGCCGTGAGAACGCCCAGTACGAGGGCTTTCCGTCTCCAGGTCGCAAAGATCTCGTCCACGGATAAGGCGACCGTGAGAACGAGAGGATACCTGTCCAGCCGCTCGAAAGAGATGATGCGGCGCACTCCATCGATGGGGGAGATGGACTCGAAGGTTCCAGATCTTCCCTGCAAGAGGCGCTGCACATGCGGGGAACTGCCAAAATCCTGATTGACTTGGGCTGCGTCAAAGGGGTGCCGGGTCAGCAGGATGCCGTCACTGCGAAAGAGGTTGATCGCCCCCTCCTGGCCAAGGCTCAGGTCTTTGAACAACTGATTGATGTCGGACAGGGGCATCGACCCCATCACCACGCCTTCGAAGCTGCCATTGGGACGAGAGAGGCGGCGACTGATGCCGATGCTGAAATCATCCTTTCGGATTTTGCTCTTGAAGGGGCGGCTGACGTACAGGCCGATGTGATTGTTCTCTTTGTGAATCTTGAAATAGTCGCGATCGGCAACGTTCAGATCGCGGGATGCAATGACCGGACCTGCATCCGCCATAAGACCGCCCGACTCATTCACAACCAGGAGGGATCCCATGAAGGTCACCGAGGCTGCGCGATCGAACAGCAGCCGGTACTGGATGTCGGGAGCAAGGTTCTCGAAGCCGACGATGCGCCGCGCCTCCATGACGCCTTTCAACGACAGATCCAGCAGCTCGAGGTCACTGGTCAGGTCTTGCGCGATGGCGGTCAGCACGTTGCGGGACGACCGTTCCGCCCCTTGCCATGTATCCAGGCGGTCGATCCACAAGGTGTAGGCTGAAATTGCAAGGATGCTCAATGCGATAACGCCTGCAACTATGTTCAGAAATACTTCTGAGAACAGACGTTTCATCGAGTAGCGCCACGCAACCTTAATTGAATTAAATCTATAGGCGAAACGTAAGGGAATAGACAATAGAGTAAGGAATTATTCCGCAGGTTTTACATACCGCAGGCATTTGTTTGAGACTTAATTTGTCGGCAGGAATGCTCAAGTTAAGCGAATACAGTTTATCTAAATGTCATATCATTCGAATTCAGGTCGATTGTCAGGCATCTAAGGTTTTTGTTTGTAGTTCTTGGGCAGAAAAATAGCAGAGATTGCTTTTATGTCAGAGAGCTGTCTTAATGGCCGCGCGGAGGGATTTCGTGAGCCGGCACGTGAAGCAGCGCCTGGAAGAGAGCCTGAATACGGCGACCGCGTCCGGCAGAGCGGTGGCGAGCTACATGCTTGCGAACCTGAACGATCTTCCTTTTGAGACCTCGGCCTCCATCGCCCACAAGATCGGAGTCAGCGAGCTGACCGTGGGGCGTTTCTGCCGCTCCATCGGCTATCGGCACCTGAAGGATCTTAAGGATCATCTGCGGACGGATCTGGGAGGAAGCCCCTGGCTCATCGGGGATCGACTGAAAGAGTTTCAGAAGCGCAGTCGGCAGGACCTGGGGGAGCTCACCAGAAGCTTCGAGCTCGAGGTCGGCGCTCTCGTCCGGGTTTACGAATATGCTCAGTCGGCGGCCTTTCAGGCAGTAAGCCGGCGTTTGGCGACAGCCCCTCGAATCTATGTCGCCGGCTTCCAGACGGAGAGGGGACTCGCGGCCTCCCTTGCCCACAACCTTCAATACCTGCGCGATGGTGTCCAGTTGCTTGACGGAGCTTCCGGCCATTTCGGCGAGGCGATCCTCGGCAGCGACAGCGGGGCCGCTCTCGTGATGTTCGAGGCGCGCCGCTACTCACGGCAGGCCAGGCTGCTGGCACGCAAGGCGCACGAGCGTGGCATCCCGGTAACCCTGGTGACCGACACCTATTGCGACTGGGCGGACGATTGCACCAGCGAGGTGTTCCGCATTCCCACGGACCTGAACCTGTTCTGGGAATCGACGGCGCCGATGCTCTCCTTGGTGCATCTTTTGCTGAACGCGGTATTCAACGAGCTCGGCCCGAAAGTCGAGGAGCGGCTGAATGCCACGGCCGCGCTTTATCACGAATTCGTCGGCTATACGGAGCATCCGTAGGGGCAGGCGTGGAGAGGACCGGTCAGGTCGAAACAACAGAGGGTACAAGAATGTACAAGACGCTTCTCGCAGCAGGAATCTGCATTCTGAGCATGACGTCCCTAGCGTCGGCTCAGGAGAAGAAGGAAATCGTGATCGCTTCGGAAGGCGCTTATCCGCCCTTCAACTTCATGGATTCCAACAACAAGCTGCAGGGGTTCGATATCGATATCGCCAATGCTCTCTGCGAGAAGATGCAGGTGAAGTGCACCATCGTTGCCCAGGATTGGGACGGCATCATTCCCGCGCTGCTCGCCAAAAAGTATGACGCCATCGTCGCATCGATGACGATCACGGAAGAGCGCAAGAAGCAGATCGATTTCACCGATCGTTATTACCGCACGCCGCTCTCCGTCGCCGTGCCGAAGGACTCGCCGATCAAGGATACGACGGCTGCTTCCATGAAAGGCAAGACCGTCGGCGCCCAGTCCTCCACCACCCAGGCGATCTATGCCGAGGACGTCTACGGCAAGGCCGGCGCTTCGGCTAAACTGTATCCGACGCAGGACGAGGCGAATGCCGACCTTGCGAACGGCCGTCTGGACGCTTCCGTAGCCGACAAGTTCGTGCTCGTCGAATGGCTGAAGAACGCCGGCAAGGATTGCTGCAAGCTGCTCGGCGATATCGAGGGAACGACCTCCGAAGCTGGCATTGCAATCCGCAAGGAAGACAAGGATCTGAAGGAAAAGCTCAACAAGGCGATCAAGGACATCGTCGCCGACGGCACCTACAAGAAGATTCAAGCCAAGTACTTCGAGTTCGACATCTACTAAAACGTTCGAACCATTGATATGACATCGAAAGGCGCCAGCACGACCGTGCTGACGCCTTCCGCGAACCCTGCTTAAAGGTCAGTCCATTGCAGGATATGTTTTCTCTCCTTTCCTTTTCCGAAGGCGGTTGGGGCAGCGCGCTCGCGGCGGGAACGCTCGTGACGGTGACTCTTGCGCTCACTACGCTCCCCGTCGGCATTTTTCTCGGCCTTGCCGTCGCGCTGATGGCGCGCTCCCGCAGCCCCCGCGTGCGGGCCGTTGCCACGGTCTTTGCTACGATCTTCCGTGGGCTGCCGGAATTGCTGACCCTTCTCATCGTCTATTACGGCGGGCAGATCCTCATCCAGCGCGTGATGGCGGCGATGGGCTATGAGGGCCAGGTTCAGATCAATGCTTTTCTCGCCGGCGTGATTGCTTTCGGCCTCGTTCTGGCGGCCTTTTCCAGCGAGGTCTGGGTGGGTGCACTCAACACGATTCAGAGAGGGCAGTACGAAGCCGCAAGCGCGCTGGGCCTCTCCAAATGGCTCTCCTTCCGCCTTGTCGTCTTCCCGCAGCTCATGCGCGCGGCCCTGCCGGGACTCTCCAACAACTGGCTGACCCTGCTGAAGGACACGTCGCTGATCTCGACGATCTCGCTTGTCGACATCATGCGCCAGACGAACCTTGCTGTGGGCGCAACGAAGCAGCCGATGGTGTTCTATCTCGCGGCCTGCTTCATCTACCTTTTTCTATCGGCGGGGTCGGGACTTGCCTTCACGTTCCTGGAGCGTCGCGCCAATCGCGGCCATGTGAGGGGCTAGAAGAATGTTTCGCGATCTTCTGGGTCTTATCATCGACCTCGATCTCCTCGACCGCTACGGCTGGCGCTTCCTTGAAGGCGTCGGCGTCACGGCGCAGCTGGTGGCGATCTCGTTCACGCTCGGCGGCACCCTCGGGCTCCTGCTGGGGCTCGCGCGTTTGTCCGATAACCGTGCCCTGCACTGGTTCGCGCGTGCTTACATCTATTTCTTCCGCGGTTCGCCGCTGCTCGCGCAACTGTTCCTGCTCTATTACGGCCTTGGATCACTGCGCACCTTCTGGACGGATCTCGGTCTCTGGTGGTTCTTCCGTGAGGCTTGGTACTGCGCGCTCCTCGCCTTCACCCTGAACACGGCCGCCTATCAGGCGGAAATTTTCCGCGGCGGCATTCAGGCCGTGCCGAGAGGTCAGCGGGAGGCGGCCGCAGCCCTTGGGATGCATAAGGTCCTCACCTTTGTGAAGGTCATTTTCCCGCAAGCCATGATCGTGGCTTTACGTCCGCTCGGGAACGAGCTGATCCTCATGGTCAAGGCCAGCGCCATCGCTTCTCTCGTCACGATCTACGATCTCATGGGCGTGACGAAGCTCGCCTTCTCGCGTTCGTACAATTTCGAACTCTATCTGTGGGCGGCCGTGCTCTACCTCCTGATCGTCGAGTGCATCAGGCGGCTCTGGGGCGTGCTCGAAAGACGGCTGACGCGGCATCTGAGGGCAGGGGAGTTGCAGCCTGTGCAAGCAACCTGGCTGAGGCGCATGACGAAATCCGTTCTCAACCCCAACGCTTAAGTCGAGATCGCTTATCATGCGTTATGACGTCATCGTGCTCGGCGCAGGAATCGTCGGGGTCTCTGCCGCGCTTCACTTGCAATCGCGCGGATGCTCCGTCTGCCTCATCGATCGCCGCGCGCCAGGAGAGGAAACGAGCTACGGCAATGCCGGGCTCATCGAGCGCGCGAGCGTTATCCCCTACGCCATGCCGCGCCAGCTTCCGGTGCTGCTGCGCTACGGCCTGAATCGCTCGCCGGAGGTTCGCTACCGCCTTGCGCATCTGCCCAAGATGAGTACGTGGCTCTTCCAGTATTGGCTGCACTCCTCGCCGGAGCGTTTGCTTGAGGCCACAAATGCGATGCTGCCGCTCATCGAGCGTTGCGTGACGGAGCACGATGAGCTGATCGACAAGGCAGGCTTGACGCATCTCCTGCGCCGCAGCGGTTGGATCGAGACGTTCAGAACGAAGGAGGGCAGGAAGAAGGCTCTGGCTGCCGCCAAAGACGTCGAGCAATACGGGCTTCGTTACGATGTGCTTGACCCTGCAGAGTTGAAGGCACGTGAGCCTCACCTGCTGGATGCGCCTATCGGCGCCATCCACTGGCGCGATCCGACGACGGTGTCGGACCCGGAGGCGCTCACAAAAGGCTATGCCGCGTTGTTCACAAAACAAGGCGGACGCTTTGCATCCGGCGATGCGCGTACGCTCGCGCAGAGCGGGAGTGACTGGGTTGTGACGACGGAGGACGGGCCGCTTGCTGCGGGGCGGGTGGTCGTTGCCCTCGGCCCATGGTCCGACCGGATCTTCAAACCGCTCGGCTACCGCATTCCGCTTGGCGTGAAACGCGGCTACCACATGCATTACGGCTCGAAAGGAGAGGCCAGGCTCAACCAGCCGGTTCTCGATTTCGAGGGCGGTTATGTGTTGACGCCGATGTCCAAAGGCATCCGGCTCACCACAGGTATCGAGCTTGCGGGCTTCGATGCGCCGGAGGATGCGCGCCAGCTCGGTCTGGCGGAGGCTCTTGCCCGCAACCTGTTCCCCTTGGGCGAGCGGGTAGAACCTAAGCCGTGGCTCGGGCGCAGGCCCTGCCTGCCCGACATGCGGCCCGTGATCGGCGCTGCACCCCGCCACCAGGGCCTGTGGTTCTGCTTCGGCCATGCCCATCACGGGCTGACGCTCGGGCCCGTCTCAGGCCGTCTGCTCGCCGAGATGATGGTTGGTGATGCGCCGTTCTGCGATCCCTCGCCTTATCGCGCGGATCGGTTCTGAAATGAAAAGGGCCTGATCGATGATCAGGCTCTTTCTCTTCAAGCTGCGGTCGGCGTTGCGACTGCTGCGCGAAGCAGCATGCCGAAGAGATCGCGCGGATCGTCGGGATCGGCGACGAGGTCGAGTTCCTCGTAAAGACCGGTCTGCTCGATCTGCCGCTTCACATAGCGCAGAGCCGAGAAGTCCTCGATGGCGAAGCCCACGGAGTCGAACAGCGTGATCTGCCTTTCATTCGCACGGCCTGTCTCTTGGCCTGTCATCACGCGCCATAGCTCCGTCACCGGGTGATCGGGCGCGAGCTGCTGGATCTCACCTTCGATGCGCGTCTGCGGCGGATATTCCACGAAGATATCGGAACGCTTCAGGATGTCGGCGTGAAGCTCCGTCTTGCCCGGGCAGTCGCCGCCGACCGCGTTGATGTGCAGGCCCGAGCCGACCATGTTGTCGGTGAGGATCGTGGCGTTCTGCTTGTCGGCTGTGACGGTCGTGACGATCTCGGCACCCTCCATCGCTTCCTCGATGGTGCTGCAGATCGTCATGTCGAAACCCATGCCGGCAAGGTTGCGCGCGCATTTGGTGCTCGCCGCCCGATCGATATCGTAGAGCCGTAAGCGGTCGATGCCGAGAAGTGCCTTGAAGGCCATGGCCTGGAACTCTGCCTGGGCGCCGTTGCCGATGATGGCCATGGTGCGCGCATTCTTCGGCGCGAGATACTTGGCTGCTACAGCCGAGGTCGCGGCGGTGCGAAGCGCCGTGAGGATGGTCATCTCCGTGAGCAGCACGGGGTAGCCTGTTCCCACATCTGCCAGCACGCCGAAGGCCGTCACGGTCTGGCGTCCCTCGCGCATGTTCTTCGGATGTCCGTTCACGTACTTGAAGCCATAAACTTCGCCGTCGCTGGTGGGCATCAGCTCGATCACGCCCTCGCGGCTGTGCGAGGCCACGCGCGGGGTCTTGTCGAACAGTTCCCAGCGGCGGAAATCGGTTTCGATGTACTCGGCCAGTTCGATCAGGAAGCGCTCCACGCCGACGGTGAGAACGAGCTTCATCATGTGATCGACACTGACGAAGGGGACGATGTTGAGTTTCGGAATCATGATGTCACTTTGGGAGTGTGGCGGTAGCTCTGGGTAGGGCGGTCGAGGACGCGGCGGCCCATGAGGCTTGAGGCGAGATCGACCATGAGCAGGGCCGTGCGGCCGCGCTCGTCCAGGAAGGGGTTGAGTTCGACGAGATCGAGGCTTCTCACGAGGCCGCTGTCGTGCAGCATCTCCATGATGAGATGCGCTTCACGGAAGGTGGCGCCGCCGGGTACTGTCGTGCCGACGCCCGGTGCGATGCTTGGATCGAGGAAGTCCACGTCGAGGCTCACGTGAAGAATACCGTCGGCCTCCGCGACGCGCTTGAGAAACGCATCGAGCAGAGGCGCGACGCCGTTCTCGTCGATGGCGCGCATGTCATGGATCGTTACGCCCGTGGTCACAAGCGCCTTGCGCTCGGCCGGATCGACACTGCGGATGCCTACCATGCAGACATTCTCAGGCTTGATCGGCGCGTGAACTTTGGGAAAGTAGCCGTCGAAGCCGTCACGCCCCGTGGCATAGGCCATGGGCACGCCGTGCAGGTTGCCGCTGGTCGTCGTCTCGAGGGTGTGGAAATCCGGGTGCGAGTCGAGCCACAGCACGAAGAACTCGCGGCCTTCCTCCGCCGCGCGGCGGGCAAGACCCGTCATCGAGCCGGCCGAGAGGCTGTGGTCGCCGCCCAGGAAGATGGGCATGCCTTCGCCGCTCGCCCTGTAGGCTGCCTCGGCAATGGCCTCGGTCCAGGCAACCGTTTCCGGCAACGCCTTGATGGCTCCGTTTTCATGGCGCAGCTCACGCAGCGGCGCAGGCAGGATATTGCCGCGGTCTTCGACCGTGTAGCCCAGGCTGGTCAACTCCGTCGCAAGACCGGCTGTGCGAAAGGCGCTGGGGCCCATATCGCAGCCAAGCCGGCCGGCACCTTCCTGAACGGGCACCCCAAAAAGAAGGCAGGGCTTCTGCGTCATTCGTCATCTCCGGATCAGGTTTGCCAAGCTAGGGGAGGCGCTTGGCGATTTGAACAGTGTAGTTTGACAAATGGAGTAGGATGATTGACCACTTTGGTGAGCTTTCTTTTCCAAAGTGACAGTTATGGACGATCTCGACCAGCGCCTCGTTACGCTTTTGCGCCATAATGGCCGGCGCAGTGTGTCCGATCTTGCGCTTGAGCTGGATGTCTCCCGCGCCACGGTGCGTTCGCGAATGGAGCGCCTGGAGCGTTCGGGTGATATCGTGGGCTATACGGTGATCCTGCGGGCAGATGCGGTTTCGCTGCCGGTACGCGGCATCATGCTGATCGAAGTGGAGGGACGCGCCGCGGATCGGGTGGTCGATGCTTTGGGCGGTTTTCCAGAGGTCAGCGCCATTCACACCACGAACGGGAAATGGGACCTCGTCGTCGAACTCGGTGCGGCCAATCTGTCCGATTTCGATGGTATCTTGAGACGTATTCGCCTGATCCCCGGCGTGATAGCCTCGGAGACCAATCTGCTGCTGGCAACCCCGCGTAGCACCCGTGCCCGGCTGTGAGGCGCGAGCTTTGCAAGAAGGCGGCTTCCGGCGGGAATGAGCCCTCGCACCGAAAGTCGCCTGGTTCGTGCCGTTAACTCTTATCCCGCGCGCTGAATTGGTGAATCTCACCCTGGGGAGTCAGGTGTTCGATCGAGACCCAATCCGTGCAGGCCCGCAGGATGGGAGCCAAATAGGCACGGCTGCCCTCGATCTCGACGACGCGGCAGGGATAGGCCCGACGGTCACCGGGAGGGCGATAAACCACTGTGCTACCCGGCCTGATCTCGTCCTGGGAAGCTGCATAGGGTGGATGGTGCGGGGCATAGGGCTCGCGATGGCCGTTGTCCTGAACAATGGAGGCCTTTTTGCTGGCCCGGTAGCGGTCGAGCGCCTCGATGGCGACACGGGCCCGATCACGATAGCGGTCGGAGACCACCCGCATCAGGGTTCCCTTCTCGCGCCCCGGGTACCAGGAAACGCCACCGATTTTCGCAAGTTCTTCCGCGACGATCTCAATTTCTTCTTCGGTCATTGGCTCATTCCCTCAAGGAAGTCGGAAAACAGGCTCAGATCTGTGGGAGCATACCCATGACCCGATGCTTTTGCTTTTGGCCCCGAAGAGTCGCTTTCGTTTAGAAATTATGAATTCTGACTCTGTACTTGTATTTGTTTAGTCGTATGGCTTGCCATGCTTATCTGGGCAGTATCATGCTCTCCTGCAGAATGGCCAATTGTTGGATATAGGGTGTGCGTCGCTCCTGATGTTGCGCCTTCAGTTTCTCAAGAACTCGGATTCTTAAGTTTAGATCCGGCGAGTTCTTGCTGATCTTGTCCTTGGCTTGCTCGTATTCGAGGTCGATATCGGCCAGGGTCGAGAGGAGAGACTGAAGTAAAGGCTTTGTGTTAGGGGAGTACATTGGGGCGGATTTCAAATTGCCCGGGTCTTTATTGTTATGAAATTCAATATCATTCATCTGCGGCCTCGTATTAACTTTGCGTTAACACCTCCGACGATAATGACCTAGAGTTACTCCGTCTGTTGGGTATCCGACAAAGCTGCAAAATCTTTTTGCATTTCTTTCACATCTGCGGCCCGAATTTGATCTGATGCTTTGCCGGAGGGCGCCAAGCCGCAAAAGGCCCGTTAGTCTCTATCGTAAGTGGCGGGGAGAAGCCGTTCGAAACTCCTGCGAATCGTCCTGTAGCATTCGCATGACATCTCTTCGAGGCCGGCGCGGTCGGTAATCGTGATGACACCTCGGCCCTGACTGATCAGACCGGCAACCTGCAGAGCGCGAGTGACGCTGCTGACGGTGGAGCGTTGCACGCCCAGCATCTCGGCGAGGGTCTCATGGGTGAGGGGCAGCGCATCGCGATCGACACGATCACGCGTGCTCAGGATCCAGCGGCAACAGCGGGCTTCCACGCTGTGCACGGCGTTGCAGGCGACCGTCTGCAGGGTCTGTACCATCAACGCTTCCGTGAAGTTCAAAATCATCTGGCGGATCTTCAGGCGTTGGCCAGCCGCTTCAGTCAGTTTCTCGACTGTTATCCGCGAGGCACTGCCCAAGAATTGCGTGACATAACGCCCGAATGATTGCCGCGAGACGCGCGAACTGACAAAGCCGAACATGGCCTCGCGTCCGAACACTGCCATCTCGACCGAGCCGCCATTTTCCAGGACGGTTGTGAGCGACACGATGGTGTCATGCGGAAAGTAAGTATGGCGAACCGTCTCGCCGACCTCGTAAACGACTTTGCCTTTCGGCAGCTCGACGATTTCAAGATCAGGTTCGAGGATACTGAAATCCTCAGGCTCCAGTGCAGCCAGGAGCCGGTTCTTCCGATGGGTGATCGTCTTGAAACCATGCAGCATCGCAAGGTGTACCGATCCGCGCAGATGTCCAAACCCGATGAGGCCTGAATCTATGTAGAAGATGGCTGCGCAACTTCAGGTGGTCAACTTGCATCATGAAAGTTGTAAACAGCCTTTCAGGCCTGCTCTGTTTGCAAGAACGCACACGAGATCAATAAGTTGGGAGTTTTCCTCAATTGGAGGCGACCCAAAGGAGGTATCGGCTATCGCCGGATGAATGACCTTGCCGGTCAGCTATTTCGTGAGCCGGCATCGGAGCTATCCCTGTTTACGTAAAGAAGGGGATAGCGCAGCATGGGTTGCAAGCGAATCCATGTTGCATCGGGGCCATCCAGGTGAGCGCACAATCATCCTCTCAATTGCCGACGGATCTGGCCGATTGGTCGGCTTCGGACCTGCTGGAGGCTTATTCCCGCAAGACAGTCTCGCCTGTCGATGTTACGAAGGCTGTCGTTGCACGCATCGAGGCTTATGAGCCGCGCTTGCAGGCGCTTTATGCCTACGATCCTGATGCTGCGATCACGACCGCTCGAGAATCCGAGCGGCGCAGGATGAAAGGCGAGGCGAGGACGCTCGACGGAATCCCCGCAACCATCAAGGAAAACATCGCGACCAAGGGCACGCCCGTGCCGCTTGGTACGGCGGCGCGCCCTCTGACGCCGGCGACGGACGATGCGCCGCCCGCCGCGCGCCTGCGCGAGGATGGCGTCGTCATTCTCGCCAAGACCACGATGCCGGATTACGGCATGCTTTCATCCGGCCTGTCGAGCTTTCATCCGCTCGCTCGCAATCCGTGGGATCCGTCCAAGAATCCGGGCGGCAGCTCGGCGGGTGCGGGTGCTGCGGCGGCCGCCGGTTATGGGCCCTTGCATATCGGCACGGATATCGGCGGCTCCATTCGCCTGCCGGCTGCGTGGTGTGGCGTGTTCGGATTGAAACCGAGCTTCGGCCGCATTCCCATCGACCCCACCTATTATGGACGTGTGGCCGGACCGATGACGCGAACGGTGCGGGATGCCGCGCTGATGATGACGAGCCTCACGCGGCCTGATGTGCGCGATCCGATGAGTCTGCCTTATCAGGATTGGCCCTGGCTTGATCTCGACATCGACATCAAGGGTCTCAGGATCGGGCTCATGATGGATGCGGGCGTTGGGCTGCCACTTGATCCTGAAATCCGCGCAGCCGTCGAGAATGCTGCGAAAATCTTTGAGCATGCGGGCGCAACGATTGAGGCAGTGAAGCCCTTCGTCACCCGCGAAATGCTCGACGGTCTAGACGACTTCTGGCGCCAGCGCGCGTGGATGGATATCGGAGCCTTGAGTGAAGAGGAGCGCGCGCGGGTGCTGCCGTACATCCTGCAATGGGCCGAGGGCGGAAAGAACCTCACGGGGGCTCAGGTGTATAGCGGCATGAACCAGATGATGGTGATGCGCCACGCGGCGGTTGCCGCCACTCACCGCTTCGATTTCGTTCTCTCGCCGGTCGCTCCCAACGTCGCCTATGAGGCGGAGCTCGCTTCACCGATCCACGATCCCGAAAAGCCATTCGAGCATATCGGCTATACGGTCGCTTTCAACATGTCCGATCAGCCGGCAGCTTCGGTGAATGCAGGCTTCACGAAAGCCGGCCTGCCCATCGGCCTGCAGATCATCGGCCGGCGCTTCGACGATCTCGGCGTGCTGCGGCTCTCTCATGCCTGGGAAGGGATGTGTCCCGATAAGCGGGCGTGGCCGAAGTTCTAGAAACGACGCAATGTGACCTCTCACGTCATCACCGGCCTTGTGCCGGTGATCCACGTCTTCCTAGCGCGCTTCCAAGACGTGGATGGCCGTGACAAGCACGGCCATGACGGGGAGGCATGGCGGCCAGAGCGACACCAGGGATCGTCGTGGCGGGTTTTCCAAAGAGCCGCCTGCTGGTAAACAGCGGCCATGACGTACAAAGTTGCCGCTCTCTATCAGTTCGTTTCGCTTCCTGACTTCCGGGAGATCCGCGACCCGCTCCATGCCCTCTGCACCGATCTCGGGATCAGGGGCACGCTCCTGCTCGCTCAAGAAGGGATCAACGGCACCGTGGCCGGAACGGAGGAGGGCATCGATGCCCTCATGGCCGAGCTGCGGCACGGCCCGGTCTTCCATGGCCGCCTCGACAATCTGGAGCTCAAGTTCTCGACAGCCTCCGACATGCCGTTCGGCAAGATGAAGGTGCGCCTGAAGAAGGAGATCGTGACGCTGGGCGATCCGCAGACGGACCCGACAAGGCAGGTCGGCACCTATGTCTCGCCTGCGGAGTGGAACGGGCTCATCGAGAACCCGGACGTCATTCTGCTCGACACCCGCAATGATTTCGAGGTCGAGATGGGCACCTTCGAGGGGGCCGTCGACCCGCGCATCAGGAAGTTCAGAGAGTTCAAGGATTTCGTGAAGAAGGAGCTCGACCCTTCCAAGCACAAGAAGGTCGCCATGTTCTGCACCGGCGGCATCCGCTGCGAGAAGGCCAGCTCCTACATGCTGGGCCAGGGCTTCGAGGAGGTCTACCACTTGAAGGGCGGCATCCTGCAATATCTGGAGGAGGTGCCGGAAGCAGAGAGCCGGTGGAACGGCGGCTGCTTCGTCTTCGACGAGCGCGTGTCCCTTGGCCATGGCTTGGTCGAACGCCCTGAGGACAGGAGCCTTTTGGCCGATGAGTGACGCTGACGGCATCAATGCCCGTTTGGAAGCCCTGGAGGTGCGCGTCGCCTATCAGGATCAGGTCATTGAGGATCTGAACCAGACCGTCATCGATCAGTGGAAGAAGATCGACGCGCTCAAGCGCCAGCTCGCCGAATTGCTGGACCGTGTCCGGGAGGTCGAGGACAGCCCGGCCGGGCCCCGCGCACCTGAGCCCCCGCCGCCGCATTACTGAGGTCCTGTGCTGATTGTTCAACCAATCGGTTGACTTTTAAAAGTGTGCGTCTATATTCAACCGTATGGTTGAATTACAGACATCTCAGCTGGATTCCATCTTTCATGCTCTCGGCGATGCCACGCGCCGGCGGATGCTTCGCGAACTCGCGGGGGGAGAGCGGACGGTCGGCCAGCTTGCAGAACCTTTTGAGATTTCGCTCGCGGCCGCCTCGAAGCACATCAAGGCGTTGGAGAATGCCGGGTTGATCCGTCGCGAGGTGCGGGGACGCACCCATGTGTGCCGTCTCGACCCAGGACCGCTTGCGAGCGCCCATGAGTGGCTGAGCTTCTACGAACGCTTCTGGACCGACCGTCTGGATGTGCTGGAGCGGCTCCTCCGTGAGGAGGATGCCCGCAAAACCCCACCCCCGAGAGGAGACGACCATGACTGATCTCGCAACCCTGGATGCCTATGGTGTGCTGACCGAGCCTGCCACGTTGACGATCCAGCGCCTTTTGCCTGGTCCAATCGAACGTGTCTGGGCCTATCTCACGGAAAGCGAGCTGCGCCGCCAGTGGCTGGCCGCCGGCCATATGGAAATGACAATCGGTGCACCCGTCGAGTTGGTCTGGCGCAATGACGAGCTTAACTCTCCGCCGAGCCAGCGTCCCGCCGGCTTCCCGGAAGAGCACCGCATGACGAGCCGGATCACGGAACTCGATCCGCCCCGCAAGCTCGCCATTACCTGGGGTAGCACCGGCGGCGTTTCCTTCGAGCTGGAGCCTCAGGGCAGCGAAGTGCTTCTCACCGTGACCCACCGCCGCCTGCCGGATCGCGCAACCATGCTGAACGTCAGCGCCGGCTGGCATATGCATCTCGATATTCTGGCGGCACGCATGGCGGACAAGGAGCCGGAGGCGTTCTGGGACGGTTGGGCTCGCCTGAAGAACGAATATGACCGGCGGCTGCCGGCCTGACCGAAATCGCGGTGAGGCTCTGCCGCCGCATGTTCGAGAGATAATACGCGCTATCACGTCATGGCCGGGCTTGTTCCGGCCATCGACGTTTTGGGGATCTCCAACGCACAAACCTCATCCGGGGAGCAGACGCAGGCTGCGTCTCGAAGGAGTGTCCAGAGCGCACCGAAGCCTCCTTCGAGACGGTCGCTTAAGCGACCTCCTCAGGATGAGGGCAGTGAGTGAAGATGAGAAAGCATCAAACCTTCTTCACGAAGGAGGTCTTGAGCACGAGACCTTTGATCTGAGCCGAGCGGCACTCGATCTCTTCCGCGTCATCCGTTAGGTGGATGTTCTTGAACACGGTGCCCCGCTTGAGGGTTGTGGAGGAGCCCTTCACCTTCAGGTCCTTGATGACCTGCACTGAATCGCCTTCGTTCAGCTGGGCTCCGTTGCTGTCCCTGACAACCAAATCGCTCATGTCGGTCTCCTTGGGCGCGCCTTGCGCCCTGCCGGGAAGGGCATAGCCGCCCGGCTGGTCCTTTGTCCATCAGGGCTCTTGCGGACCAGCTTGGCACTCGGAATTCACGAGTGCCAAAAAATTTTATCAGCCCCTCTTGAACGGTGAAGCTTGCTCAACCAAATTTTCGACCGCGGAGGCTCGGGAAAGCTCCGCATATGGCAGTTAACGCACTGAAAACATTGGAGGAAGCTTCATGAAGTTCCGTCCTTTGCATGACCGCATTCTGGTCAAGCGCATCGATGCGGAAGAGAAGACGGCGGGTGGCATCATCATCCCCGATACCGCCAAGGAAAAACCCCAGCAGGGCGAGGTCATCGCCGTGGGTCCTGGCGCCCGCAACGAGGCTGGTCAGCTTGTCGCGCTTGACGTGAAGGTCGGCGACCGCGTGCTCTTCGGCAAATGGTCCGGCACGGAAGTGAAGATCGATGGCGAGGATCTCCTGATCATGAAGGAGAGCGACATCATGGGCGTGCTGGAAGAGACCGCCGCTCAGAAAAAGGCCGCGTAAGGCCGACGATCAGAGTCACATATCGTTACGTCTCGAAGGAGTGACGAACAATGGCTGCTAAAGAAGTCAAATTCTCATCCGATGCGCGCGAGAAGATGCTGCGCGGCGTCGACATCCTCGCCGATGCGGTGAAAGTGACGTTGGGCCCGAAGGGCCGCAACGTCGTGATCGAGAAGTCCTTTGGCGCACCGCGCATCACGAAGGACGGCGTCACCGTCGCGAAGGAGATCGAACTTGGCGACAAGTTCGAGAACATGGGCGCGCAGATGGTGCGCGAGGTCGCCTCGAAGCAGAACGACCGCGCCGGTGACGGCACCACCACCGCGACGGTTCTGGCCCAGGCCATCGTAAAGGAAGGCGCCAAGGCGGTTGCCGCCGGCATGAACCCGATGGACCTCAAGCGCGGCATCGACATGGCCGTCGAGGCTGTCGTGGCGGACCTCAAGAAGAATGCCAAGAAGGTGACCTCCAACGAGGAGATCGCCCAGGTCGGCACCATCTCCGCCAACGGCGATGCCGAGGTCGGCCGCATGCTGGCCGAGGCTATGCAGAAGGTCGGCAACGAGGGCGTCATCACGGTCGAGGAGGCGAAGTCGCTTGAGACCGAGCTTGAGGTCGTCGAGGGCATGCAGTTCGACCGCGGCTATCTCTCGCCGTACTTCATCACCAACGCCGAGAAGATGCGCGTGGAACTCGAGGATCCCTACATCCTCATCCACGAGAAGAAGCTCTCCGGCCTCCAGACGATGCTTCCGATCCTCGAAGCTGTGGTGCAGACCGGCAAGCCGCTGCTCATCATCGCCGAGGACGTCGAGGGCGAGGCTCTCGCCACCCTCGTGGTCAACAAGCTGCGGGGCGGCCTGAAGATCGCCGCCGTGAAAGCGCCTGGCTTTGGCGACCGCCGCAAGGCCATGCTCGAGGACATCGCCGTTCTCACGAAGGGCCAGGTCATCTCCGAGGATCTCGGCATCAAGCTCGAGAACGTGACGCTTCCGATGCTCGGCCGCGCCAAGAAGGTGGTGATCGAGAAGGAGAACACCACCATTGTCGACGGGGCTGGCGACAAGAAGGACATCGAGGCGCGCGTCCAGCAGATCAAGGCGCAGATCGAGGAGACCACCTCGGACTACGACCGTGAGAAGCTGCAGGAGCGTCTGGCCAAGCTCGCAGGCGGCGTCGCGGTGATCCGCGTCGGCGGCGCGACCGAGGTCGAGGTGAAGGAGAAGAAGGACCGCGTCGATGACGCCATGCACGCCACCAAGGCGGCGGTGGAAGAGGGCATCCTGCCGGGCGGCGGCGTTCCGCTGCTGCGTGCGCTGAAGGCGCTCGAGGGCGTTAAGCCCGCCAACGACGACCAGAAGACCGGCGTCGAGATCGTGCGTCGCGCGCTTCAGGCTCCGGCTCGCCAGATCGCCCTCAACGCGGGCGAGGACGGCTCGGTGATCGTCGGCAAGGTGGCCGAGGCTAATGAGTACTCGGCTGGCTGGAACGCCCAGACCGGCGAGTTCGGTGACCTCTACAAGTTCGGCATCATCGATCCGGCCAAGGTCGTGCGTGTGGCTCTTGAGGATGCCGCGTCCGTGGCTGGCCTCCTCATCACCACCGAGGCCATGATCGCCGAGAAGCCGAAGAAGGAAGCCGCAGCTCCGGCCATGCCCGGTGGCGGCATGGATTTCTAAGAAACTTGCTTTCGCTCAACTGGACGGCGCCGCAGCAATGCGGCGCCGTTTGTTTTGCTGGAGCATCGTGCAGAAAAATGGATCCGGTTTCCGCATAAACGATGCGCCATTTAAAAAGAGAGCACCGGACCTAAAAGTGCAGGTTCAGTTTTGATGTCCGATGCTACAGGGACATCAAGGCGCCGGTTGCGCGAGTTTTGTCGTGACGGAGCCGGTCGTCTCTTCAGGCGCAGCTTTGCGAAGCTGGTTCACGAAGGCCATGAGGCTGTTCGCCTGTCCCTGTTCTGGCACGAGGTGAGTCAAGACGCTGCTATCGAACGGCTCTTCCTCGACTGCACCATCGACCATGATGATCGTCCTGATGCCGGTCTCGACATCAAAGGAGATAGATCTGACCTTGGCCTGATGCGGTGTTCTAACTGGCTCGGCAACAGGAGGCGGAGCAACAGCGGCCAATGCCTTGGGCAGTGCTGGCTGTTGAGCCGCCAGGACAGTGGCCGAGTCGCGCTTCTTGTTATCCTTCCTGGAGTCTCGCCGCTTGTCGCGCTGGTCCGCCCTGCGCTCCGGAGAAGATTGCGAGGACTCCGGAGAAGATTGCGAGGGCTTGGTGATCGAGGTCTCTTCGGGAAGAAGCTGTTTGAGCCTCTCCTCGGCCTGTTTGGCTTCTCTCTGGGTTGTCGAGCCGAAGGCCGCGACCAGAGGGTGCTTGGACCTCTCCTCGTCGGCCTTGGCTTTTGCTGCTTCCAATGCTTTGGCAGCCGCAATCCGCTTTTTGGCCTCCTCTGTTTCGGCGCGATTATTGGTACTGTACGAATACCGCTTGCCGTTGATCTCGTAAGAGACCTTTCGGGCTTCGGCACCGCTGCTCATAACCACGAGCGTGACAGCTGACGCTGCGAGCAAAATCCCCGTCCTGTTCATCCGCTTATAAGGGCCGTTCGGCTCCTCCCCTTGCTCAGGTCAAGCTCAGTTAACGAATGGGACGACTCTGTGGCGAAAGTTGAAGTATGACAGGCCCGTTGGAGGTATTTTGTATAAAGATGGAGAAAATTCGGATTAGAGGATTACCTGTTCTTGTTTTTTGGGATCCGACCTTGAGAGCCGGCCTTTTGATGGATGCTATATATTACATAACCGTGCTGTCCTCTGAGTGGCGGTATTAACGGTGTGAAATCCGCGGACTTGGTCTTCCGGAGAATTGCTCAAGACGGTGCTGTCGCGTAAGCAGCGGCGCAATCCAAGACAGGAGGAAATCATGAAACGCCGTAATTTTCTCGCTACGGCCGGTGTCGGAATCGCCGCCGGTGCCATCGCCAAGCCGGCCATCGCTCAATCGAATCCTGAAATCCGCTGGCGCCTGACCTCGGGCTTCCCGAAGTCGCTCGATACGATCTATGGCGGCGCGGACTTCCTGGCGAAGTACGTGTCCGAGGCCACTGAAGGCAAGTTCCAGATCCAGCCTTTCGCCGCCGGTGAAATCGTCGGTACCTTCCAGGCTGCCGACGCGGTCTCTGGTGGCACGGTCGAGATGGCCCACACGGCTGCTTACTACTACGTCGGTAAGGATCCGACCTTCGCTGCAGCTGCGGCGCTGCCGTTCACTCTCAATGCACGCCAGCTCAATGCCTGGAACTATCACGGCGGCGGCATGGATCTCGTGAACGAGTTCATGGCCAAGCACAACCTCTATGCGCTGCCGGGCGGCAACACCGGCACCCAGATGGGCGGCTGGTTCCGCAAGGAAATCAAGACGGTCCAGGACCTGCAGGGCCTGAAGATGCGCATCGCCGGCATCGCCGGTCAGGTGATGCAGAAGCTCGGCGTCGTCCCGCAGCAGGTGGCGGGCGGCGACATCTATCCGTCGCTCGAGCGTGGCACCATCGACGCCGCCGAGTGGATCGGCCCCTATGACGATGAGAAGCTCGGTTTCCAGAAGGTCGCGCCGTTCTACTACTACCCGGGCTTCTGGGAAGGCGGCCTGACGATCCACTTCATGTTCAACAAGGCCAAGTGGGAGTCGCTGCCGAAGAACTATCAGGCGATCCTGCAGGCGGGCTGCATGGCCGCGAACATGGACATGTTGTCCAAGTACGATGCCAAGAATCCTGCGGCGCTCCGCAGCCTTGTGGCTGCCGGCGCACAGCTGCGTCCGTTCTCTGCAGAGATTCTCGACGCGGCCTACAAGGCCACGAACGAGGTTTATGCGGAAATCTCCGCCCAGAATCCGGACTTCAAGAAGATCATCGAGTCGATCCGTGCCTTCCGCAATGAGGAATATCTCTGGTTCCAAGTGGCCGAGTACGCCTTCGACAGCTACATGATCCGGGCCCGCACCCGCGGCTAATCCTAGAGAAGTCTAAAACTCCAAAACCCGGCGCCGAATGCGCCGGGTTTTTCTTATGCAAGGCTGCTGTGCTTCGGGAGAGGGGCTTCGGGGGTTGTATCAAGAGCGCAGAGTGCTGATCTGAACACTTCCCGTCGTCCGGCCCGCTTGAGAGATCCTTGCCCATGCCTCCGTTTTCCATCCTCGACCTCGCGCATATCACGGAAGGCTCGACGGCCTCCGATGCGCTGCGGAACTCTCTCGATCTGGCGCAGCATGCCGAACGATGGGGCTACAACCGTTTCTGGCTCGCCGAGCACCACAACATGATCGGGATTGCGAGCGCTGCGACGAGCATCGTGATCGCGCATGTGGCCGGCGGCACTAGGACGATCCGCGTGGGCGCAGGCGGCATCATGCTGCCGAACCACGCGCCGCTGATCATCGCCGAGCAGTTTGGAACGCTCGATGCGCTGTTCCCCGGTCGTATCGATCTCGGGGTCGGCCGGGCTCCCGGCACCGACCAGCGCACCATGCGCGCGCTGCGTCGCGATCCGACGAGCGCCGATACCTTCCCGCAGGATGTGCTGGAGCTGCAGGCGCTGCTCGGGCCGCTGCAGCCGGGCCAGGCCATTCAGGCCGTGCCGGGCACCGACAGTAATGTTCCGATCTGGATTCTCGGCTCCAGCCTCTTTGGCGCGCAGCTCGCCGCCATGCTGGGGCTGCCTTATGCGTTTGCTTCGCATTTCGCGCCGAATGCCTTGTTCCAGGCGCTGCAGGTTTATCGCGAGCGCTTCCAGCCTTCGGCCCAGCTCGACAAGCCCTATGCGATGGTGGGCGTGAACGTGATCGCCGCCGATACGGACGAGGAGGCGAAAGTTCTCTTCACCTCGGCGCAGCAGGCCTTCACCAATATGTTCCGCGGCACGCGCGGCAAGCTCCAGCCGCCCATCGACGACATCGAGACCTATTGGACGCCAGCCGAGAAGGTCCAGGCCTCCAACATGCTGGCCTGCTCCTTCGTTGGCTCGGCTGAGACCGTGCGCGAGGGTCTTGAAGGCTTCATCGAACAGACGGGTGCGGATGAACTGATCGTGGCCTCGGCCATCTACGATCACGGCAAGCGCCTGCGCTCCTACGAGATCCTGGCAGATGTGCAGAAGGCGATGAGCAAAGCCGCCTAGGATATCCTATCCCCGTCATGGCCGGGCTTGTCCCGGCCATCCACGTCTTTGGAAACACGGCGCATCAAAGACGTGGATCCCCGGAACAAGTCTGGGGATGACATGAATGTATAGAAGACATCGTGCACTTACGTCGAAGCGCCACGCCCCTTCAATGTCGGGTCCAGCGCATCGCGCAGGCCATCGCCCAGGAGGTTCAGGCCAAGCACCGACAGCGCAATTGCGATGCCCGGTGCGATGGCGAGGTGAGGGGCTTGCGAGAGATAGGTCTGCGCATCGCTCAGCATGCGGCCCCAGCTCGGGTTCGGCGGACGAACACCCAAGCCGAGATAGCTCAAGCCCGCTTCAGTGAGGATCGCGAGTGCGAGCTGGATCGTGACCTGCACGATGAGCGCGCCCGCGATATTCGGCAACACATCCTCCCATGTGATGCGCAGGGGATGTTTGCCGATGGCGCGGGCGGCGGCGATGTAGTCAAGCGTCCAGATCTGCAGCGCCACGCCGCGCGTGACCCGCGCGAAGACAGGCACGTTGAACACGGCAATTGCGAGAATCGCTGAGAGCGGGCCTGAGCCGACAAGAGCGCCGATCATGATGGCTGAGAGCACGGCGGGAAAGGCGAAGACCACGTCCGAGACGCGCATGGCGATCTCGTCTGCGATTCCTTTCCATGCGGCTGCCGCCGTGCCGATGGCGGTGCCGATGGCAGCTCCGAGAAGAACCGCAGGCCAAGCGATGGCGAGCGAGTTCCAGGCCCCCACCATGAGAAGCGATAGGACATCGCGCCCGAAATGATCTGTGCCGAGCAGGCCTGCCTCCAGCGGTGCCTTGAGGCGCATGGCGACGCGCACGCGGGTCGGCACCTCCGGCGTCCAGACGAGCGAGAGGAGGGCGGTGGCAATCAGCATGGCTGTGAGGATGCCGCCGATCACGAGGGCGGCGTTGACGCGGATGGAGGAGCGGTTCGTCATGCTCGGCTCCTCAGGCGCGGATCGAGGATCGTGTAGCCGATATCGACGAGGAAATTCACGACGATCACGAGGCCGGAAAAGATCAGAACGATGTCCTTGATCACCACGAGATCGCGCTGGTTCAGCGCCTGATAGGCGAGCCGCCCCAAACCCGGCAGGTTGAACACGTTCTCGACCAGGATCGCACCACCGAAGAAGAAGGAAAGCTGCAGGCCAAGGATCGTGGTGACGGGAATGAGCGCATTCGGCACCACATGGCGACGCAGCGTGGCGCGTTTGTCCACGCCCTTGGCGCGCGCAGTGCGCACGAAATCCGCGCCGATCACTTCGAGCGTGGCCGAGCGTGTGACCCGGGTCAGCACGGCGGCCTGGGGCAGGGCGAGGGCAACAGAAGGCAGCAGCAGCGCCTGAAAGGCGGGCCATAATCCCGCACCCCATCCGGGAAAGCCGCCGGCCGGAAACCAGCCGAGGCGGGTGGAGAAGAAGAGAATGAACAGAAGGCCGATCCAGAAATTCGGCACGGCCACGCCCATCTGGCTGAACACGAGAACCGCACGATCCACCGGCCCGTCGCGGCGCGCGGCAGCGGCGACGCCGAGGGGCAAGGCGAGAGCGGTCGAAATCAGAATGGCAAGAAGGCTCAAGGGCAGCGTTACGCTCATGCGCTCGGCCACCAGCGTCGAGACCGGCATCTTGTAGGTGATCGATTGCCCGAGATCACCGTGCAAAATCCCGCCGATCCAATCCAGGTAGCGAAGCAGAGCTGGCTGATCGAGCCCGAGCTCTTGCCGCAACGCCGCCAGCGTATCCTCCCGCGCGGCGGTGCCCAGCATGATCGCCGCCGGATCACCCGGGAGCACTTCCAGAATCAGGAAGATCGCCAGCGAGACGAAAAGCAGGGTGATGGCGAGCGAGGCGAGGCGAGAGAGGATGAGGCGGAGCATGGCCTATATGGGCCTCACGCTAGTCACGCGCTGAACGAGAAAGCGATTCATCGAATGCCAATCTACACTCCTCCCCTTGTGGGGAGGAGATGGAGGTGGGGGTGTCGGCGCTAGACCTTCATAGGCTATCGCTCACACCCCCACCCTAACCCTCCCCACAAGGGGGAGGGAAGAGGCGGGAGGGTGTTGTTCACTCCGTCCACGACGCTTCTGTCACGTCGTTCGACGGGATCGGCGAATTCTCCCACAGGCCTTGCAGCTTGGCATTCCACACGCCGAGCTTCGGCAGCTGGAAGAGGAAGAGGGCCGGTACGTCCTCGGCGAGGATCTTCTGTGCTTCTGCATATTTGGCAAAGCGCGCCTTCTCGTCCGTGGTCTTGCCGGCTTCTGCGATCAGCGCTTTGAACTTGTCGTTCTTGTAATTGAAGTAATAGTTGTCGCGGGCGAAGATCTCGATGTCGAGCGGCTCCGTATGGGAGACGATGGTGACGTCGTAATCCTTGGCCTTGAACACCTCCTCGATCCACTTGGCCGGGAACTCGGTGGGAATGATCTTCATGTCGACGCCCACCTCCGCGAACATGGCGGAGAGCAGTTCCGCCGAGCGGCTCGCATAGGCCATCTGCGGAGTCTTGATCGTGATCGAGAGGCCGTTGCCGTAGCCGGCTTCCGTCAGAAGCGCCTTCGCCTTTGCCGGATCGTAGGGAATGACATTGGTCATATCCACGAAAGCCGGGTGGTTCGGCGAGAAGAAGCTGCCGATGGGCTGGCCGAAGCCGGAATAGGCGCCCTCGATGAGCGCCTTGCGATCCACCGCATGCATCAGGGCACGGCGCACCCGCACATCGTCGAACGGTTTCTTGGCATTGTTCATGCCTGCGACCGTTTCGCCTTCCGTGTTGCCGGCCACCGCCTTGAAGCGGGAATCCTTCTGAAATTCGGCGAAGAGTTCGGGGGCGCCGAGGTTCGGGAATGCATCCACATCGCCTGCGCGCAGCGCAGCCACTTGCGCCTGTGCATCGCTGATGAAGCGGAAGGTGACGCTGTCGAGCTTCACCTTATCCTTCTGCCAATAGTCGGGATTCTTGACGAGCTCGACCTTGTCGCCGCGCGTCCAGGACTTGAACTTGAACGGTCCTGTGCCGATCGGGTTGGCTTTGTTGTTCTCGGCCGTTTCAGGCGCCACGATCACAGCATCACCCCAGCCGAGATAGTAGAGAAAGTTGCCCGAGGTCTCCTTCAGCTTGATCACCACGGTTGCGGGATCAGGCGTCTCGATGGAGGCGATGGGCGCGAAGATCTGCTTCTGCGCATTGGTGGATTTCGGATCGCGGGCGCGATCGAAAGCGAACTTCACGTCGGCGGAGTCGAAAGTGGTGCCGTCGTGGAACTTCACACCTTCCTGCAAGCGGAAGGTGTAGGTGAGGCCATCAGGCGAGATCTCCCAGCTTTTCGCCAGCAGCGGCTGCACCTTGCCGCTCCGGTCGATGCGCACGAGGCCCTCATAGAGATTGACCCAGGTGACCTCGCGGATCGCGACGGGTGCGGCAATTGTCGGGTCGAGGCCCGGGGGCTCGATGGGCATGCCGACGACGAGAGACGTCTTGGCGGCAAAGGCAGGAAGGGCGCTGACGGAGAGGAGCAGGGCGGCGGCCAGGAAACGCTTCGACATGGGGCGGATCTCCATCCGGTGTAAGGAGCGAAGGGTCGCGATGGTCTTTAGCTTACGCAGAGTGACGCCGGAGGGAAGATGTTCCTTACCGATTTTTAACGTGCCAGCGGGGTTTCAAACGCATAAATCTCTGGAAATGAGCCTCTCCCAGGGAGAGGCCGCACGAAAGGCTCAAGATGGCTCGTGAGACAGCTCTGGTGCCGACCAGCAACGGCACCCGTTACCTTCAGCAGCTCTGCAAGCATTGGAGCCATAAGCTCGATGTACAGTTGAGCGAAAACGAAGGCATCGTCCGCTTCCCGAACGCCGTCGCCACGATGAAGGCGGATGGCGACAAGCTCACGGTCACGGTCGAAGCGGAGGATGGTGAGACGCTGGAGCGGATGAAAGGCGTCGTCGCTTCTCATCTCGACCGCTTTGCCTTCCGCGAGGCTCCACTCCCGTTTCAATGGACGAAGGGCTGAGAGGCCGGATCATTCCGTGAGGCGCGATAGCACCTGATAGGCGGCCTTCACTCGTGCTTCATTCGGATAGGCTTTGTTCGCCAGCATGACGATGCCGACCCTCCTGTCCGGAACGAAGGCCACATAGGCTCCGAAACCGTTGGTCGATCCGGTCTTGTTGAGGATCATATCCCCTCTCGGTGCCATGGGCGGATCAATCGCGGTCGCCGGCGTCGCCTTCATGTTCATCGAGTTGCCGGCAATGATTTTTTCCAGCTCGACCGGATAGGGATATTGCTCCCAGATGAGATCCTGGATCAGTTCGCCCGAGTGGAAGTAGCCGGTATGAGTCGCATTGACGGCGCGAGCGATTCTCGTCGGAACCGTTCCGATCCCCATGTTCACTTCCAGAAAGCGGATCATGTCGACTGCGTTCGATTTTACGCCATAGGCTTCGTTCGCGAGGAGGGCTTGCGAGACCCGGACGGGCTTTCCGTCGCGATTGTATCCCCAGGCATAGGGCTTCATTTCCGCTGCAGGAACGTTGATATAAGTCCGCCGCAACCCGAGTTCGGAGAACAGACGCTCCGCCAGGGTCTCGAAGCTTGCCCCCAAGGCTCTTGCGGTGATCACGCCGAGAAGACCAATGCTCGGATTGGCGTAGCTGCGATGCGTGCCGGGAGAGAACCGGGGTTCCCATGCGCGATAATAGGCAATGAGCTGCTGTTGATCCTTCACGTGATCGGGCAGCTGAAGCGGGAAACCACCAGCCGTATGCGTAGCGAGATCCAGCAATCGCACATTGTCCAGGGCGCTCCCCTTCAGCTCGGGCATGTGCTTGGTGGCCGGATCAGTGAGCGACAATTTGCCTTCGCTCTCGGCGTAAGCCGCCAAGGTCGCGGTAAATGTCTTGCTGACCGATCCCAGCTCGAAGAGCGTGTCGCGCGTGACGGAAACCTGAGGGTCCTTTGAAGCCACGCCATATTCGATGAAATGACGTGTCCCGTCGATCGTCACGGCGACGGCCAGTCCGGGAATTTGGTATTGTTCGATGACCGGCTTCATCGCGTCATCGACAACCTGCCGCACCTTGGCGTTCTGTTCGGCCCCTGCGCCGAGCGCGCTGGACAGGCCGCTGAGCGCATAGGCGAGAAGAGCGGCTGCGAGTCTGGAAGAAAGTCGCGGGAGCACAGGCATTTCCTCATGGTTCGGAATGCGCGCGGCAAGCAGAATCGGATCTCGGGTGCGCCCGAGATCCGTGAGAAGAGAGTCTAGCGCTTCGCGCTGATCAGATGCAGCGCCCGCCATCGACCTCCAGCACCACGCCGGTGATCATGCTGGCTTCGTCGGAAGCCAGATAGAGCGCCGCATTGGCAATGTCCTGTGGGGTGGAGAAGCGGCCGAGCGGAATCGAGTTGACGAATTGCTGACGTCTCTCGGGCGTGTCCTCGCCCATGAACGTCGCGAGCAGCGGCGTCTCGCCTGCCACCGGTGCGAGAGCGCAGACGCGAATCTTCTGGGGCGCCAACTCCACCGCCATGGACTTGGTCATGGTGTGCACCGCACCCTTGGTGCTGTTGTACCAGGTGAGGCCAGGACGCGGACGCAATCCCGCCGTGGAGCCCACGTTGATGATGACGCCGCCCTGGCTCTGCATGAGCGGAATAGCGGCCTTGGCGAAGAGATAAATCGACTTCACGTTGACCGCGAAGATGCGGTCGAACTCGTCTTCCTCCACCTCCAGCATGGACCGGTTGCGGTGGGTGATGCCCGCATTGTTGACCACGATGTCGAGCTTGCCGAAGGCGGAGCGCGTCCTCTCTACGGCAGCATTCACATCGGATGCTTTCGAGACGTCCGCAGCCAGGCCGATGGCCGAAGCTCCGATTTTCTCCGCGGCAGTCTTGGCTGCGTCTTCGTTGATATCGACGACAGCGACCTTTGCGCCTTCGCGGGCGAATGTTTCTGCGATACCCAGACCAAAGCCCGAGCCGGCGCCCGTGACCAGCGCTACCTTGCCTTCGAGGCGTTTCATCAACTTTTTCCTTTCTCAGAATCCAGTTTTTTATCGTGGGCCTCATCCTGAGGAGCAGACGCGGTCCGCGTCTCGAAGGATGAGGTTGGAGGAGTGATCGTTTCCTACCTGTGAGCGATGACGAGGGTCTTGGTGGTCGTGAACTCGATCAGGCCCTCGAAACCTTTCTCGCGGCCATGGCCCGAGCGACCGAAGCCGCCGAAGGGCAGCTCAATGCCGCCGCCTGCGCCGTAGCAGTTCACGAAAACCTGGCCTGCACGCATGGAGCGGCCCACGCGCGTGGAGCGCATGGCATCGCGGGTCCACACGCCGGCCGCAAGACCATAAGGCGTGCCGTTCGCCAGCCGGATCGCCTCGGCCTCATCCTCGAAAGGGGTGGCCACGAGAACCGGGCCGAACACCTCTTCCTGGGAGAGTATGCTCTCGTGCGGTACGGGCGCGAAGAAGACCGGCGGGACATAGAAGCCTTCGGCGGGCGCATCGATGGCCACCACGCCTTCGCCCAGGATGGTGAGACCTTCGTTGCGTGCGCGATCCAGATAGCCGAGAACGCGGCGCTGCTGGGCCTGGTTGATCATGGGACCGAGATCGGGCTCGCGCTCCGGATGTCCTGCGCGCAGTGCACGGAAGCGCTCGGCAACGGCACTCACCACATCCTCGAAGATGCCGCGCTGGATCAGGAGGCGGCTTCCCGCCGAGCAGGTCTGGCCACCGTTCTGGATGATGGCGTTGACGAGCGTGGGAAGGGCGCGCTCGATATCCGCATCGTCGAAGACGACCTGCGCCGATTTTCCGCCAAGCTCAAGGGTGACGCCCACATGGTTCTTGGCGGCAGCCGTCTGCACGGCGGTGCCGGTCTCGGGGCTTCCGGTGAAGGACAGGAAGTCGATGCCGGGATGGGCAGCAAGCGTCGCACCAGCGGTGCGGCCAAGACCCGTCACGATGTTGATCGCTCCATCGGGAAAGCCAACTTCACGGGCGAGGGCGGCGACGCGCAGGATCGTGAGTGATGCATCCTCCGCAGGCTTCACGACGGTGGCGTTACCGGCAGCAAGCGCTGCGCCTACGGAGCGGCCGAAGATCTGCATCGGATAGTTCCAGGGCACGATATGCCCCGTGACCCCATGCGGCACCCGCTCGACGCCGATGAAATGCGTGTTGAGATAGGGAATGACATCGCCGTGAAGCTTGTCCGCGGCGCTGCCGTAAAATTCGAAGTAGCGAGCCAGCGCGATCGCATCGGCACGGGATTGGCGAAGGGGCTTGCCGTTGTCGCGGCTCTCGAGGATTGCCAGCTCATCGGCATGCGCCTCGACGATGGCGGCTAGCTTCATCAGCAAACGTCCTCGCTCAGTCGCCGTCAGCTTGCCCCAGGCTCCCTCGAAGGCGTTGCGCGCGGCCTTGACCGCAGCATCAACGTCTTGCGCCGTGCCGGAAGCGATCTTGGCGAAGAGCGCACCATCGACCGGCGAGATGACATCGAGCAGCATGCCGTCGGAGGACGGGACGTCCTTGCCGCCGATGAGATTCTTGAAAACCATGTTCGGTGCGATGTGCGGGCTGATCTGGTCGTTCACCGGTTATGTACTCCCTGAAAATAGTCTTGCCTTTCCCGGCACTGCGGCCAGGAGCTGGCGCGTATAGGCGTCGCGCGGGTCGGCGAAGAGTTGCCCGGTTTGGGCCATTTCGACAATTCGACCTTTTTGCATGACAGCCACGCGATCACAGATCTGGGCAGCGACACGAAGATCGTGGGTGATGAAGAGAATGGAGAGGCCTAGCTCGTTCTGCAAGCTTTTGAGCAGTTTCAGGATTTCGGCTTGCACAGAGACATCGAGGGCAGAAACGGCCTCGTCCGCCACCAGAACGTCGGGCTTCATGGCGAGCGCTCGGGCGATGCCGATGCGCTGGCGCTGGCCGCCGGAGAACTCGTGCGGATAACGCCCGGCGGCTTGGGCGGGCAGGCCCACTTTCTCGAGCAGGATGCGCGCCTCCTCGAAAGCCTTGGCAGGATCGATGCCCTGCATGATCGGGCCTTCGGCAACGATGTAGTCTACCTTGCGTCTCGGATTGAGGGAGGCGAAGGGATCCTGAAACACGATCTGGATCTTGCGTCGGTGAGGACGCAGATCAGCTTGCGAGAGAGCGCTGAAGGGCAGGCTGCCGATCTCGATTGTGCCGCCATCCGGCTCGATCAGACGCAGCACGCAGCGCCCGACCGTGGATTTGCCGGAGCCTGACTCGCCCACGAGCCCAAGGGTTTCGCCGCGGCGGATGTCGAAGCTCACCGCATTGGCTGCCTGGACCTCACGACCTTTCCTGAAGAAGCCGCGTCCACCGTAGAATTTAGTGAGGGCATCGACCTTCAGGATGATCGGCTCGTTCCGCAATTCCTTCGGCGGAGGAGGCGTGAGCGACGGAACTGCGGCCAGAAGTCGCTTGGTATAGGGGTGTTGCGGATTGTGGAGCACCTCATCCGCCGTTCCCTGTTCCACCATCTCGCCGTTCTGGAGAACCGCGACGCGGTCGGCGATCTCGGCCACAACCCCAAAATCGTGCGTGATGAAGAGAACGGCCGTGCCCTTCTTGCGGCGCAGGTTGTCGATGAGCTTCAGAACCTGCGCCTGCGTCGTGACATCAAGCGCTGTCGTCGGCTCGTCGGCAATGAGGAGTTTTGGCTCGAGCGCCAGGGCCATGGCGATCATCACGCGCTGCCTTTGACCGCCGGAGAGCTCGTGCGGATAGGCGCGGGCGATGAGCTCCGGGTTCGGCAGGTTCACTTCGGTGAGCAATTCGACGGCGCGCCTGTACCGCTCGGCCGGGCCTAGGAGGCGATGCGCCTGGAAGGTTTCGGCGATCTGGTCCGCCACGCGCATGACCGGGTTGAGCGAGGTCATGGGCTCCTGGAACACCATGCCGATGTCCCGCCCGCGAACGTCGCACCATCCTTCCTCGTCGAGGGAGAGCAGGTCGAACCCGCCAAGCTTGATGGCGCCGGAAAGCACCGTGACGGAAGGCGGCAGAAGCCCGATGGCGGCCATCGCCGTCATGGACTTGCCGGAGCCCGATTCACCGACGACGCAAAGCGTCTCTCCCGGCTGGATCGCGAGCGAGAGATCCTTGATCGCGTGCTGCCGGTCCGCCAAGGCGGGCAAGCCGATGGAGAGGTTTTCAATCGACAGCACGGGGGAGGGGCCGGTCACACATTGTCTCCTGCTGCCGGGCCTCACGCGAGGGCCCGAACGGGTTGAAAGCATCCTTGCCTGATGTCCTCTCCGTCAAATCCGACAGCTGCCTTACGGCAGCCTGCATGGGGCGCATGCTGTCCTTCCTCTGATGGATATAGGTTATCCGGGCAGCGGAACGGAAATGTCATAGGAGGCACCCGTCACCGCGAAATTGAGCGCTATGCAGCCATCCAGCTCTCCCTCGACGCTTCGGCGGATCAGGCGAGATCCGAAACCCTGGCGCTTGGGCGGCTGCACGGGAGGCCCGCCCGTTTCGGTCCAGCGGATGTGCAATTGTGACGGTCGATCCTTGGCAGGGGTCACCGTCCACGAAAGGTTGAGTCGACCTGTGGGGACGGAAAGAGCGCCGTACTTGGCGGCGTTCGTCACCAGCTCATGCAGAACAAGGCCAAGATTGATGGCATAACGGGGCGGCAGATTCACCCTCGGCCCGTCGATCACGGCCCGTTCGTCGGATTCCCGCTTGTAAGGGGCCAGTTCCTGCTCGGCGATATCGTGCAGATCCGCCTCGCGCCAGGATTTCAGGGTCAGCAGATTATGGGTCATGGAAAGGGCGAGCAGCCGTCCCTCGAACGCTTCCTTGAACTGCGCGGGGCTCTCAGCGGAGCGCAGGGTCTGCGCGGCAATGGATTGCACCGTAGCAAGGGTATTTTTCACGCGGTGATTCAACTCGTCGAGGAAGAAGCGCTGCTGCTCGTCCACCTGCTTGCGCTCGGTGATGTCCTGAAAGATGCCGACAAAAAACACAGGATTATGTTTTGCATCGAAGGAGACCTGGCCTTTCGAGTTGATCCAGCGGACGAGCCCGTTGGAATGCCGCACCCGGTACTCATCCTCATAGTCGCCATTGCCGAGAAACGCCTCGCGAATCTTGGCGATGGCCTCTTGCGCGTCATCGGGGTGGATCAGAGACTTCCATTCATCGATGGTCGTTGTCGTGTGCGATGCCGGATAGCCCATGAGTTGGGCTGCCTGACTCGACCAGCCGCCAATCTGCTTTCGGTGATCATACCACCAAGTTCCCATATGGCCGGCCTCTAGCGCCAGCCGGGCCCGCTCTTCGCTGGCTTTCAGCGCTTCCTGACGCTCGGCGACATCGTCCATGAGGTCGTTGAAGGCTTTCGCCAGAATGCCGAACTCGCCCGAGTTCTTAGGCAGGTTGATGCGGGCCTGGTAATCGCCGCGCCGCCAATCCTTCACCGCATCCGTCATGATCTCGAATGGCTTCGTGATGAAGGCGCGGCTCGCCAGCCATGAGAGCGACAAAGCCAGAATGAGCGCCGCCGCAATCAGCATGAAGCCTCGCCTAGCGGCCTGATTGATCGACGCGAAGGCGGCCTTCGTCGACAGGCCGACATTGATGTAGATGTCTTTCGGGGGAAGTGCGAGCGGGATGTAGCCCACGACCCGCTTGACTCCGTCTACGCTGACGGTTTCGGCGGTTCCCACCTCATTTGCCCTGGCTTGAGCCAGATAATCCCATGGCAGCAGCTTTCCGACCAAGCTGTTCGGAGAAGGGTCCTGGACGATGACGATACCCCTCCGGTCCGCGATCATGACCGAGCCACCCTTCGGCACGGTCCTTTCCTTCAATTTCTGGCTGAGCCATTTCAGGTCGAGAGCCGCGGCCAGCACGCCCACCACATCGCCCCTATCGTTCCAGATAGGCAGGGCAAGTGGCAATACGGGATGAGGATCGAGCCCGCCTTCCTCGAAGACCGGCGTATACTCGCCCACGACGAAGCCCATCATGCCGAGGGCATTATGGAAATAGGGGCGGTCGGCATAGTAGTGTTGCGTATCGACGGTGCCGGTTGGCCGGCAACGGATATGCCCGCTGATGTCCATAGCGACGAAGGACAGGACATACGGCACTTTTTCCTGAATTGCTTTCAGATACGGACTGCAGACTGCGGTATCGAACGCGCGGATGGACGGGGTTTCATCCACGGCGAGAAGAAGGCCGTGGATCCCATCAAAAATTCTTTCGAGTTCGGCGCCCACCAATTGGGCCTGCCGGACGGCAAGGTCGTTGACCTCTGCCTCCCGGGCCCGCCGCAACGAAACCTCAGTAAACGCCCAGATGACGATCGCCGGCAGAACGGAGATCAACGCCAAAAGGAGCAAACGTCTCGTCAGAGTCATGCAGGGGTCCAGCTAGATGGTAGCAAGGGACCATAAAGATCGTTGAGCGTCCACCCCCGTAACAACCCCAGAGTGGTCTTGCATCCTCAGGCAAGAGCTGTCAGGTGAGCAGGAATGGCTCTTCCTCCTCTTCTCCTTCTTCAGGATATCGCGCTCACCTTCGGCGGAACGCCTTTGATCGAGAGCGCGGAACTTTCCGTTTCGCCCGGCGAGCGGGCCTGCCTCGTGGGCCGTAACGGCTCAGGAAAATCCACCCTGCTCAAGATTGCCGCAGGCATGATCGAGCCGGATGGCGGCAAGCGCTTCGTTCAGCCCGGCGCTACCGTGCGCTACTTGGCGCAGGAGCCGGATCTGAGCGCCTTCCCGAATACGCTGGCCTATGTGGAATCCGGCCTCGGCCCGGGCGATGATCCTTACCGGGCCCGCTATCTGCTGGAGCAGCTCGGTATGACCGGCGAAGAGAAGCCTGCCGATCTCTCGGGCGGCGAGGCCCGGCGGGCGGCGCTCGCCCATGTGCTGGCACCGGAGCCCGATATTCTGCTGCTGGACGAGCCGACCAACCATCTCGACCTCCCGGCCATCGAATGGTTGGAAAGCGAATTGAAGAGTTTGCGTTCCGCCCTCGTGCTCATCAGCCACGACCGGCGCTTCCTGGAAAGCCTGTCCCAGTCCACGATCTGGCTCGACCGGGGCCGCACCCGGCGCATGGATCAGGGCTTTGCCCATTTCGAGGGATGGCGCGATCAGGTGCTGGAGCAGGAGGAAGCCGAGCAGCACAAGCTCGGTCGCAAGCTCGTGGCCGAAGCCGATTGGCTGCGCTATGGCGTGACCGCCCGGCGTAAGCGGAATGTCCGCCGTCTCGGCAACCTCCATGCCATGCGTCAGCAATACCGCGACCGCAAGCGCGCCGTCGGCACCGTCAATATGACCCTGGCCGAGGCCGAACAGTCCGGCACCCTCGTGGTGGAGGCGGAGGGCATCTCGAAGGCTTACGGCGACCGTCCCATCGTCTCGAATCTGTCTCTTCGCATCCTGCGCGGCGACAGGCTCGGCATCATCGGGCCGAATGGGGCAGGGAAAACCACGCTCATCAACCTGCTGACCGGAAATCTTCAGCCGGATTCCGGCCGGGTACGCCTGGGCTCCAACCTGCAGATGGTCACCCTCGACCAGCGCCGCGCGAGCCTCGACCCCAATGCCACCGTGGCCGAAACGCTCACCGGTGGGCGAGGGGACAGCGTCACCATCGGCGGGCAGACGAAGCACGTGATCGGCTATATGAAGGATTTCCTGTTTTCGCCCGAGCAGGCCCGCACCCCCGTGGGCGTGCTCTCCGGCGGCGAGCGCAATCGTCTCATGCTGGCGCGCGCTTTGGCCCAGCCCTCGAACCTCCTCGTGCTCGACGAACCAACCAACGATCTCGATCTCGAAACCCTCGACCTGCTGCAGGAGATGATCACGGATTATTCCGGAACGGTCATCCTGGTCAGCCATGACCGCGACTTTCTTGATCGCACCGTAAGCTCCGTCCTCGTCTCGGAAAGCGAGGGGAACTGGATCGAGTACGCGGGCGGCTATTCCGACATGGTGGCCCAGCGCGGCCAGGGCGTGCAGGCCCGTGCCGTCGAGAAGGACGTGAAGCCGAAGGGTGCCGAGAAACCAGCTGCTGCGCCTTCGGTCCAAGCCAAGCGGAAGCTCAGCTTCAACGAGCAGCACGACCTCAAGACCCTGCCGAAGCGCATGGAGGAGCTGGAGGCCAAGATCGCCAAGGTGCAGGAGATCCTCGCCGATCCGGAACTCTATTCCCGCGATCCGGCCCGGTTCCAGAAGGCCATGGACGCTCTCACGCAACTGCAGGCGGATCTGCATGCGGCGGAGGAGCGGTGGCTGGAATTGGAGATGCTGCGCGAGGAGTTGGGTGAATAAGGGCGACCCATCGCACGCTGTCCGCACAATGAACGTTCGGTGTAACCTAACGGCATTGCTGAGGGCGAACACGACACTAAACTGACATCACCCGCTCGCTAGAAGCGGATGTCACCAGGGAGGAGTGCGATGAAACGCTTTTCACGACGTTGCCTGACCGTATTTCTGACGGTGCTGGGTATCGGGGCTGTACCCTCGATCCTGCAGGCGGCCGACCTTGATCGGGATCTTCTGGCCGAGCGGGTCACCAAGCTGTCCCGCGGGACGCAGTGGAAGCCGGTCTCGGCCGTTCCGATCAATTTCGTGACCCATCATCCACAGGGCATGGTGAAGATCGGCGATACGCTGTTCGTGTCGTCCGTGGAGATCAAGGAACCGACCAAGCGCTTTCCGCAGCCGGTGGATGGCTATGACCGGGATACGGGCGCGGGCGTGGGTCATCTCTTCAAGATCGACATGAAGGGCAACCTCATCTCCGAGATCACTCTCGGGGAGGGCTCGATCTATCATCCGGGCGGGATCGATTACGACGGGCGCTATATCTGGGTGCCCGTGGCGGAATACCGACCGAACAGCCGCTCCATCGTCTACCGGGTCGATCCGGAGACCATGAAGGCGGAGGAGATGTTCCGCTTCGCGGATCATGTCGGCGGCGTCGTTCACGATACCGACGACAATTCCCTGCATGGCGTGAGCTGGGGTTCGCGCCGGTTCTATCGCTGGACTCTCGATGCCAACGGCAAGCCCACCAATGGGGATCAGTCTCCCGAGCAGCTGAGGAAGCTGAACACGTCGCACTACCTCGATTATCAGGACTGCAAATACGCGGGCAATCACCGCATGCTGTGCTCCGGCGTCACGGAAATGCGGGTCACGCCCGATCAGGCTCCGTTCCGGCTCGGCGGGATCGATCTGGTCAGTCTTACGGACGGTCGTCCGCTCTTCCAGACGCCGGTGCTGCTCTGGACTGCTTCCGGGTTCGACATGACCCACAACCCGGTCTGGATGGAGACGAGCGAGGCGGGAATTCGCGGCTACTTCATGCCCGAGGACGACAAGTCCGTACTCTATATCTACGAGGCCGAGGTGAAGTAGCGACTTGTCACCTGACGGGCGACGGTGTTTGTGACGGACATTGTCGCCTGTCTCGGCTCATCGCCCTGCTCCGACCTTTTGGGTCGGTTGCGCGTTTTAGCCGAACGGCCCTTTGTCCTGAATTTACCCGCTTCCTGGAGAGACAGCCGATGGCGCCTGCAAAACTGTTTACACCCTTTCGGGTCGGAGAGCTTGAACTCGCCAATCGGATTGTAATTGCACCCATGTGCCAGTACTCGGCCGAGAACGGATGCATGACCGACTGGCACCTGATCCATCTAGGTCAGCTCGCTCTCTCGGGGGCCGCGCTCCTGACTATCGAGGCGACCGCCGTCGTACCCGAAGGGCGCATCACCTATGCCGATGTGGGCCTCTATTCGGATGAATGCGAGGCCGCCATGGGGCGTGTTCTGGACAGCGTCCGCCGCTGGTCCGACATGCCGATCGCCATTCAGCTGGCTCACGCCGGGCGCAAGGCTTCCACAGAGGTGCCATGGAAGGGGGGAGGCCAGATCTCGCCGGATCATCCCAACGGCTGGCAAACGGAAGCGCCTTCCGCGATTCCATTCGCTGCCGCCGACAATGCCCCAACGGCGTTGGACCAGGATGGGCTGGCGCGCGTGCGTAATGCATTCGCCGATGCGGCCAAACGGGCTGCCCGGCTCGGCATCGGGGCCGTTCAGATCCATGCGGCTCACGGCTATCTGCTTCACGAGTTCCTATCGCCGCTGTCCAACCAGCGGACGGATGAATACGGCGGGTCGCTGGAAAACCGGATGCGCTTCCCGCTCGAGGTGTTCGATGCCGTCCGCGCCGCCTTTCCGGCGGAGCGGCCCGTCACCGTGCGCGTTTCGGGAACCGATTGGGCCGAGGGCGGCTGGACGATTCAAGAGACGGTCGCCTTTGCGCAGGCGCTCGAGGCACGCGGCTGCAGTGGGATGCATGTTTCGAGCGGCGGTCTTTCCTCTGCGCAGCAGATCCCGGTGGGCCCCAGCTACCAGGTGCCCCTTGCTCGTGCTGTCAAGGCGGCCACCAGGATGCCGGTCATCGCGGTGGGCCTCATCACGGATTATGTACAGGCGGAGGCCATCCTCGCCACGGGCGATGCCGACCTGATCGCTCTCGCACGAGCCATTCTCTATGAGCCGCACTGGCCCTGGCATGCGGCCGCGCATTTTGGCGCCTCCGTCAAGGCGCCCAACCAGTACCTGCGCTCACAGCCTCGTCAGTACCCCCATCTCTTCGACGTTCGTGCCGACGACTGACGATTCGCGAAGGCGGTTCGGCGCATCGTGCGGACCCGAAGGGCCGCGAAGAACGATGCGCCACTCAAGAAATGAGCATCGGATAGGTCCCAAAAGTGGATTACACTTTTCGGACCTATGCTCTATGAGCCGCCTTCGTCCAGGGTGAAGCCAGCCTTCAGCACGACTTGGTAATGGCGCACTTCGCCGTTCTCGATATGACCGCGGGTTTGCAGCACCTCGAACCAGCGCAGGTTTCGCAAGGTCTTGCTCGCGCGGCTGATCGCCGTCCGAATGGCATCCTCGATGCTCTCCGTGGATGAGCCGGCGAGTTCGACAACTTTGTAGACGTGATCGTCCATGAGGCGCTCCCTGCGTTGCTTGCAAGCAGAGTTGTAGAGCGTCCCGGGTGGCTGCCTATGGGAGATGCATCAGGTTTCCTTCCGATACGCCACCACCTCCTGCTCGATGGCGCCGAAGATCGAGTGGCCGTCCCTGTCCTTCATCTCGATGCGGATCGTATCGCCGAAGCGCATGAAAGGCGTGCGCGCCTCGCCGTGGAGGATGGTTTCCACCGTGCGTTGCTCCGCAAGGCAGGAATAGCCGAGACCGCCATCGGCGATGGGCTTGCCCGGCCCTCCGCCTTCGTCCTTGTTGGAGACGGTGCCCGAGCCGATGATGGTGCCGGCCCCGAGCGGGCGGGTCTTGGCCGCGTGCGCGATGAGGGTTGGGAAGTCGAAGGTCATGTCCACCCCGGCATTGGGCGTGCCGACGGGCCTGTCGTTGAGGGTGGAGAGCAGCGGCAGGTGAACCTTGCCACCATCCCAGGCATCCTGCAGCTCGTCGGGCGTGACCGCGACCGGCGAAAAGGCGGAAGAGGGTTTCGACTGGAAGAAGCCGAATCCCTTGGCGAGTTCGGCGGGAATCAGATTTCTCAGGGAAACATCATTGACGAGAACGACGAGGCGGATGGCGCTTGCCGCTTCCTCCCGGGTCGCGCCCATGGGCACGTCACCCGTGATCACGGCGATTTCCGCCTCGAAATCAATGCCATGCGCCTCGCTGACGGCGATGATCGGATCGCGCGGCCCGAGGAACGAATCCGAGCCGCCCTGGTACATGAGCGGATCGGTCCAGAAGGATTGAGGCATCTCGGCCCCCCGGGCCTTGCGCACCAGCTCTACGTGATTCACATAGGCCGAACCGTCCGCCCACTGGTAAGAGCGGGGCAGGGGCGAGGCGCAGTCATGCTCGTGAAAGCGGAAGGAGGGCACGGATCCGTGCTCGAGCTGTTCCGCAAGGTCACGCAGGCGAGGCTCGACTTTTTCCCAATCATCAAGGGCTTGCTGTAGCGTCGGAACAATGAAAAATGCGTCCGTCGCGCGGGTCAGGTCCGTCGAGACGATTACGAGCCGGCCATCACGGCCCTGTTTGAGCGAGGAGAGCTTCATAGCCACCCACCTGGTTGTTGTGGTTTATTGAGCTTGCAACGAAAGAGTCCGCGGGGAAACGCCAATGACGACGATGAAGAGAAGAAACTTTCTGAAGGGCGCCGGCCTTGCGGCTGCTGCCACGACTGTGGCGGCCCCCGCCATCGCTCAGTCCAGCCCTGAGATCCGCTGGCGTCTGACCTCGAGCTTCCCCAAGTCGCTCGACACGATTTTCGGCACGGCCCAGACCTTCGCCAAGTACATGGCGGACGCGACCGACGGCAAGTTCCAGATCCAGGTCTTCGCCCCCGGAGAGATCGTCGGTGGCCTCCAGGCCATGGACGCGGTCGAGAACGGCTCCGTCGAGCTCGCCCATACTCCGACCTATTACTACATCGGCCGCGAGCCGGCGCTCGGCGTCGCCACCGGACTGCCGTTCAGCCTCAATGCGCGCCAATCTCATTCCTGGTGGCATTTCGCCGGCGGCAAGGAGATCATCAACGAAATCCTCGCGAAGTATAACTGCACCTCGTTGGTTTGCGGCAATTCCGGCGCGCAGATGGGCGGCTTCTTCCGCAAGGAGATCAACACCGTCGACGACCTCAAAGGACTCAAGTTCCGCATCGGCGGTCTCGGGGGCCAGGTCCTCGCCAAACTCGGTGTCGTGCCGCAGCAGATCGCGCCGGGCGACGTGTATCCCGCTCTCGAGCGTGGGACGCTCGATGCGGCGGAGTTCGTCGGCCCCTATGACGACGAGAAGCTCGGCTTCCTGAAGGTCGCGAAGTACTACTACGCGCCCGGCTTCTGGGAGGGCGGCGCCATGCTGCACCTCGTCATCAATAAGGCGAAGTGGGACGAACTGCCCAAGCATTACCAGGCCATCATGTCCAACGCCGCCGAGGCCGCAAACAACTGGATGCTGGCCAAGTACGACGCCGTGAACGGCCAGGCGCTGCGCCGCATGGTGGGGGCGGGTGCTGAGCTGCGGACCTTCTCCCAGCCAATCATGGAGGCTTCGCTCAAGGCCGCGAACGAGCTCTACGACGAGCTCTCGGCCAAGAACGCCAATTTCAAGAAGGCCTACGACTCGATGGTAGCCTATCGCAATGATGTGCTGCCCTGGTGGCAGCTCAACGAATACGCCTTCGATACCTTCATGATCCGCACGCGTGGACGGGCGTAAGCCTCGGAGGCCTTGAATAACTAGCGCATCGGGCGGAAAAGTGGCTCCGGTTTTCCGCTCAAAACGATGCGCTGCAGGAAATGAGCATCGAATGGATCCCAAAAGTGGTGTCCACTTCTGAGTCCGATGCTTTAGGAGAGGCCGGTGCTCTGCGCCGGCCTCTTTCTTGTGCGTGTCGACTATGGCTCTCACTTCGGCTCGCGCTGGTTCGGATCGAAGTGCTTCTTCAGATCGCGCCAGCAATCGATGTAGTTTTCCTGAAGCGTCGGCAGTTCGGCTGCGTATTTCGTCACACGCTGCGGGAAGCGCGTCTCGAACATGAAAGCCATGGTGCCGGTGAGCTTCACGGGCTTCAGCTCCACATTGCTCGCATGCTCGAAGGCCTGTGAATCGGGCCCGTGTGGAAGCATCTGATTGTGAAGCGACATGCCGCCCGGCACGAAGCCTTCAGGCTTCGCGTCATAGACGCCATAGATCAGGCCCATGAATTCCGACATCAGGTTGCGATGATACCAGGGCGGGCGGAAGGTGTTTTCGGCCACCAACCAGCGTTCGGGGAAGATCACGAAATCGACGTTCGCCGTGCCGGGGGTCTCCGAAGGTGCGGTGAGCACCGTGAAGATCGAGGGGTCGGGATGATCGAACATGATCGCTCCGACCGGCGAGAAGTGGCGAAGGTCGTACTTGTACGGCGCGTAGTTGCCGTGCCATGCCACCACGTCGAGCGGCGACTGGTTGATCTGCGTGCGATAAAGTTCGCCGCCCCATTTCACGAAGAGGAAAGACGGGGCCTCCTTGTCCTCATAGGCCGCAACGGGCGTGAGGAAGTCGCGGGGATTGGCGAGGCAATTCGCGCCGATGGGGCCGCGATCGGGCAGGGTGAAGGCGCCGCCGTAATTCTCGCACATATAGGCGCGCGCTGCGCCGTCGATGAGCTCGACCTTGAAGATCACGCCGCGCGGGATGATGCAGATCTCGCCGGGCTCGATATCGATGACGCCGAACTCGGTGCGGAAGCGCAAACGACCCTGCTGCGCCACGATGAGATACTCGCCGTCCGCATTGAAGAAATACTCGTTGTCCATGGAGTGCGTGACGAGGAGCACATGCGCCGCCATGCCGGTCTGGGTGTCGGAATCGCCCGCCGTCGTGATGGTGCGAAGGCCGGAGATGAAGGTGAGGGCCTCATCCGGAATCGGTGTCGGATCCCAGCGTAGCTGACCGAGGGGAAGATCACTCTCCTCCCGCGCTGCCGGCGCCGTGCGGATGAGGCCCTTGTCCACTTTCACGTAGCGGCCTGAATGCTTGACCGACGGACGAATGCGATAAAGCCAGGAGCGCTGGTTGGTCGCCTGCGGGGCCGTGAAAGGGGAGCCTGAGAGCTGCTCGGCGTAAAGGCCGTAATTGATCTTCTGCGGCGAGTTGCGCCCGATGGGGAGGGCCCCCTCCAGCGCTTCGGTCTCGAACGAATTGCCGAAGCCCGACATGTAGCCCGGCACGATGGCGCTTTTGCGTGGCTGCTCGGATTGAAAACCGGAGACGTTCTGAACGTTCATAGGCGTTCTCCCTGGAACGGAGCCGATTGCGGTCTCGTTTGATATTGACCGGACGGCTTGCAAATCTAGTTGCTACTGCAACGAATTTATCATATTAGTTGCATCAGCAACGAATTTTTGTCAACCATGGCCCCACGTTCCGCAGCAAAGAAACAGGAGGTCTCCGGCCCTATGGTGGTTCTGGAGCGTTTCCTCCCTTACCGTCTCAATGTGCTGGCGAGCCTGACCTCGAACGCGCTGGCGCAGATCTATGCCGAGAGGTTTGGTCTCTCGATTCCCGCTTGGCGGGTCATTGCGACGCTTGGTCAGTACGAATACCGCACGGCCCGGGACATCGCGGCTCACGGCGTCATGCACAAATCCACCGTCTCGCGGGCGGTCTCGGCCCTGGAGCAGCGCGGTTTGATCGCGCGCCGCCCGAACGAGGACGATCGGCGGGAGGAACTGCTGGAGCTGACGGAGGAGGGGTGGGAGATCTACGAGGCCTTGGCTCCCGAGGCGCTCGCCTTCGAGGAGCGCTTCATCTCCGTGCTCACCGAGGAGGAGCAGAGGGTTCTCGCCTCCCTCATCGACCGCCTGAGCGGTCACGCGCGCCTGATGGCACCTGAAGGGGAGGTGGAAGGGTGAAGCTCTACACTTATTTCCGTTCCTCGGCCGCCTACCGGGTCAGGATTGCTCTCAATTTCAAGGGCGTGCCTTACGAATCCGCGGCCGTGAACCTTCTCAAGGGCGAGCAGCGGGAGGGTGCATACGGCGCCATCAACCCTCAAAAGCGCATTCCCTCTCTCGATATCGGCGGCACGACGCTGATCCAGTCTCCCGCCATTCTCGAATATCTCGACGAGGTTTATCCGGAGCCGCCTCTGCTGCCGGTTGGGGCCGTGAACCGCGCGAAGGTGCGCGCCATCGCCTCGGTTGTCGGCTGCGATATTCACCCGCTCAACAATCTTGGGCCTCTCCGCTATCTCAAGAACATATTGGGGCACGATCAGGCGGCCATCGACGAATGGTATGCCCATTGGGTGCGCGAAGGATTCGATGCCATCGAGGCGATGATTGAACCTGGCCCTTATGCTTGCGGTTCGCGCGTCACGCTCGCCGACCTCTATCTCGTGCCGCAGGTCTTCAATGCGCGGCGCTTCAACATCTCGCTCGATGCCTATCCGAAGATCGTCGCGGTGGACGCAGCCTGCGCTGAACTCCGCGCCTTTCAGGATGCCGCGCCGGATCGCCAGCTGGATGCGGTGTGAGAAGGGGCGCATCCCCGTGTGAGGCATGCGCCGATGAAAAACCGGCAGGCTCTCAACGAGCCTGCATCCATGACAGGAGGAAAGCCATGGGACCGTTCCCGCATGACGCACCGCCGCCGGCCATCAGCGAAGACAATCCGATGGGGACCGACGGCTTCGAGTTCGTGGAATTCTGCCATCCCGACCCACAGGCGTTGGATAAGCTGTTCAAGACGATGGGGTTCTCCGTCGTCGCCAAGCACCGTTCAAAGAACGTGCTCCTCTACCGGCAGGGCGACATCAATTTCATCGTGAATGCACAGCCCGGCTCCTTCGCCGAGCGCTTCGCCAGCCAGCACGGCCCATCCGCTCCGGCCATGGCTTTCCGCGTGGTCGATGCGAAATATGCCTATGAGCGCGCTATCTCCATGGGGGCCAAGCCGGCCCAGACGCAGGTCGGTCCCAATGAGCTCGAGATCCCGGCTATCGAAGGCATCGGCGGCCTGCAGATCTATTTCGTCGACCGCTATGGTGCGAAGGGCTCCATTTATGACGTGGACTTCGAGTGGCTCGGTGAGAAGGATCCCAAGCCGCAAGGCGTCGGCCTCTATTATATCGACCACCTGACCCATAACGTTTATCGCGGCCGGCTGAACGAATGGGCGGGTTTTTATGAGCGCCTCTTCAACTTCCGCCAGATCCGCTACTTCGACATCGAGGGCAAGCTGACAGGCCTGCATTCCCGCGCGATGACGAGCCCCGACGGCAAGATCCGCATCCCGATCAACGAGGATGCCGGCGAGACCGGGCAGATCGAGGAGTATCTACAGGAGTATAAAGGCGAGGGCATTCAGCACGTCGCCTTGGGCTCGCACGATCTTTACGAATCCATTGAGACGCTGATCGCAAATGGGCTCGAATTCATGCCCGCGCCGAATGACATCTACTACTCGCGCGTCGACAAGCGCCTCCCCAGCCACGGCGAGCCTCTCGATCGCCTGCAGAAGAACGGCATCCTCATCGATGGCGAAGGCGTCGTGGAGGGCGGGTTCACGAAGGTGCTGCTCCAGCGCTTCGGCAAGACCGCGATCGGCCCAATCTTCTTCGAGTTCATTCAGCGCAAGGGCGATGAGGGATTCGGTGAGGGCAACTTCAAGGCGCTCTTCGAGTCCATCGAGGAGGATCAGATTCGCCGTGGCGTTCTGAAGCCGAAGGTAGCTTGAATCTCCCTTTGAGAGTACGATTCGACGGAGGCCGGGCATGTCCCGGCCTTCTTGTTTCGAGCTGCAGAGGTCCGGTTCTGCCCAATATGTGGACGGACTTATTCACAGGCTCACCCGTTCGTGATCTCTGAATTTGGCGTGAAGGGCTAGGTTCCGGCTGTCGTTCTTCGTATTGAAAACCCTTGAAAATTAAGGGTTTGTTAGGAAACAGCTCCAAAGTTTGACGGAAAGTAAACAGGGCGGAGTGAAAACGTTGCCTTTGTGCAACATGCCCCTGAAAAGCCCCCCCGATTGCCCCTTTTGTGCCTTCATTCGGTTGCTTGGCGAGCCGCTCTGGCTAATGTGACAACAGCGACGGGGGCACCCCAGTCGTCATTTGGTGGGTTCAGCCAAAAGGCGGGCCGCCAGATCACTAGGGGAAAAGGGTGTGTTTGGAGCTTCATTGAAGCCTTCAAAGCACAAAAGCCCGACCCCCCAAGGGTCTCGAAACTTTGGAGGTTTA
>NZ_JBQWEL010000029.1:0-58499 GCF_052658925.1 Microvirga medicaginis | reverse complement strand
TTCCCCGGCACACTCCCGCTTCCCGTCATCCCCGGGCTCGTTCCGGCTTCCACGCCGACAAGCCTCATCCTGAGGAGCGTAGCGTCTCGAAGGGCGAGGCGTCGTCAGCGCACTGGAGCCTCCTTCGAGGCGGATCGCTCACGCGATCCTCCTCAGGATGAGGTCGAACCAGACAAGATGCGAGCTGCGGCAAGCCCGGCCAGGACGGCGGAGGGTGTTTCCCGGCCGGAGCGTCAGCGAAGGGCAAGAGAAGCCATGGCGCAGCGGGGGTCAGGGGATCCCCTTCCCGCGCGGAGGATGACATCGGAAGGGACAATGCCTAATGCGCGGCCGCTTCCAAAAGGCGGGCCGCCGCAGCGCGCGCCTCCTCGGTGATTGTTGCACCGGCAAGCATACGGGCGATCTCCTCGCGGCGGGGCGCAGCCTCCAATGGCACGACCCGGGTCGCGACGCGATCCTCGGCCCCGTTCACGCCTTCCTTGGCGATGAGGAAATGGCTTTCGGCCCGGGCGGCCACCTGCGGAGCATGGGTCACGGCCATGACCTGGACGCGCTTCGCCAGACGCGCGAGACGCTGGCCGATGGCATCTGCCACCGCGCCGCCGACGCCGGTATCGATTTCGTCGAAAACGAGGGTCGGAGCCGAGCCCTTGTCCGCCAGCACCACCTTGAGAGCCAGCATGAAGCGCGAAAGCTCACCGCCGGAGGCCACCTTCATGAGCGGGCCCGGGCGCGTGCCGGGGTTGGTCTGAGCCCAGAACTCCACGCGCTCGAAGCCGGCCGGATCGCGGCTGTCTTCGTCGGTCTGGATTTCCGTGATGAAACGGGCGCGTTCCAGCTTCAGGGGCGGAAGCTCGGCCTGCACGGCGGCATCGAGGGCCCGGGCCGCCCTCTTGCGGCCTTCGGAGAGCTTCCTGGCCGCTGCCAGATAGGCCTGATCGGCTTCCTTCAGCACCTTTTCCAGTTCGGCCAGCCGCTCCTCGCCTGCATCGATGGCGGCGACGTCACTCTCGAATTGCTGACGGAGGGCCGCGAGCTCATCGGCGGGCACGTCGTATTTGCGGGCCGCTGCGCGCAGCGCGAAGAGACGCTCCTCGGTCTGTTCCAACTCACGCGGATCGAATTCGGTGGCGCGGATGGCCTCTTCGAGAGCCGCACGGGCCTCATCAATGGCGACGAGCGCGGCATCGAGCGCTTTGACACTGGGCTCCACGAGGGTCGGCGCCTGGGCGCTGCGGCGCTCCAGCTTGCGCACGGCCGCCGAGAGTTCGGGAACAGGCGATGCCGTACCCGCGACAGCCTCATAGGCCTCGTTGAGGTCCTGAGCCACCTTTTCGGATTGCATCATCACAACCCGGCGCTCGGCCAGGATCTCCTCCTCGCCCGCTTGCGGATTGAGGGTGGTCAGCTCCTCCACCGCATGGCGCAGGAAATCGGCCTCCTTGCGGGCCTTCTCGATGCGGCTGCGATGCTCCTGCAGGGCCGCACGGGCCTCCCGCACCCGGCGCGCAGCCTCGGCCACGGCCTGGACCTCATCGGAGAGGCCACCGAAGGCATCGAGAATGGCGCGGTGGCTGACGGGATCGACGAGAGCGCGGTCGTCATGCTGGCCGTGGATTTCGACCAGGGTCGACCCGATGGCCTTGAGCACCTGAACGCTTACGGGCTGATCGTTGACGAAGGCGCGGGTGCGCCCGTCCGCCACCTGGACGCGACGCAGGATCAAATCGCCGTCCACATCGATATCCGCCTCGCGGGCGATGCGGCGAGCCGGATGATCCATCGCGCAATCGAAGACAGCCGTGACCTGCCCTTGAGACTCGCCATGGCGGACGAGGCTTCCGTCACCACGCCCGCCGAGAGCCAGAGCAAAAGCATCGAGCAGGATGGACTTGCCCGCGCCCGTTTCACCCGTGAGGACGGAGAGCCCCTCGTGAAAATGGAGCTCGAGCCTGTCGATGAGGACGATGTCGCGTATCGCCAGCTGGATCAGCATGGAATATGAGGCTTACCCCGCCCGCTGACTGACCTGGGGAACGCCACGGAATGCCTTGCTGATCCAGGACTGGGAGTCCTCGCGCGGCTCAACACCGCCCTTGGTCAGCAGGGCATAGGCGTCCTTGTACCAAGGACTGTCAGGGAAATTGTGGCCAAGAACGGCAGCGGCGGTCTGCGCTTCGCTGACGATGCCCATGGCCATATAGGCCTCGGTGAGACGTTCGAGCGCCTCTTCCGTGTGGCGGGTCGTCTGGTAGCGCGAAACCACGGTGCGGAAGCGGTTGATGGCGCCGGAATAATTGCGCTTCTGCAAGTAGAAGCGGCCGACTTCCATTTCCTTGCCGGCGAGCTGGTCGCTGGCAACCTGGAGCTTCTTCTTCGCGTCCGCTGCATATTCGGAGCGCGGATAACGCTGGATCAGTTCCTGCAACGCGGCGATGGCGCGCTCGGAGGCAGCCTGATCACGGGTGATGTCCGGAATTTGGTCGTAATAGGACGAGGCCAACAGATACTGGGCATAGGCTGCATCGGCAGTGTTCGGATGCTGCTGCAGATAGCGCTTGGAAGCGGTGATCGCCTCCTCGTACAGGCCGCCCTCGTAAGTCGCGTAGGCTTCCATGATCAGCCCTTTGCGCGCCCACTCGGAATAGGGATACTGGCGGTCGAGGCTGTTGAACTTCTTGGCCGCGCCTTCGAAATCCCGCTTCTGAATTCGGGCGAGACCGTCGTTGTAGATCTCTTCGGCCGGAACATCGGCGACGATCTCCGGCTTATAGGTTTCGCTCTTGTCGAAGGGATTGATCGACGAAAGGGTATCGCAGCCAGCGAGCGCCAGGCCGCAGGCGCCAACCAGCAGCGCGCGCCCAGCAGCGGCTCTCAAGCTCAAGTAAACCTTCGCGAAAGACATGGCTTCGCGGTCCTCCAAAATCCGTGCGCGGTGATTTTCTAGCGATGCACCAAGGTTGTTTAACCTATGCAGGGGGCAAGAGCCAACCCCATCCGAGAGGCTTTACCCAGTTGGATAGGGCAAAGCCGTCTCAAATCATGCGGCCAAAAGGCGCTCGGGCCGCCTTGTCTCGGAAGAAGAAAGTCTTAGTGGATTTCGGGAGCGAAGGCCGTCATGGCCGCACTGCTGACCTCGGCATAGCCCGGCTCGCGGCGCGGAACGGCATCCACGATGGCGTAGTTCGAGCGGCTCGAGAACAGGGCCTCGAGCACGGAGAAGTTCAGGCGGTGGCCTCCGCAATAGGAGCGGTAGGTGCCGAGCAGCGGCAGACCGGCGAGCGACAGATCGCCCACCGCATCGAGCAGCTTGTGGCGCACGAACTCGTCGCCGTAGCGCAGGCCTTCGGGGTTCATGATGCCGTCATCGCCGATGGCGACCGTGTTATCGAGAGAGGCGCCGAGAGCAAAGCCAGCGCTCCAGAGCTTCTCCACGTCGCGCATGAAGCCGAACGTGCGGGCGCGGGAGATCTCGCGGCGGAACACGGAAGGCGAAAGGTCCACAGCCTTGCGCTGACGGCCGATCACCGGGGTGGGAAAATCGATTTCGACGTCCAGGCGGAAGGCGCGCTCGTTCGGGAGAAGCTCGGCGAAAGCCTTACCCTGGGTCACGCGAACGGGCTTGAGAACCTTGAGATAGCGGCGGGCTGCATTCTGAACGGCAATGCCAACCTGATCGATCGCGTCGATGAAGGGAGCAGAGCTGCCGTCGAGAATCGGCACTTCCGGCCCGTCGATCTCGACGAGAACGTTGTCAATGCCGAGGCCCGTCAGAGCAGCCATCAGATGCTCGATGGTGGCCACTGCCCCGGTCTCGCGATCACCGATCACGGTGCAGAGCTCGGTCGCGGTCACCGCCAGGTGGCGGGCATCAATGAGACGGTCGAGGCCGCCCGGCAGGCCGGTACGCAGGAAAGCAATGCCATGGTTCACCTCCGCCGGGTGGAGGATCATCTTCACCTCATCCCCGGAATGGACGCCGATGCCTACGAGCGTGACGGCGGCGCGGAGCGTGGTTTGATGACTTTGCTTCATTATCTTTGAACCTCGAACATGATCGCCGCTTGAAAGAACCGCTGCGCGATGCGTTCGCTGTAAATTACTTTGACGGGCGGGATCGAAACGGAACCGGCCCTTTCGACATGGGCAACATAGTCTCCGCCTCAGGCTAGGCCAAATCACGCTTTTTTACGATCTGTTACAAACTCGGCAATTCTTAACTCTTTGTTAACAAACAGCTTTACGCAATGAGGCCCTAGCCGCTCACGCGGCTAGGGCCTCGCTTTGTAACAGTTACAACAGGCTTAGTTGGCTTGGCGACGGAGGAAGGCGGGAATCTCCAGCTGATCGTCCTCCACGCTCCTCTGAGCAGGAGCCGGACGCTGAGCCTGCGGAGCCGGACGACGAGCGTACTCGGCATGCACCGGCGACATGGGCTGGCGCGGAGCCTCTTGGCGGGAGGCCTGCTCCACAGGGGCGTGCTGGGGCTCATCGCGGCGACCAAAGCCCATGGTCGCCAGACGCTGGATCAGAGACGGCTTGTGCTCCTGAACCGGGTCGACCTCGCCACGGCTGGCGCGGATCTGATTCTGAGCCGGGATCGGCAGCTCATCGATTCGCGGCATCCGGGCCGGACGCATGGCGCGCTCGGCCTGCGGCGGAATGAAGGACTCCTGCATTGCCGGCTCTTCATAGACCGGCTGCTGGGGAGCCGGCTCATACGCCATGGCGGGCTTGGGCTGGGCCGGGGTAAGAACCACGTCGTCGCGGATCACCGGCTGGGGAACCGTTTCCATGGCCTGGGGAGCCACAGCGGCCGGAATCTGGGTCAGGCCGGATGCGGAGTCGGTCAGGATCGGAGCCGCCTTCACCGGTTCGGCCTGGGCGGTGGCGCGAAAGGTGGGGGTAGCCTGGGTCTGCGTGGCGCGGGCCCGGGCCTCGGCGCGCAGGCGCTCGGCCACCTCGGAGATCCGCTGCTCGGTGGCAGAAAGATCGCCGCCATTCTCCATGATCGCCTGATCGATGCCGGTAGCCACCACGGAGACGCGGATGATGCCCTCCAGGCTCTCGTCGAAGGTGGCGCCGAGGATGATGTTGGCATCCTGATCCACTTCCTCGCGGATACGGGTGGCTGCTTCGTCGAGTTCGTAGAGGGTGAGATCGTTGCCGCCCGTGATCGAGATCAGCAGGCCGCGGGCGCCCTTCATCGACACGTCGTCGAGGAGAGGGTTGGCAATGGCCGCCTCGGCGGCGCGGATCGCGCGCTTCTCACCGGAAGCCTCACCCGTGCCCATCATGGCCTTGCCCATGCCGCGCATGACGGAGCGCACGTCGGCGAAGTCGAGGTTGATGAGGCCTTCCTTCACCATCAGGTCGGTGATGCAGGCCACGCCCGAATAGAGAACCTGGTCGGCCATCGCGAAGGCATCCGCGAAAGTGGTCTTTTCGGTCGCGACACGGAAGAGGTTCTGGTTCGGGATGACGATGAGGGTATCGACCGCCTGCTGCAGCTCGGCGATGCCGGACTCGGCCAGACGCATGCGGCGCACGCCCTCGAACTGGAACGGCTTCGTGACGACGCCAACCGTCAGTATACCGAGTTCGCGGGCAGCGCGGGCCACGACCGGAGCAGCGCCCGTACCGGTGCCACCGCCCATACCGGCGGTGATGAACACCATGTGGGAACCGGCAAGCTGATCGCGGATCTCGTCGATCACCTCTTCAGCGGCAGCGCGGCCGACTTCCGGCTGCGATCCTGCGCCGAGGCCTTCGGTGACCTGAATGCCCATCTGGATCACGCGCGGAGCCTTGGAGGAGGCAAGCGCCTGTGCGTCGGTGTTCGACACCACGAACTCGACGCCCTCCAGACCCGACTCGATCATGTTGTTCACGGCGTTGCCGCCGGCGCCACCGACACCGAAGACAGTGATGTGCGGCTTGAGTTCCCGGATGTCCGGAGTGTGATTGATTGCCATGACCTGTGCCTCTTTGGCCTTTAAACTGACAGCGTTTGGCCGACGCTTACCCTGGTTGACTGAACTCCCGCGATGACCCGCCGCGTCACCGCGTTACGCATTTAAAAACTATCGCGAATCCACCGGCCCACCCGCGAGAAGTAGCCGTCAGTTCCCGTACTCTGAAACAAGCCGCTCGAGCGCGGCTCGAAATACTCGATATGCGCCACCTGGGGATAAACCAGGAGGCCGACCACCGCCGAAAAGGCAGGGCCCTTTGCCGCCTCAGGCAGGCCCTTGATGCCGAGTGGACGCCCGACACGAACCTGGCCCTGCAGGATGCGGCGTGCCGTTTCCGGCAGCCCGACAAGTTGGCTTGCGCCACCCGTCAGCACGACGCGCCGTCCGGCCTGGGCTGCGAAGCCCGCGCTTTTCAGGCGATCGCGCACGAGTTCGAGGATCTCCTCGACACGCGGCTTGATGATGCGAACGAGGTGCGACTTCGGCAGATGGTTCGGAACGTCCCGTTCGTCCTCATCGACCTGCGGCACCGCGATCATGTCCCGGTCATCCGCGCTCGAGGTGATCGCGGAACCGTAGAGGGTCTTGAGCCGCTCGGCAGCGGAGACGCGGGTCGTGAGACCGCGCGCGATATCCATGGTCACGTGATGACCACCGACGGCGATGGCATCCGTGTGCACGAGATGGCCGTTGGAGAAGATGCCCACGCTCGTGGTGCCCGCACCCATGTCGACGACGGCGCAGCCCATATCGGCTTCATCATCGACCAGAGCCGAGAGGCCCGAAGCGTAGGGAGAGGCGATCACCGCCTCGACACCAAGGTGGCAGCGCTCGACCGCAAGCATGAGATTGCGCGCAGCCGCTGCTTCCGTGGTGACCACGTGCAGATCGACACCGAGCTGCTCGCCGATCATGCCGGCGGGATCAACGATGTGATTCTGCGCATCGAGCGAGAAGCCCGTCGGCAGCGCATGCAGAACCGCCCTGCCCCGGCGCAAATCGTAAGAGGAGGCCGCATCGAGCACACGGTGAACATCCCCATCGTTCACAGCGCCGCGCACGGGCACATGCGCCTCGAAATGCTCGGAGGCGAGACGGCCGCCGGTGAGGTTCACGATCACCGACTGGATCTCGACCTTCGCCATCCGCTCGGCTGCGTGAACAGCCTGACGGATCGCGCTTTCCGCCGCTTCCAAATCGACGACGACGCCGCCCTTCAAGCCAGCGGAGCGCTGATGGCCGATGCCGAGGATGCGCGCCACATGGGTGCGGCTACGCAGGGATTCCACTTCATCGGACGGCTTCAGCTCCGCGACGACGCAGACCACCTTGCTCGTTCCGATATCCAGGACCGAGAGAATGGCGCTCTTGCGCGCGGACAAAGGCTTGAGACGCGGCGTTAGCCCGTGACCCGAGAGACTCATGTATCGACCCCCTTGCCGCGCATTGGTTTCTTCTTGAGCGACTCGGCGCGGGCCAGAGCCGCCTCTTCCGTGAGACGGACCACAACGCGATCAGCCATACGCAGATCGATAGCGAGCACGTCTTTTTCCAAGATCTTCTGTTCGTTCTCGAGCTTCACGAGACGGGCCAGCGCATCGGCTGCGCCCAGTTCCGGCAAGCGCACGTCCATGCCGTTGTCCATCTTCAGCGTCCAACGGCGGCCCGACACGAGCGTGCCTGCGCGGATGCGGGCCTTCAGAGGACCGGCAGCTTCGAGAAGCGCGAAATATTCCTTGCTGCGGATATTGGCGTTCTCGCCCACCACGAAGGGCAGATCGACGAAGCGCTCGTCCTGCATCAGGTCGATGACGGTGCCGTCGGCGGCGATAATGAACAGCTCGCCGTTGTTCTGCCAGATCGCATAGGGCAAGCGCTCGGTGAGCGTGATCACGAGCTCGTTCGGATAGAGCTTGCGCACGGTGGCGCTCTCGATCATCGGCACATGCTCGAGGCGCTCACGGAGCGTGTTCACGTCGAGGAAGACCAGCGACAGCTTGGAATTAAGACCTGCGGCAGCCAGCACCTCGGTTTCGCGCATCTGCGCAATGCCGGAAATCGTGACCTGCTCGAGTCCGAGGCCAAGTGCCCGCGCCAGGGCATGATGCGGCTGGCCATGCTCGCGGATGAAGGTGTCGAGATGGCCGCCCTGCCAGAGACCGAGGGTCACAACCCCGGAGAAGAAGCCGAGAGTGAGCCAGGTACCGAGATAACGAGGGATGCGCTTCTCGATCGGAACGCCCGAGGACCGCCGCCGGACGCTCTTCGAGGAGCCGAAAAACTTTTTAATTCGGGGGGGCTGCCTGTCGGAGGCAGCGCGCGTCGCAACAACGCCGGCCTGATAGGCCGTCATCGATTGCAGGTAGCGTCCTCCACCATCCATTGCACAAGCTCGCCAAACGAATAGCCCGCGTGGGCTGCCAGTTCTGGCACCAAGCTTGTCTCGGTCATGCCGGGTTGCGTGTTGACCTCCAGGACCACGAGTTCCCCGGTTCCTCCGGGTGTGTCGTCATACCGTAAGTCGGCGCGGCTGATTCCCCTGCAGCCGAGCGCTTGATGCGCCGTTAACGCCAACTCTTGGACCTTTTGGTAAATATTCGGTTTAATTTCTGCCGGCAGGACGTGAATGGACCCACCCTTCACATACTTTGCGTCATAGTCGTAGAAGACGCCGGTCGCAGGGCGGATATCAATGACCCCAAGCGCCTTGTCGCCCATGATGGCGCAGGTGAGCTCACGACCCGCAACATATGATTCGACAAGGACTTGGTCGCCGAACGCCCAGTCTTCCCGAAGCAGTTCCTGGGGCGGGTGGGTGCGGTCCTCGCGGACAATAATGACGCCCACCGAGGAGCCCTCGTTCACCGGCTTCACCACATAGGGAGCGGACAGGACGTGGCTTTTGGCCGCTTCCAATCTGTTAACGACCTTACCCTTCGGCACCGGCACGCCGGCGGCGGCCATGATGATCTTCGCCTTGTCCTTCTGCATGGCGAGGGCCGAGGCCAGGACGCCGGAATGGGTATAGGGAATCCTCAACACCTCCAGGAGGCCCTGGATCGTGCCGTCCTCGCCGACGCGACCATGAAGGGCATTGAACACCACATCCGGCGCAACAGCCTGAAGAACGGTGGCGATATCGGGCTGCACGTCGATGGGGGTGACCTTGTACCCCTGCTCTTCCAGGGCCTTGCAGCAGGCCCGGCCAGAGGCAAGGCTCACCTCGCGCTCCGCGGACCAGCCGCCATAGAGAACGGCAACGTGCTTGGCCATGACATGCTCCTCGAGCTGCAACCGGCCTTCAGTGAAGCAGCCGGGCGTTAACAAAGTGATTCGCACTGCATTTCCAGGCGAAGTAGTCACCGGTTCGCCGTGACGGAAAATGCAGCCAGCCTTAACCTTTACGCGTTATGCGCGGCCGACCCGCTTGATTTCCCATTCGAGCTCGATGCCCGACATCTCGCGAACCCGGCGGCGCACTTCCTCACCTAGAGCCTCGATGTCGCTTGCCGAGGCCGAGCCGTGGTTGATGAGGAAATTACAGTGCATCTCGGAGACCTGGGCATCCCCGATCCGAAGCCCCCGGCATCCGGCCGCGTCGACCAGCTCCCAGGCCTTGCGGCCCGGGGGGTTCTTGAAGGTGGAGCCGCCCGTGCGGGTGTTGACCGGCTGCGTCGAGGAGCGCGCCTCGGTGATGGCGTTCATCTCGGCCAAGATCTCTTCCGGATTGCCGGGGCGGCCCTGGAAGAGAGCTTCCGTGAAGATCACATCGTCAGGTACGCTCGAATGGCGATAGGTGAAGCCCATCTGCGCATTGGTGAACGTCACGATTTCCCCGGTGCGGGTCACACCTTTGGCTTCGATGAGAACATCCTTCGTTTCGCCGCCATAGGCACCGCCATTCATGCGAAGCGCGCCGCCGATGGCGCCCGGAATGCCCCGCAGGAACGAGAGACCTGCAATGCCGGCTTCCGCCGCCGCACGCGCCACCTTCACGTCGGGCGCACCTGCGCCTGCACGCACGCGAAGCCCCGGTTCGACGGAGACTTCGGAGAAGCCTTTTCCTAAACGGATCACGACCCCTTCCAAGCCGCCATCGCGGATGAGCAGGTTGGAGCCAAGACCCACGACGAGCACCGGGATCTGCCGATCCAGGTGCTGCAGGAAGTAAGCGAGATCGTCCGTATCGGCCGGCGTGAACAGCACCTGCGCCGGACCGCCCGTGCGAAACCACGAGAGCGGCGCTGTCGGCGCATTCGCCTCCAGCTTGCCCCTGAGCTCGGGCATGCCTGCTTTGAGTTCGGGAACAATATCAGGAAACATGAAGCACTCCACAGCCCTCATCCTGGGGAGCGAGCATGGCTCGCGTCTCGAAGGATGAGGAAACCTTGGGCCGATTCGCCAAACATCAAGCCGCCTTCTCGCCCAACGCTTCGAGCTCACCCGGCAGCGCATAAGCCCATTGCGTGATGTTGCCGGCGCCGAGACAGATCACGTAGTCGCCCGGCTTCGCCACGCCCTTGATGAGACCTGCGAGATCCTCCGGCTTTTCGAGCGCCATCACGTTACGGTGGCCGCGCGCCTTGAGGCCCGAGACGAGGCTGTCGCGATCAGCTCCCGGGATCGGCTGCTCGCCCGCGGCATAGACCGGCGCGACGATCACCGCATCCGCATCGTTGAAGCAGGTGCAGAACTGATCGAACAGGGACGACAGGCGCGAATAGCGGTGCGGCTGCACCACAGCGATCACCTGGCCCTCCGTCGATGCGCGCGCGGCTTTGAGCACCGCGGCGATCTCGATGGGATGGTGGCCGTAATCGTCGAACACGGTGACCCCGTTCCACTCGCCCGTGCGCGTGAAGCGCCGCTTCACGCCGCCGAAGCCTGCGAGCGCCTTGCGGATCGCATCGGGCGAGACGCCGAGTTCATGCGCAACGGCGATGGCTGCCGTGGCATTGAGCGCATTGTGCGCGCCGGGCATCGGCAGAACGAGGTCTTCGAGTTCAAGACGGAAGCCCGGACGACGGTCGCGGATCATGACACGGAAGCGGTTCTGACCTCCGCGCGAATCCACATCCATCAAGCGCACATCGGCCTGCGGGTTCTCGCCATAGGTGATGATGCGGCGATCCTCGATGTGGCCGACGAGATCCTGCACGGTCGGATGATCGATGCACATCACCGCGAAACCGTAGAACGGGATCGAGTCGATGAAGGAGCGGAAAGCATCCTTGATGGCGTCGTAGGTGCCGAAATGATCGAGATGCTCGGCATCGATGTTCGTGACGATGGCGACGTCCGCCGGCAGCTTGAGGAAGGTGCCGTCGGATTCGTCCGCTTCCACCACCATCCACTGACCGTCGCCCATGCGGGCATTGGTGCCGTAGGCGTTGATGATGCCGCCGTTGATTACTGTCGGGTCGAGGCCGCCTGCATCGAGCAGTGTCGCGACGAGCGATGTCGTCGTGGTCTTGCCGTGCGTACCGGCGACTGCGACGCAGGACTTGAAGCGCATGAGTTCGGCGAGCATTTCCGCGCGGCGCACGACGGGCAGGCGCTTCTCGCGGGCGACGATCAGCTCCGGGTTGTCGCGCTTGATCGCGGTGGACACGACGACGATCTCGGCATTCTCCACGTTCTCGGCCTTGTGGCCGATGAAGGTCTTGATGCCTTTGTCGGCAAGGCGCTTGACGTTGTAGTTGTCGGCTGCGTCCGAGCCCTGAACCGTGTAGCCCAGATTGTGCATGACTTCGGCGATGCCCGACATGCCGATGCCGCCGATGCCGATGAAGTGAATGGGACCTAGCTTCGGCGGCAGTTTCATGAAGGCATTCCGTTCTTGTTAAGATGTATCAGGTTGAGGACAGCGTGAGCCAGACGCTCGGCCGCATCCGTAATGCTGGCGCTATGTGCAGCGGCAGCGGCTTTGGTCAAGCGGTCAGGCTCTTGAAAATAGGAACGAATCTCGTTCGCCAGGCGATCAGGGGTGAATTCCGTTTGTGGGCAAACGATGGCAGCGCCGAGATTGCCGAGGGTTTTGGCGTTGGCGGCCTGGTCCTGATCGAGTGAGCCCGGCAGCGGCACGAGGATCGAGGGGCGACCGATCACCGCAAGCTCCGCGACCGTCGAGGCGCCGGAGCGGGAGATGACGAGATGCGCGTCTCCAAGGCGCTTCGGCAGGTCCTTGAAGAAGGGCTCGGCCTCGAACTCCACGCCCAGACGCCGGTAATGCGCGCGTACCCGCTCCAGGTCCTCTCCCCTCGCCTGCTGGGTGATCGCGAGGCGAGCGCGCAGCTCCGGCGGCAGCAATTCGATGGCCGGCGGAACGACATCGCTCATGACGCGCGCGCCCTGGCTGCCACCCACGACGAGGAGGCGCATCTTTCCACTCGGCTCGAGCGTGGAGTAAGCCTGCTTCGAGGCCTCCAGCACCGCCGGACGGATCGGGTTGCCGGTCTGGATCACCTGGCCCCGACCGCTCTCGGGGATGCCCCTGAGATTGGCAAAGCCCGTCGCGATCATCGTGGCGCGACGGGCGAGCAGGCGGTTTGCGCGGCCCATCACGCCATTGGCCTCGTGGATCACCGTCGGCACCTTGAGGAGCGATGCCGCAACGACCGGCGGCACGGTGGGGTAGCCGCCGAACCCGACAACCGCATCCGGCTTCAGCTTGCGAATGACGCCCATGGCTTTCAGCGTTCCTTGAGCAAGCAGCAGCGCGGCCTTCGCAATCTGCGGCACGGAACGGCCCGAGGGTGTAGCGGAGGGGATTTCGATGATCTCGTCCGCCGGGAACGAGCCCGCATAGGCATTGGCTCGCTTGTCGGTGGCGAGGACCACGCGGCAGCCGGAAGCCTTCAGGACATTGGCGAGCGCTTCAGCCGGGAACAGATGACCACCGGTGCCGCCGGCGGTGAGAAGGACGAGAGGCTTGTTTTTCACCGCTGCCAATCCTGGTTGAAATGCTCCATCATCTCCGCGCGCGGACGGCGACGGGTGAGCGCGATGAGGAAGCCCATGCCGAGCGCCAGCGACAGCAGCGACGAGCCGCCATAGGAGATGAAGGGGAGCGTCATGCCCTTGGCTGGCATGAGGTGCACATTGACCATCATGTTGATGGCGGCCTGCAGTCCGAACATGAGGACGAGGCCCGTGGCGGCGAGACGGCAGAAGGTGTCTTCGTTTCGCTTGGCGAGCATCAGGCCGCGCAGCACGATGAAGGCGAAGAGCACAAGCAGAGCAAGGCACACGATGATGCCGAACTCTTCCGCCGTCACGGCGAAGATGAAGTCGGTATGCGCGTCGGGCAGGATGCGCTTCACCGTGCCCTCGCCCGGGCCGCGCCCAAGCCAACCACCGCGCGAAAAGGATTCCATGGCCGTATCCACCTGGAACGTGTCGCCCGAATCCTTGTCGAGGAAGCGCTCGATACGGGCACGTACGTGCGGCAGGAACTCGTAGGCAGCGACGATGCCGATAAGGCCCGCACCGCCAAGGCCCATCACCCAGAACCAATGCAGGCCCGCGACGAAGAACAGACCACACCACACGATGGTGACGAGCATGGTCTGGCCGAAATCGGGCTGCAGGATGAGCGGAATGATCGTGGCCGGCAGGAGCAGCAGCGCGAGAAGCGCGCCCGGCATATCCTTGCGCCGCGCGCCCTCGGAGAAGGCCCAGGCGGCGAGAACGACGAAGGCGGGCTTCACGAATTCGGAGGGCTGAATGCCGAGCGGGCCGATCATGATCCAGCGATGCGCGCCTTTGATTTCAGGCCCGAACTGGAAAGCGAGCCCGATCAACGCCATGCCGCCGAGATAAACCAGCAGCGCCAGGCGACGGATGTGGCGCAGGGACAGGAACGAGACCGGCAGCATGATGAGGAGCGCCGGGATCAGAAACAGCACCTGACGATTCACGAAGTGGAAGGTCGAGAGGCCTAATCGTTCCGCGACGGGCGGGCCGCCCGCCATGAGAAAGACGAGTCCTGCGAGCATGAGGATGGCAAGCGCCGCCAGCAGCAGCCGGTCGACGGTCCACCACCAATCGCTGAAAGCCGAGCGTTCCGCGCGCGACACCATCTATCTAAGCCCCCTTGGCTTCAATGCCCGGCAATGTCCGGACCAATTCGCGAAAAATGTTTCCGCGCACTTCGTAATTGGGAAATTGATCGTAGGAGGCACAAGCCGGCGACAGGAGAACGACCGAAGGGCCGTTCGTCGCCGACGCATCGGCCGCAGCCTGCTCTACGGCTCTGTCGAGCGTGCCGGAGCGAACATAAGGCACATCGTTTTCAAGCGTCTTTGCAAACTCTTCCGTAGCCGCGCCGATCAGATAGGCTTTGCGGATCTTCGGGAAATACTCCTTCAACGGCTCAATGCCGCCTTCCTTCGCCTTGCCGCCGAGGATCCAGAGAATGTTGTCGAAGGACTTGAGTGCCTTCTCCGTGGAGTCGGCGTTGGTGGCCTTGGAATCGTTGATGAAGAGCGCCGAACGAATACGCCCGACCTCTTCCATGCGGTGAGGCAGACCAGGGAACGTAGAAAGACCAGACCTGATCTTCTCGCCGGAGACACCGAGCGCCATGGCGACGGCAACAGCCGCTGCTGCGTTCTGGGCGTTGTGAGAACCTCGCAGTGAACCGATGCCTGCCAGATCAGCCACAGCGACCGCATCGGAGGGAGTGACCTGAACCAGACTGGTACCGTCGGCAAAGAAACCTTCCGCCTCCATCGGCTCAATGGAGATGCGAGTCACTTTCACGCCCTTTGCAGTGCAGGTGTCCGCAATCGCGCGGCTCAAGTCATCATCAATTCCGATGACCGCCTGCAGGGCCTTTGCCACCAGCCGCTCCTTGATCGCCGCATAACTCTCCATCGTCCCATGCCGGTCGATGTGATCAGGCGACAGATTGAGGTGAACACCGATTGTCGGCGCGAGCGACGGCGCGAGGTCGATCTGGAACGAGGAGCACTCGATCACATGGATACGGCTATCGGACGGCGGTTCGAGCGAGAGGATCGCGGTGCCGATATTGCCGCCCATCTGCACGTCGCGGCCTGCCTCGCGCAGGATATGCGCAATGAGTGCGGTCGTCGTAGACTTGCCGTTGGTGCCGGTGATGGCGACGAAGGGTGCATTCGGCGCGATCTTCTTGCGCTCGCGGCAGAAGAGCTCGATATCGCCGATGATCTCGACGCCGGCTTGTCTCGCGAGCTTTGCCGACCAATGCGGTTCCGGATGCGTTAGGGGAACGCCGGGCGAGAGGATGAGTGCCGAGACCATGGACCAATCGAGCTGGCGCAGATCGCCCGTCTCGATGCCCTTGGCGGCCGCTTCCGTCATCTTCTCCGGGTTGTCGTCGCAGGCCACGACGTGCGCCCCGCCCTCCTTCAAGGCAAGCGCCGTCACAAGCCCCGATCCGCCAAGGCCGAAGAGCGCGACTGTTTTGCCGGAGAAGGTCGTGACGGGCGTCATCGGATGTTACCGCAGCTTGAGGGTCGAAAGGCCAACGAGGGCGAGCACCACGGCGATGATCCAGAAGCGGATCACCACCTGAGGCTCGGTCCAGCCCAACTGCTCGAAGTGATGGTGGATCGGCGCCATCTTGAAGACGCGCTTCCCCGTGAGCTTGAACGAGGCCACCTGGATGATCACGGACATGATCTCCAGCACGAAGAGACCTCCGACAATGGCAAGCACGACCTCGTGCTTCGTCGCCACCGCGATGGTGCCGAGAAGACCGCCGAGGGCGAGCGAACCCGTGTCGCCCATGAAGATCTGCGCCGGAGGCGCATTGAACCAGAGGAAGCCGATGCCGGCGCCGATCAGCGCGCCGCAGATCACGGCAAGCTCGCCGGTGCCGGGCACGAAGTGGATCTGCAGGTAATTGGCGAAGACAGCGTTACCGGCAAGATACGCGATGAAGCCGAAGGTGCCCGCCGCGATCATGACAGGCACGATGGCAAGGCCGTCGAGGCCGTCCGTGATGTTCACCGCATTGCCTGCGCCGACGATCACGAAGCCCGCAAAGACGATGTAGAACCAGCCGAGATTGAAGAGCAGGTCCTTCGAGAAGGGCAGCGCCAGCTTGTTCGCAAGACCGGGCGTTGCCATGTAGGAAATGGCAATGCAGGCGACAGCGGCGATGATCGCCTCGATGGCGAGGCGCGACTTGCCGGAAAAACCCTTGTGCGACTGCTTCGTGACTTTCAGGTAGTCGTCGTAAAAGCCGATCGCGCCGAAGCCGACGGTCACGAACAGCACGATCCAGACATAATGGTTTGCGAGATTGGCCCAGAGCAGGGTCGAAACCAGCACGCCCGCCATGATCATCAGGCCCCCCATGGTCGGCGTGCCGCGCTTCGTGAGAAGGTGCGATTGCGGTCCATCCTCACGGATCGGCTGCCCCTTGCCCTGACGTACGCGCAGCAACGCGATGATCGACGGCCCAAACAAGAACACGAAGAGCATGGCTGTCGCCGTCGCGCCGCCGGTACGGAACGTGATGTAGCGGAAGATATTGAGAGGGCTGAAGTAGGGGCTGAGCTCAGCCAACCAGGTCAACATTCGTGTTTATCCTTTCAGCGCGTTTGCCGTTGGGCTCGCGCCGTAACGTTCTTTCAGAGCTTTGACAACCAGGGCCATCTTCATGCTGAGCGATCCCTTGACGGTCACTGCATCGCCGGGACGGATTGCAGCGCAGACCGTGTCAATGAGCTCGGCAGAGGTTTCCGTATGGGCCGCTACCTTCGTCTTCGGCAGGCGGTCGACGAGATTCTTCATCAAAGGCCCGGCCGCGAAAACAAAATCGATGTTATTGACCTCGATCGCCTCTGCGAGCTCCTCGTGAAGAGCAGGCCCCATCTCGCCTAGTTCCTTCATGTCGCCCAGCACAGCGAGACGCCGAGCTTGGCCGTTCAGTTCCACCGCGCCGAGATTGGCAAGCGCCGCACGCATGGAGGCTGGGTTCGCATTATAGCTTTCGTCAATGAGCAGTGCCTCGTCTCCGCCAACGGAGAGCATCGTCCGCTCACCGCGTCCCACGGGAGGCTTCAGATCGGTGAAGGAACCCACAACCTGTGCCAGGTCCACGCCAAGCGCATGGCATGTGGCAAGCACGCTCAGAGAATTGAGGGCGATATGCCGTCCCGCCGTGCCGATCCTGTAGCTCAGAAGCTGACCGAAGATACGGGCCTCGACGAGCGATTGGTCGGGTTTCACGACGATCCGCTCGGCGCGGATATCGGCAGCCTCATGCTCGCCGAAGGAGATCACACGGCCTGCGGCGGAAGCGAGCGCGTGCGCCTTCATGCGCTCGAAATACGGGCTATCGCGATTGATCACCGCCGTGCCGCCGGGCTCCAGGCCGGAGAAGATCTCGCCCTTCGCATCGGCGATGCCCCAGAGCGAAGGAAAGAACTCGATATGCACCGGCTCGATGGTGGTGATCACGGCCACATGCGGACGAACCATCGCGGTGAGCGGCAGGATCTCGTGGGCGTGGTTCATGCCGATCTCGAACACGCTGAATTCGGTTTCACGCGGCATCCGGGAGAGGGTGAGCGGAACGCCCCAATGGTTGTTGTAGGAGGCGACTGACGCGTGTGTCGCACCCTGACGGGAGAGCGCAAGGCGCATGGATTCCTTCGTGCCGGTCTTGCCGACGGAGCCCGTGATCGCGACGATCTTGGCGTCCGTGCGCTTGCGCGCCGCACGGCCCAACTGGCGCATGGCTTCGAGCACGTCAGGCACGATGATGAGTTTGTCTGAAGCGAAGGCAGGAGCTTTTTCCTCCGACACAACCGCGCCAGATGCCCCCTTCCCGAGGGCTGCAGGAACAAAGTCGTGGCCGTCATGCACATCGCCTTTGATCGCGAAATAGAGATCGCCGGGCGCCAGCGTGCGCGTATCGATGGAAGCGCCGGTCGCCTGCACAAAGCCGCTGCCGACGCGAGCGCCGGTAGCGGCTACGATCTCATCCAAGCTCCACAAAGGTGAACTCATCCCTGCCTCTCCGCAATAGCCGCCCGGACCTCGTCATGGTCCGAGAATGGCAGGGTCCGGTCGCCGATGATTTGGCCCGTTTCATGACCTTTGCCGGCCACGACCAGAATATCGCCCGGTCGGAGCTCCTTCACGGCGGTGCGGATGGCCAAAGCCCGGTCTCCGATCTCGCGGGCGCCGGGAGCACCTTTCAACACCTCGGCACGGATCGCGGCCGGATCTTCGGAGCGAGGATTATCGTCCGTGACGATGACAATATCCGCCTTGTCGGCGGCGATGCGGCCCATGAGCGGACGCTTCCCCTTGTCGCGGTCTCCGCCACAGCCGACGATGCAGACGAGACGATCCTTGGTGAAGGGACGCAGGGCATCGAGCACATGAGCCAGCGCATCGGGCTTATGCGCGTAGTCGACGATGCAGATCGCGCCATCGACCTCGCCCACCTGCTCGAGGCGGCCCGAGACACCTTTCAGCGTCTTGAAGCCCTCGAAGACTTCGGCCGCCCTGTCCTCACCTTCCACGGAGAGCACGAGGCCAGCGGCGACGAGCGCATTCTCGACCTGGAAGGCACCGAGAAGCGGCAGGGTCGTTTCAAACCTTTTACCGAAGGCTTCGATAGTCAGAGCCTGCTTGAAGCCCTCCGGGCGCGCTTCGACGAGACGCAACGTCTCGCCCATGCTTCCCGTCGTCAGCATCGTCAGGCCGCGATTGCGCACACCGTTCTGAAACACATCGCCATAGGGCCCATCGGCATTGATGATGGCGGGAGCGTCGGCGGGCAGAAGCGTATCGAACAGGCGCAGCTTCGCGGCGGCATAAGCCTCGGTGGTGTTGTGATAATCGAGGTGATCGCGACCGAGATTGGTGAAACCCGCAGCGCTTAAATGTACGCCGTCGAGGCGGCGCTGATCGATGCCGTGGGAAGAGGCCTCCATCGCCAGACGAGTCACGCCATCCTTCGCGAGCCTGTCGAGAGTCTGGTGCAGAGAGATCGGATCAGGCGTCGTGAGCGAACCATAGGCCGCGCCATCCGACGTGATGATACCGAGCGTCCCGAGGCTTGCCGATTTGTAGCCGAGTGACGCGAAGAGCTGGCGCGTGAAATCGGCCACGGAGCTCTTGCCGCTCGTGCCTGTGACCGCGACCACCCTCTCCGGCTGCTGCGGATAGAACCGGGATGCTGCGAGCGAGAGAGCCTCCCGCACATCGCTCACACGGACATACGCGATATTGGCCGCCAAGGCGGAAGGACGCTCCGCCTCTCCCACGATGGCAACCGCGCCAGCGGCCACTGCCTGCGGCACGAAGCTCATGCCGTCCACCTTCGTGCCCGGCACGGCGAAAAACACGCTGCCGGGCCCGACCTTGCGGCTGTCGGAGGCGATGCCCGTCACAGACACGGATGCTACCGGAGAGCCCTTGGCCTCCGGAAGCAGATCGCTCAATTGAATGTTATTCGTCATGATTACCGAACGCCCCATGCATTGAGGCGCGACATGAGGGGGAAAGGTTGCGCCGGCGGCTCGAACCGGGGAGGAACTCCCAAGAGCGGCGCGACGCGTTCGATGATGTTTCCTGTCACGGGACCTGCATTCCACCCGGCTGTCGAGAAGCCGTAGGTGCCCTCGACCGCCTGCGGCTCGTCCATGATGGTCAGGAACACGTATTTCGGCTTGTCGGCAGGGACAACCGCCGTGAAGGTGGTGAAGTTCTTGTTCTTGGCATAGCGACCGTTGATCACCTTCTCCGCCGTGCCGGTTTTACCACCGACGAAGAAGCCTGCAATGGCGGCATTCGCCGCAGATCCCGCCGGGTTCGAGGCGTTGAGGCGCATCACATAGCGCATGGCCTCGCTGGTCTCGGGCTTGAGAACCTGAAGAGCATTCTGACGAGCCTCCTCCTCGCCGCGCTTCAGGAAGGTCGGCTTGATCAGCACGCCGCCATTGACCAGCGCTCCGACGGCCATGAGCGCCTGGAGCGGCGCGACGGCGAGGCCGTGACCGAAAGCGATGGTCATGGTGTTGAGCTCGCCCCAGCGCGGCGGAATGATCGGCAAGGCATTTTCAGGCAGCTCCGTTTCAAGGCGGGACAGCTGTCCCATCTTGCGCAGAAAGGCCTTGTGGCCTTCGACGCCGATGCCGAGCGCCATGCGAGCAGTGCCGATGTTGGACGAGTGGATGAACACCTCGGGCACCGTCAGAACTCGATGCGTGGCGTGATAGTCACCAATCGTGAATTTACCGTAGCGCAGGCCTGAGCGGGCATCGAGCGTGGAGTTGATGTTGAACTTGCCGGAATCGAGCGCCATCGCCACGGTGAGCGCCTTGAAGGTCGATCCCATCTCGAACACGCCGACATTGATGCGGTTGATCCGGTCCTTGTCGAGCGCATCGACGGGGTTGTTGGGATCGTAGTCAGGCAGCGAGACAAGGGCAATGATCTCGCCGGTATTCACGTCCAGGACGGCGCCGGCAGTGGCCTTCGCCTTGAACTTCGCCATACCTTTCGCAAGCTCGTCACGCAGAGCATGCTGCACGCGCAGATCGAGCGAGAGCTGAACGGGCTTCAGATCGGCGGCGGAGATGTTGAAGCCCGCGCCGTTGAGATCCTGCAGGCCCATGCTGTCGATGTACTTCTCGATGCCGGCGATTCCGACGTTGTCCACGTTGGCAAAGCCGAGCACGTGGGCCGCAGCCTCGGCGTTCGGATAGACGCGCTTGTTCTCGGGCAGGAACCCCACACCCGGAATGCCGAGGCGGTGCACCTCAGCCTGCTGGCGCGGCGTGATCTCGCGCTTGACCCAGACGAAGCCCTTCTTGGTGTTGAGCTTGTTGCGCAGCTCCGTGGCATCAAGGTCAGGCAGAACAGCGGTGAGCAGCTCCACCGCCTCGTCCTTGTCGATGATGTTGCGCGGCTCCGCGAAGACGGAGACCATCTTCACATCGGTGGCGAGAATTTCTCCATTGCGGTCCACGATATCGGGGCGAGCCGCGGAGATTTCGGAAGACGCCGCGCGTCGCACCTCGCTCGTGTTCTCGCTGGTCACAGCGAGCTGAACGAGACGACCGCCAATCACAACGAAGAGACCGACGAAGCAGAAGGCGGCCAGGCCTACACGGGACGTACTCTTGTCGAGGCGCAACCGGAACAGCTCTCTAGCATACGAGAGAATACCTGTCTTGGGCGGAGGGCTCTTAGCCTTCAGTTCGAGTTGAGGCTCGTGCAACACGGGGCTTACCGGTTCGGGGTTTGAGTCGATGGGGTGCGGGCTTCGTTGCTCTTGTCCTTCGGCGTTGCCGTCGGTTCGAGCAGGCCAAGCGCTTCGAGCTTGCGGCCGATCTCATCCTCGCGCGTCGGACGGTTCGGCAGATCGGACAGACGCGCCAGTTGCTGAATCTTCAGAGGCTGAAGATCGAGATGGTGATCCGCAGCAGCCTGAAGGCGATCCGGGCGGTCGAGATACTGCCACTCCGCCTGCAGCACGGCGATGGCTTCGCGTTCGCGCTGAACCTTGGATTTCAGCTTCGCCACCTGCTCGGCATAATAGAGCGTGTCGTACTTGATCGAATAGGCATAGCCCGCCGAAGCGATAAGGGCGGAGATCGCAACGAAATGGAGCAGCTTGGTCATCGCCGCCCTCCCTTTTTCTCCGCCGTCTGCGGCAGTTCGGCCAACATGGTGATGGCACTGAGCGGTTCCTGCGGAGGCTCGTTCGTGCGCGCCCCGGCCCGCAGCTTCGCCGAGCGTGCGCGTGGGTTACGCGCCATTTCCTGCTCGCCTGGTCCAACCGGGCCTTTCGTCACCGCCTCGAAGGTCGGTTCAGGTGCAGCCATGGTCGGCATGTGGCGCGAGCCGCTCGGCGTGCGTCCGGTGCGAGCTGCAAAGAACTGCTTCACGATCCGGTCTTCGAGCGAGTGGAAGGTGACGACCACGAGGCGTCCGCCGGGTCTCAAGATACGCTCGGCAGCGTGCAGCGCGCGCACCAGTTCACCCAGCTCGTCATTGACCGCGATACGAAGCCCCTGGAACACCCGCGTGGCCGGATGAATGCCGCCCGGCTCCTGACGGATCAGCGAGGCGACGAGATCGGCAAGCTGACGCGTCGTATGGAACGGCTCCCGACGACGTGCCTCGATAATGGCGCGAGCGACCGCTCTGGCACGGCGCTCCTCGCCGTAATGATAGAAGATGTCGGCCAGCTCGGCCTCGGATGCTTCATTGATGATGTCAGCGGCGCTCGGGCCTTCCTGCTCCATGCGCATGTCGAGCGGGCCCTCGTTGCGGAACGAGAAACCGCGCTCGGCCTGATCGAGCTGCATGGACGAGACGCCGATATCGAGAACGACACCATCGACGGCCTCGAATCCTTGAGCGCGCGCAATCTCGTCGAGATCGCCGAAGCGTCCCGGCACGAGCATGAGGCGCTTCTTGAATTTCGCCGTCAGCGCGGCACCGCCCGCAATCGCATCGGGATCACGGTCGATGGCAATCACTTTGTTCTGAGGATGAGCATCGAGAATGGCGCGCGTGTATCCGCCCGCACCAAACGTGCCATCGATGAAGAGGCCACCGCGCTTTACATCGAGCGCGTCGCACACCTCCGCCAGAAGCACAGGAACGTGACGGGTCGGTCCGCCAGCGGCTCCGGCTCCTGGGCCGTCGCCGCGTCCCATCATTGCTCCCGCACTCCTGGTGAGGTGTTCTGTACCATACGTGGCTCCACAACCCGGGCCCCCAGCGCCTTCTTCAGGTCTCGGACCTTCGTGCGCGCCTCCTCCAAGTGCGCACGGAAACGCTCGGGCTCCCAAATCTGGAACTTGTGACCGAGTCCGACGAACGTCACCGTATCGCCGATCCCGGCATGCACTTTCACTGAGTCCGTCAGGATGACACGCCCCTCCGGATCGACTTTTAGAATTTCGCTGGTCCCAAACAACGCGGTCGACAGCTGATCCCGTTCGTCCGAATAGGGCGACAGCGTCGACAAGAACGCATCGATCTCGTTCAGAAGCGTGTTGCCACCTGCGTCCAAGGCCTGCGCATCGAGCGCGGGATGAACGTAGAGACCCTCGAATCCATCCCTGGCCAGCACGGCCCGGAAGGATGCGGGGATCGAGACGCGACCCTTCGAATCCAACTTGTTGGTGAAATTGGACACGAAGCGGTTCATTGGCCGCAGCTCGCCAGCTCCCGATTGTCAGCCCCCCAGCAGACCTGGTCGGCCTGCCACCCGCAGCCGGCGAGAACGCCACTTTCCGAAGCAAGATGTCAGCGCTTGTGATGCGCTTGACGTCCCCTTCGGAAGACACCGTCGACGGGATGATTTGGGATAACATGGGATAATATGGTCGTCAACGGAACGAGAGTGGGACACACGCCTTGCAGCATGCAGGCTCCATGAGACGTATTTAGGGTTAACGAATCGTAAGCAGACCAAAGGTTTGGTCCGCTTTGTCGCAGTCTGAAGCCTGTGGAAAAGAAGGGGTCAGCCGGCCTGTAAGCCGGGTTCTGTATGGCCCAAGGTCTAACCCTTGAACGTGGCGGCCATTCCTCTGGGACGGTCATTGCTGACCGCCTCAAGCAACCAACCCGGACGACCAGCCTGGAAGCGGGCCTGGCGCGAACGCCTGTCGTCCCTATTCGGTTTTGCTCCTGGTGGGGTTTACCGTGCCGTCCGCATCACTGCGTCCGCGGTGCGCTCTTACCGCACCCTTTCACCCTTACCCTGGGAGTCCGAAGACCCTTGCAGGGCGGTTTGCTTTCTGTGGCACTATCCCTAGGGTCGCCCCCGCCGGACGTTATCCGGCACCTTGCTTCCATGGAGCCCGGACTTTCCTCTCCGAGCAAGCTCGAAGCGGCCGCCCGGCCAGCTGACGGAGGGGATGTGGTGCGAAACATAGGCCTGCGTCAAGACCTTAGACTCATTCGGCCGCGGCCGTAAGCACCTTGACCTTCGCGCAATAAGCCCGTGAGGCGCCGGTCATCGTCGTCGTGCGGAGGCCGAACTGATAGCGCAGGATCGTGCCGCAGGTGTCCCCTCCGGCGAGCTTGTGGGCAACCGCGAGATATTTCAGCCCAAAACGCAGGTTGGTTTCCGGGTCGAGCAGGCCAGCGGCGTCGCCTTTGTATCCCAAGGACTGAGCCGTGCGCACATTGATCTGGGTGAGACCCACATGGGGACCATTGCGAATACCGGGATTGTAGCGGCTCTCGAGCCGCACCACCGCATCGGCCAGCTCGTAGGACAAGCCGTTCTCGGAGGCGTAGCGCGCAATCAGAGGCTTCAGAGCATGGCCCTTGACGGCATCCGCCCGCTCGGAGCGGGAGCGAACAGGGAGCCCTGCGGGAAGAGAAGCAGTTTCTTCGACATTGGTCTCATGTGCCGCCTTCTGGACAGCCGCCGCAGGAGCCTCGGGCACCTTCGCAACGGCAGCGGCGGGAGCTGCAGCAGCAGCTTCCTTAACCTTCCTGCTGCCGGTGCTTTTTGCACTCTTGCCAGACTTTGAGGCCTTGGCGGCTTCTGCCGCCTCCGCGGCCTCGATCGCCTGCTGCTCCTCCTCGAGCGCAGCCTCGGCCGCCTTTTGCTCTTCGATCTGGGCACGCACGAGCTGCTCGGCAACCTCGGGGGAAATCAGGTTGTTCTCAGCCCTGGCCTGAGACCCTAGGGCAAGTGCAATTGCACCGAGAATCGCGACCACCAATGCTCTTAAATAATGCTGCCAAGTCATACGAAAACTCCAAACGGCATAGGTCGCAGGGCCGCGGTGGGTTGAGCTCAAATAAGGCAAAGTTGTGACTTTACGAGCCGCAATCATCTTCAACGAATGCTCAAGCTAGACAGCGATTCTTCGTAAAACCGAAGCGTAGAAAGGCGGGAATAGCCTCAGCGCCTTAACAAAAATTTTCTACAGCTCACGCTGCAAGCAAGGTGTCTCCTCTCTTGCCAAGAGTTGGCAGACTCCCACCGTAACGTTACAAAGGTTCGTTACGATTCGTGCCGTTTAAAAAATAGGACAATCTTCATGAAGAAAATCATCATAGCGGGTGCCGCGGGTGTCATGACCCTGTCGATCGTCGCCTGTAACACCCCCGGTGAGCGTGCCGTCGGTGGCGCCGCTTTCGGCGGCCTTGCCGGCGCCGCCATCGGTGCCGCCGCGACGGGCCATACTGGCGGCACTCTGGCCGGTGCAGCCATTGGCGCTGCCGGCGGTGCTGTCGTAGGAGCAGCGACGGCTCCTGAGCCCGAAGTCGTGGAACAGCCGGGATCTCCGATGCGGCAGTCACAACCCCCTGTACAGACGAGGCCCGCTCCTGCCAGGACAGGCGTCAATCCAGGAAGTCAGGGCGTCAATCGAGGGAGCCAGGGCGTCTATCGAAACCAGAGTATGGGAACCCCAAACTGCCGCTACGGAACCTACACTCTCAATGGATCCGTCTATTGCAAACCTTAACAGCATGGAACTGATCGGCTAGGAAAAAGTTGGCAGTAAGGCTAAGCTAACACGCTCATGCTTTCTCCAGTTGTCTATTGCTGACCAAGAGGACACGTCCATGAAGAAAATCATCTCCGCTATCGCCGCCGGTGCTCTCGCCCTCTCGATGGCAGCCTGCACCACTCCTGGCGAGCGTGCCGTCGGTGGCGCCGCCGTCGGCGGTCTCGCCGGCGCGGCCATCGGTGGCGCAGCAACCGGTCGTGCAAGCGGCGCTCTCGCCGGCGCAGCGATCGGCGCTGCTGGCGGCGCTGTCGTGGGTGCAGCAACGGCTCCTCGCTGCCCGTATGGCACGTATCAGGACATGTACGGCAACATCTACTGCCGCTAAGACAGCCCTCAAATCTGAATTCAGGGGTCGAGATCTTCTCGGCCCCTTTCCTTTTGCCTGTCATTGAGCGTACCACTGTCTCTAAGATGATTCAGTCGATTTGGGGTAAGCTTGGTGGTGCCGGCATCGGCTTGGCGCTCGGGGGGCCGATTGGCGCTCTCCTGGGCGGCGTTGCCGGTCATGTGCTCATTGACCGCGAGGGTGCTCCGTTCGGAAAGCCGCCCCGCGATGTGCTGTTCACCATGGGCCTCGTGGCGCTTGCCGCGAAGATGGCCAAGGCCGATGGCGTGGTCGTCGACGTCGAAGTGAGGGCTTTCGAGCAGGTTGTTGATGTGCCCGCCAACGAGCATGAGCGCGTGAGGCGCCTGTTCGAGCTTGCGATGCAGACTACGGACGGGTTCGAGGCTTACGCTCGCCAGATTGGCACGGAGTTCAAGGAAGAGCCCGCCCTCTTGGAGGACGTGATCGACGGTCTCTTCCATATTGCCAAGGCCGACGAGGCGGTTCACGAAGCCGAGTATCTCTATCTCAAGAACGTGGCGACAATCTTCGCTTTCTCGGAGAGCGAATTCGAGCGCATCGCCGCCCACCACGTGAAGCGGGCGGACGACCCTTACCTTATCCTCAAGGCTGACAGGGCCATGAGCGACGAGGAGCTGAAACGGCACTACCGTAAGATGGTCGCCGAGAACCATCCCGACCGGGAGATCGCCCGCGGCCTGCCGCCGGAGGCGGTGAAAATCGCGACCGAAAGACTGGCCGCGATCAATGCCGCCTGGGAGCGCATCGCCACCGAACGGAACCTCAGGTAAGAGTATGAGCGTGTCCCTTTCCCCCGAAAGCCCTGTTGCCGCGAAGGTGTTTCCTTCACCCAATCACGGGGAGCGGAAAGACGGACAGCGCCCGAACATGCTGATCCTGCACTACACGGGCATGCCGGACGAGGGCGAGGCCCTGCAATGGCTGTGCAATCCGGTCTCGCAGGTCTCGGCGCACTATTTCGTCTTCGGCGACGGACGCGTGCTGCAGCTCGTGCCGGAGTCTCGCCGCGCCTGGCATGCGGGCGTATCCAACTGGGATGGTGAGACGGATATCAATTCCTGCTCCATCGGGATCGAGATCGCCAACCCTGGCCATCCCGGCGGCCTTCCCCCGTATCCCGATGTGCAGATCGAAAGCGTGATCGCGCTCGCGAAAGACATCGTAACCCGCTGGCGCATTCCGGCGACCCGCGTGCTCGGTCATTCGGATGTCGCGCCCGGTCGCAAAGTCGATCCCGGCGAGATCTTTCCCTGGAAGCGCCTGTACGAGGTCGGCATCGGCCATTGGGTGCCGCCAGCCACTCTGAGTGACGGACGCTTTTTCTCGCGTGGCGATCAGGGCATGCCCATCGAGGCGCTTCAGGCGATGCTCGTCATGTATGGTTATGGCCTGAAGATCACTGGCGTGTTCGATGAAGACACGGAAAAGGTGGTCGCCGCGTTCCAGCGCCATTTCCGCCCCGAGCGCGTGGACGGCGTGGCGGATGCCTCCACCATCACGACCCTGCGTGATCTGATCGCCAGGCGACCGTCTGCGGCGGCCGCCTAATCGATCCTACTCCGCTGCCATCGGCCTGTAGCTTGCCGGATCGTAGTTGAGGATTGGGCTGAGCCAGCGCTCAACCTCCTGCACGCTCATGCCCTTACGCATCGCGTAATCCTCCACCTGATCGCGCTCTGCCTTCGCTACGCCGAAATAATAAGCCTCCGGATGCGCAAGGTAGAGACCGGACACGGAGGAGCCGGGCCACATGGCATAGGACTCCGTCAGGCTCACGCCGATACGCCGTTCAGCTTCGAGCAGGCTAAATAGCGTCGCCTTCTCGGTATGATCGGGCTGCGCAGGATAGCCGGGAGCAGGACGGATACCGCGATATTCCTCCCGAATGAGCTCTTCATTGCTAAGGTTCTCATCCGGCGCATAGGCCCAGAACTCCTTGCGCACACGCTCATGCATGCGCTCGGCAAAGGCTTCGGCAAGACGATCGGCCAGAGCTTTCACGAGAATGGAGCGATAATCGTCATTCGCACGCTCGAACTTCTCGGCGATTCGCACTTCCTCAATGCCTGAGGTCACCACGAAAGCGCCGATCCAATCGGGTTTGCCGCTATCAGCGGGCGCGACGAAATCGGAAATGCACAGGTTCGGCTTGCCATCGCGCTTGGAGAGCTGCTGACGCAGACCGTGGAAAGTGGCAAGCGTCTCGCTGCGACTCTCGCCCGTGTAGAGGCGGATGTCATCGCCCACCGCATTGGCGGGCCAGAAGCCGATCACCGCCTTCGGGTTGAACCAGCGCTCCTCGACGAGTTGCCTGAGCATCGCCTGCGCGTCCTCCCAGAGCTGGCGCGCCGCTAGGCCCTGCTGCTCGTCTTCGAGGATCGCCGGGAAGCGGCCTTTCAGCTCCCAGGTCTGGAAGAAGGGCGTCCAATCGATATACGGGACAAGCTCGCCGACATCGTAGCTGCGGAACACGCGCGCACCGGTGAAGGTGGGCTTGGTTGCAGAGTAAGAATCCCAATCGAGCTTCAGCTTGTTGGCGCGGGCTTTCTCGATGGCTAGGCGCTGCTTATCGGCCTCGGAGCGCGCATGGGCATCGGCGACCCTGCGGTATTCGCCGCGCAGCGTCTCGATGTAAGCCTCGCGCGTATCGGGCGAGAGCAGCGACGAGACAACGCCGACCGCGCGGCTCGCATCCGTCACATAGACGGCCTGTCCCTTGTGGTAGTTTGGATGGATCTTCACCGCCGTGTGCACGCGGCTGGTGGTGGCGCCGCCGATGAGAAGCGGAATATCAAAGCCCTCGCGCTCCATTTCGCTCGCCACGTTCACCATCTCATCCAGAGAAGGCGTGATGAGGCCGGAAAGGCCGATCACATCCACCTTTTCCTTGCGGGCGGTCTCCAGGATCTTCTGCGCAGGGACCATCACACCGAGGTCGATGACTTCGTAATTGTTGCAGGCGAGAACCACGCCGACGATGTTCTTGCCGATATCATGCACGTCGCCCTTCACGGTTGCCATCAGCACCTTGCCGGCAGCGGAGCGCTCATCGAGGCCTGATGCCTTCTTCTCAGCCTCCATGAAAGGCATGAGATAGGCCACGGCCTGTTTCATCACGCGGGCGGACTTCACCACCTGCGGCAGGAACATCTTTCCGGCGCCGAAGAGATCGCCGACCACGTTCATGCCTGCCATCAGAGGTCCCTCGATGACGTGGAGTGGACGCTCGGCGGCTTGGCGCGCCTCTTCCGTATCCTGCTCGATGAACTCGGTCATGCCGTTGACGAGGGCATGCTCGATGCGCTTCTCGACGGGCCAGGAGCGCCACTCGAGATCGGCTGCCTTTGAGGTACCCGCACCGTCGCCCTTGAAGCGGGGTGCCGCTTCCAGCAGACGCTCCGTCGCATCAGGGTGGCGATTGAGCACCACATCTTCGCACAGCTCGCGCAGCTCGGGATCAATCTCGTCATAGACGGCGAGCTGACCCGCATTCACGATGCCCATATCCATGCCGGCCTTGATGGCATGGAAGAGGAACACCGAATGCATCGCCTCGCGCACCGGCTCATTGCCGCGGAAGGAAAATGAGAGGTTCGATACGCCGCCCGAGATATGAGCATGCGGCAGCGTCTCACGAATGATGCGTGTCGCCTCGATGAAGTCAACGCCATAACCGTTGTGCTCTTCAATGCCGGTAGCGACCGCAAACACATTCGGATCGAAGATGATGTCTTCTGGCGGGAAGCCCACCTTTTCCGTGAGAATCTTGTAGGCCCGCGTACAGATCTCGACCTTGCGCTCCAGCGTATCGGCCTGGCCCTGCTCATCGAAAGCCATGACAACCACAGCCGCGCCGTAGGAGCGGCAGATCTTCGCGTGCTCGATGAAGGCCTCCTCTCCCTCCTTCATGGAGATCGAGTTCACGATGGCCTTGCCCTGGAGACACTTGAGGCCCGCCTCGATGACGTGGAACTTTGAGGAATCCACCATCACCGGCACGCGGGCGATATCGGGCTCGGCCGCGACGAGGTTGAGGAACTCCACCATCGCCTTCTCGGAATCGAGCAGGCCCTCGTCCATGTTGATGTCGATCACCTGTGCGCCATTCGCCACCTGATCGCGCGCCACATCGAGAGCAGCAGCATAGTCGCCATTGGTGACGAGCTTGCGGAACTTGGCGGAGCCCGTGACGTTCGTGCGCTCGCCGACATTCACGAAGGGTATGTCGGACGTGAGCGTGAACGGCTCGAGGCCCGAGAGACGCATGAGCGGTGCCATCTTCGGCAATTGTCGCGGCGCCTTGCCGGCAACGGCCTCGGCAATAGCGCGGATATGCGCAGGCGTGGTGCCGCAGCAGCCGCCGACCACGTTGACGAGACCAGCATCCGCGAATTCCGCGATCATGCGAGCAGTGGCCTCGGGGCTCTCGTCATAGAGGCCGAACTCGTTTGGCAAGCCCGCATTGGGATAGGCACAGACGAAGGTGTCGGCGACCTTGCCGATCTCCTGGATATGCGCGCGCATCTCGCGCGCACCGAGCGCGCAGTTGAGGCCGATGGAGAAAGGCTCAGCATGGCGCATGGAGTACCAGAAGGCCGTCGGTGTCTGGCCCGAGAGCGTGCGGCCGGAAAGGTCCGTGATCGTTCCCGAAATCATGATCGGGAGTTTCACGCCCTTCTCTTCGAAGACCTGATGCGTGGCGACGATGGCCGCCTTGGCATTCAACGTATCGAAGATCGTCTCAATCAGGATGATCTCCGCACCGCCGTCGACAAGCCCCCTCACCTGCTCGGCATAAGCATCGCGCACCTGGTCGAAGGTCACGGCACGGAAGCCTGGATTGTTGACGTCCGGCGAAATGGAAAGCGTGCGGTTCGTGGGACCGATGGCGCCGGCCACGAAGCGGCGGCGGCCATCCTCCTTCTCAACGATCAACGCGGCCTCACGCGCAATCCGCGCACCTTCATAGTTCAACTCATAGACGATCTCCTCCATCCCGTAATCGGCCTGGGCAATGGAGGTGCCGGAGAAGGTGTTAGTTTCGACGATATCAGCGCCTGCGCGGAAGTAATCGAGATGCACGTTGCGCACGGCATCCGGCTGCGTGAGGATCAGGAGATCGTTGTTGCCCTTGACGTCGTGTTTCCAGTCCTTGAACCGTTCGCCCCGAAAATCCTCTTCCGAGAAGCGCGAGCGCTGAAGCTCCGTGCCCATGGCACCGTCGAGCACAAGAATGCGCTTGGAGGCAGTCTCACGAAGTGCCTTGAGGACTTCAGCACCATTGGCGGGACGAGGGTCGAACACGATCATTACAGTCTCTTTCCATCCGGCCGATTGAGCATCCGGCCATCCATGCAGCGCATGGCAAATGCAGATGCCCGGCCAGGCCGGACATGAAAACTTAAGCGGCCGCCCTCACACTCTGATCGCGCAGGCCAAGCAGATGGCAGATCGCATAGACGAGATCGGCGCGGTTCATGGTGTAGAAGTGGAACTCGTTCACGCCGCGGTCGACGAGGTCGATCACCTGTTCGGCGGCAACGGCAGCTGCGACGAGTTTGCGGGTCTCCACATCGTTGTCGAGCCCCTCGAAGCGGGCCGCGAGCCAATCGGGAACGCTGGCGCCGGTCTTGGCCGCGAAATTTGCTGTCTGCTTGAAGTTCTGAACCGGCACGATGCCAGGCACGATGGGGATATTGATGCCGCGCGCGCGAACGCAGTCGAGATAGCGGAAGTAGTGATCGTTATCGAAGAAGAACTGAGTGATGGCGCGGTCCGCGCCGCAATCCACTTTCGCTTTCAGCACATCGATATCGGCGTCGAGCGAAGCGGCCTCGGGATGCTTCTCAGGGTAAGCGGAGACGGACACCTCGAAGTCGCCAATGGCCTTGATGCCCGCCACGAGCTCGCAAGTCTGCTGATAACCGCCGGGATGCGGCTCGTATGCCGTGCCGATGCCGGCAGCCGGATCGCCGCGCAGGGCCACGATGTGGCGCACGCCCGCATCCCAATAGGAACGAATGACGCCATCCACCTCATCTTTCGTTGCCGCCACGCAGGTCAGGTGCGCGGCAGGCTTGAGATGCGTTTCCTTCACGAGGCGTGAGACCGTGGCATGCGTGCGTTCGCGCGTGGAGCCGCCAGCACCGTATGTCACGGAGACGAATTGCGGATTGAGCGGAGCAAGACGCTGGATGGAAGCCCAGAGCGTCGTTTCCATCTCCGGCGTCTTCGGCGGGAAGAACTCGAAGGACACTTTGATGGGAGAAGAGGCTTGCCTGCTGGGACGAAGGGTCATGGACGACATCAGGCAACCTCTTTGCTGGGCTCGGAGAGAGGCCAATCCGTTGCAACGCGGCGGTCCTGTCCAAGCCAAAGGGAAACGGTCAATTGGTCATCGCCCTTCCTGGGCGGAGCAATTTCTTTCGTGAGAGTGCAATCAAGGCCCGCCTCATCAAGCCAGCCAGCGACCTGCGAAGGTGCGAAGCCAAGACGGCGATGAGCCTGCGCCTCGCGTAGGAACTCCAGCTTATGCGGCGCGAAATCCACCACGAGGATGCGCCCGCCGGGCGCAACGAGACGCGCCGCCTCGCGGATCGCGCGCGCGGGATCATCGAGGTAATGCAGCACCTGATGGATGATCACGAGATCGAAGGTGTCGCGCGGGAACGGCGGCGCATAGATATCGCCCTGGCGCAGCTCGATGCCGCGCAGGCCCGCCTTTTCGAGATTGGCGCGCGCGACGGAGAGCATCGCATGGCTTGCATCGAGACCGACCGTGCGCCTTGCGCGCGGAGCAAGGAGCTGCAGCATGCGGCCGGTGCCGGTGCCCAGATCGACGAGGTTGCGGATCGGCTTTTGTCCGAGAGCGTCGAGCACCGCAGCCTCGACCACGGCTTCCGGCGCGTGGAGCGAGCGCAGACGATCCCATTCGGGCGCAAGCCGCGAGAAGTAGGCCTGGGCTGCCTGAGAGCGCTGGGCGCGCACGGCCTCAAGGCGGGTACGGTCCTCCAGCAATTGCGGATCGGACCGATCCAGGCTCTCGATCGTCGGTCGAATGATCTTCAGGGCCGTGCCGCGATCGGTGAGCCGGAAGAAGGCCCAGGCCCCTTCCCTGTGCCGCTCCACGAGCCCCGCTTCCACGAGCAGCTTCAGGTGCCGGGAGATGCGCGGCTGGGACTGGCCCAGAATGTCGGTGAGGTCGGAAACGGAGAGTTCGCCCTCCGCCAGCAGGGCCAGGATGCGCAGGCGCGTCTCTTCGGCGGCTGCCCTCAGGACATCCAGCGTCAAATCCAGAGATGGAGCTTCCTTGTCGGCCATGAGCCAAAACTCGCTCTTACATATAAAGATATATTTATATCTTTTTTGAGATGAGAGCAAGCGAAGGCTTGAGCCGCCCACAAATGTAGAAGCGGCTCTTTTCTTTGGCTCAGCCGTTCACTCGCCGAAAATGCGCTAAGCCTTGGATTGCCGGACCTTGGCCTTGTTGGCAGTGACCACGAGGACACAGACGGCCCCGGCAACGAACCAGGCCGACAAGGCAATCGCCTCCCGGTTGAGAACAGCCGCGATCAGGAGCGTCACGAAGGTCTGGAGCAACTGGACCTGACTGACATGGGCGATGCCGCCGAGCGCCAGCCCGGCATTCCAGGCGAAGAAGCCGAGATACTGGCTCATGAGAGCCACATAGGCGAAACCGATCCAGCTCCAGGCAGGGACAGCGGAAGTATCCTCCGGCATGGTCCAGATCGCCACGGGCACGGTGACCGGCAGGGCCACCACCAGCACCCAGGAAATGACCTCCCACCCGGCCATTCCTTTGCGCACGATCTTGCCGGAGATCACATAGCCGAGCGCCGAAGAGAGTGCCGCTGCGAGGAGGAACAGATCTCCCTGCCCGAGCGAGCCGCCACCCTCATGCAGGGTGAAGCCGATCACGAGGCCTGCACCGGCGAAAGCGGCGACCCAGAATGCCGGACTTGGCCGCTCGCCGGCGATCAGCGTGCTGATGGCGGACGTGGCAAGCGGCAGGATGCCGAGCACGATACCGCCGTGGGAAGCCGGAACGGTCTTCATGGCAAGCGCCGTGAAGCCTGGGAAACCTCCAGCGAGACAAAGCGCCACGAGCGCGATGGTGATGGCGAGCCGAGGCGCAGGCCAGGGTTTGCGCAACACAAGCAAGGTCGCAAGCGCCAGAAGCCCCGAGAGCGCCGCTCGCCCCGTGGTGACGAAGAGCGGGCTCAAATGCTCGACGGCGATATGGGTGAAGGGCAGCGTGCCGGCGAAAATGCACATGCCGACAAAGCCTAAAACAAGGCCTAACGTTTCGCGGGACATGGAAGCTGCTGCTTAGCGGAACGGAGGTTCGTCGAAGCTGCGCAACTTCCGCGAATGCACGGAGGCTCGCTGACCACGCAGGATATTGACGGCTGCCAGGCCGATCATGAGATGCTCGCTGACGGCACGCTCATAAAAGGCGTTGGCCGCACCCGGCAGCTTGATCTCGCCATGCAGCGGCTTGTCGGATACGCAAAGCAGCGTGCCGTAGGGCACTCGCAGGCGATAGCCTTGCGCGGCAATCGTGCCGCTTTCCATGTCCACCGCGATGGCTCGGGATAGATTGATCTGCCGCCGTTCCTGGCTCCAGCGGAGCTCCCAGTTGCGGTCGTCGTAAGTCACGACCGTCCCGGTGCGCAGGCGGCGCTTCAGTTCCTCGCCGCGCTCGCCCGTGACCTGCACGGCGGCCTCCTGCAAGGCGACCTGGATTTCGGCAAGAGCCGGCACCGGAATTTCCGGCGGCACGGCACTGTCGAGAATGTGGTCGCGGCGAAGATAGCCGTGAGCAAGAACGTAATCGCCGATCGCTTGCGACTGACGAAGCCCACCGCAATGGCCCACCATGAGCCAGCAATGCGGGCGTAAGACAGCAAGATGGTCCGTGATGTTCTTCGCGTTCGACGGGCCGACGCCGATATTGACGAGAGTGACGCCCTGCCCGTCCTTGCGCATCAGGTGATAGGCCGGCATCTGAAAGCGGTGCCACGGCGATGAGGCGATCAGTTCCTCCACCACCGCTTCATCCAAGCCGCGCTCGATCGTGACGCCACCCGGCAGCACAAGTTTGCTGTAGGGCCCATCCTCATGCGCCAGCTCCTTCACGGCCCAGCGAATGAACTGGTCCACATAACGGTGATAGTTGGTGAGCAGGATCCACGGCTGCACCCAGCGCCAATCGCTGCCGGTGTAATGCACGAGACGGCGCAGCGAGTAATCGACGCGCGCGGCATCGAAGAGCGAGAGCGGACGCGGCTCGTTTTCGTGGAAGATCCAGGTGCCGTCGGCAATCTCGTCGCCGACCTTGGCGAGAAGCGGCGTCGGAAAATGCTGCGCGAGCTCGGCGGCCGAATGCGCGCCGCGACCCAGTTCGTCGCCACGCTCGAAGATATAGGGATAGGGAATTTCCTGATCGCTGATGCCGACCTCAAGCGTGGCTCCATAATCACGCACGAGATAGTTCAGCTGCTCCAGCAGGTAGTTCTTGAAGAAAGCCGGTTGCGTGATGGTCGTTGCATAGACGCCCGGCCCCTGGAATTTCGCATAAGCGCGCTGTTTCACGGGCGGCAGGGAACTCGCCCGGTAATCGAGTCTCAGCTCGGGATAGCGGAAGCGGGAACGCTCAAGCGGTGTGGGGGGCGTGCCCGTCGCGAAGAAATGCTCCAGACAGTGGCGTTGCGCCTCTATGGCGCTGTCATGGAGCCGGATCAGCCTCTCGACGGCTTCTTCAGGCGTTGCAACGGGTTGAAAAGCTGCAGTGTGATCGGCTGGCACGTGAACGTCTCTATCTTTTGTCTCGTGCCTCAAGGGTCATACACCGATTTTGCCCAAAACCCAACCACCTCATCCGAAACGAAGAAAAAGGCGCCGGTTGCCCGGCGCCCTCGAAGATTTATTCGCACACCCGGTCGCTCCGGACGACGTAGCGGCCCCACTGATCCACGAAGCGGCGGCGGACCGTGTAGCAGGACGGCTCGGCATAGGCGCTCGTGCCGTAATAATAGGTGGGGTAAGCAGGCTGTGCCGCAAGAGCACCGAGCGCCAAGCCGCCGATCACGCCGGCCGCAATGGCGCCGCCGTTGTTGTGGTGGCGCCAGTAGGAATGACGGCGATATCCATAATCGGAATACGGACGAGCGATGCCATAAGGCGTCGCATAGGAACCGTCACGCCAATGGCCCGTGCGTTCTCCGGCCTGTGCCGGAGCCGAGGCTGCAAGCGCCCCGCCGAGCGCAAGAACGGTGCAGCCAGCAGCCAGTATTGCCTTCAGTCGAGACATCTTGACCCTCCATCCGGGACACAGGCTCTGGACGTTGAAATCCAAAGATCGTCCTTGTTCCCAAGGTTCCCAAGCTATGATCTCATCATAGGTGGCGCCGCCTGAACTGGAGATGAAGAACGAGCGTTGTGGGCGGATGGTGAAAGAAACAGGGACTTTGACGCCTATAGATGACGTTCTGCGGCGGGCGTGAGTTTTAAAAGTATTCTTTCGCCTCGCATGAGAAAGGCGCGGGCGAGCTCCTGCCCGATCCCGCGCCCACACCTGTGATGAGATAAGGACTCACGCAAAAACTTACCGCGTGAACTTCTTGTACTTGATCCGATGCGGGATCGTGGAATCCGTGCCGAGGCGGCGCTTCTTGTCCTCCTCGTAATCTGCGAAGTTGCCCTCGAACCATTCCACGTGGCTGTCGCCCTCGAAGGCCAGGATGTGGGTGGCGATGCGGTCGAGGAACCAGCGATCGTGCGAGATGATCACGGCGCAGCCCGCGTAATCCTCCAGCGCCTCTTCGAGCGCGCGCAGGGTATCCACGTCGAGATCGTTGGTCGGCTCGTCGAGGAGCAGCACGTTGGAGCCCGATTTCAGGATCTTGGCGAGGTGCACGCGGTTGCGCTCACCGCCCGAGAGCACGCCGACCTTCTTCTGCTGGTCGGAACCCTTGAAGTTGAAGGCCGAGCAATAGGCGCGGGCATTGATCTCGCGCTTGCCGAGATAGAGCACCTCGTTGCCGCCCGAGATTTCCTCGTAGAGCGTCTTGTTGGCATCGAGCGTGTCACGGCTCTGGTCCACATAGCCGAGCTTTACGCTCTCACCGATGGTGATGGTGCCCTCGTCCGGCTGCTCCTGGCCCGTGATCATGCGGAACAGGGTCGTCTTACCGGCGCCGTTGGGACCGATGATGCCGACGATACCGCCCGGCGGCAGCTTGAAGGAGAGGCCGTCGATGAGGAGCTTGTCGCCGAAGGCCTTCTTGAGGTTGTCGAACTCGATGACGTTGTTGCCCAGACGCTCGGCGATCGGAATGATGATCTGAGCGGTGGTCGGGCCCTTCTCGTTGGCCTTCGCCACGAGATCCTCATAGCGCTGGATACGGGCCTTGGACTTCGCCTGACGGGCCTTCGGCGAAGCGGACACCCACTCGCGTTCGCGCTCGATGGTGCGCTGGCGAGACTCTTCCTCACGGCCCTCCTGCTCAAGGCGCTTCTGCTTCTGCTCGAGCCAGGACGAGTAGTTGCCCTCATAGGGAATGCCGCGGCCACGGTCGAGCTCGAGAATCCAGCCCGTCACGTTGTCCAGGAAGTAGCGGTCGTGGGTGACGATGAGGATCGCGCCCGGATAATTGCGCAGGTGGCCTTCGAGCCAGGCGGTCGTCTCGGCGTCCAGGTGGTTGGTCGGCTCGTCGAGGAGCAGCAGCTCCGGCTGTTCCAGCAGCAGCTTGCAGAGCGCCACGCGACGGCGCTCGCCGCCCGAGAGCTTGTCCACCGACCAGTCGTCCGGCGGGCAGCGAAGCGCGTCCATGGCCTGATCGACCTGGGAATCGAGATCCCAGAGGCCCTTCGCCTCGATCTCGTCCTGGAGACGGGTCATCTCGTCCGCCGTCTCCTCCGAGTAGTTCATGGCGATCTCGTTGTAGCGGTCGAGCAGCGCCTTCTTGGCGGCCACGCCCTCCATCACGTTCTCGCGGACGTTCTTGGTCGGATCGAGCTGGGGCTCCTGCGGCAGGTAGCCCACGCGGGCGCCCTCGGCCACCCAGGCCTCGCCGGTCCAGTCCGTGTCGATGCCGGCCATGATGCGCAGAAGGGTCGACTTACCCGCGCCGTTGACGCCGAGCACGCCGATCTTGGCGTCCGGGTAGAAGGACAGATGAACGTTGTCCAAGACCTTCTTGCCGCCCGAATAGGTCTTGGAGAGGCCACGCATGTGGTAGATGAACTGACGGGACACTTCGAAAAGTCCTGCTTGATAGTCGGGTTGAAAGGGATTGGCCGTCAGTTAGCAGGGGCAGCCTGCCGGGGCAAGGCGGGGAAGTGAAGCTGCTTGTTTCCCTTTCCTTCCGTGAGAAGGGATTGAGCGAAAACCGCACAATCAGACAAGAAGCTCAGCAGATCCCACCTCCGTTTGTCCGAACCGCTGAATGTCATCACCGGCCTCGTGCCGGTGCTCTCTGCCTGTCCCTGCTGCTGCCCTCATCCTGAGGAGCCGTGAGGCTGCGTCTCGAAGGAGGATCCAGGGCATTCTGGAACCTCCTTCGAGACGATCGCTTAAGCGATCTCCTCAGGATGAGAGCAGAGGGCAGGAAAGCAGAACGGCCATGAAGAGTGTCATTCCCAGCCGGAGATGGCGACAACCATCGGAGGGAAAGGGAATCCATGGCGCTGCTCTTGAAGGTGGATCCCCTTCCCGGTCGTTTCGGACCGCCGGGGATGACACGGGTGCGAGTATCGGAGAGTGCTGCCGGAAGCGGGATGTCAAAGAGCCTGCGCCTTTGGCCTCGGGGCCGGTGGCGTTCCGAGGGGTCTGGGTCGAGGGGGCGCGAGGAGCGGTCCGGCTCGATCTGGGAGGTGAAGCGTGGAACCGAACGGCTCCTCGCGCACGGTTCTTTTAGGCGGACAGGCGGCACCGGCTCCGTCAACCGCCGCAAGCGGACACCGCAGCGGTCCCAGGGACCTGCGGGCGGCTTGTGACCGATCCGAGCCCGACTTGCACAGCCTGGGCCTCCCGTCACAGTCGCCTGCGTGTAGCGTCTGCACGGGACCGCTCCCGACCCCGCAGCTTACGACGCCTCGCGAGCGCGCCCCGGCAGGTCAGGACAGCACCAGATATAGCCAAGGCTAGGCTTATTGTCAAGAACAAAGCAAGAACATCGTCCGGTTCAATTCAGCTCCCGTCATCCCCGGCCTCGGGCCGGGGATCCACGTCTTTGGAAGCGCTGCGGCTCGCAAGACGTGGATGCCCGCGACAAGCGCGGGCATGACAAGGGGGCCGATGGGGCAAACACACGCTGAGGCCTCCAGATTACCGCCGCGCTCTGTCCGGGTGATGTCCGTCCTCACAGCCCGAATGGATATGTCTCCGGCATGCCCTTTCCATGGGCATGGGCGAGCGGCGTGACGGCGCGGGTGTCCTCGAACCAGACGAAAGCGTCGAACTGCTCGGCCATGATCGCCTCGAAGTAATGGCTGTAGAGCTCCGTCTCCGGCCGGTAGACCACTCCGATCGCCCGTTCCAGGCGCGGGCGGGACAGGGCGTCCTTCAGTTCGTCGAGGAGATTTTCCCGCCAATCGGCGAGGAAGCACTTGAGGCCCGTATCGCGGAAAATGCGCTCATGGCTGTCGGGCCGGGCCGGCAGGACGTTCTTCACCTGCATCGGCTCGTCCCAATCGTCGGCGGCGGCCACGGTGCCGCGATCCGTCCCGAAGCCGATGAGCACGGCCTCCTCGCGATAAGCCTTGCGGCAAAGCTCCCCGATGTTGAACTCGCCCTGCCAGCCCATGGCGGTGGCTGAGGCATTGCCGATATGGGAGTTGTGCGCCCAGATCACTGCCTTGGCATCGTCGCGGCGGGCGAGCAGGCTCTGGAGCGTCTCGAACATATGCCGATCGCGCAGGTTCCAGGACTCCGTCGCGCCCTCATACATGATGCGGTAATAATGCTCCGCCGCGTGGACGATCTTGGCGTTCTGCACCGCGTCGAAGAATTGCTCGCCGCCATCGGACCCGAGATATTCCATGCGCTTGTCGAGAATATCCTGCAGCTGGCGCAGCAGTTTCTCATCGCAAGGCTTCTTCTGCCCGGTGAGGACGGCCCGGCCGTAGCGCGCCGGGTCCGATTGCCATGGGCTCAGGCAGCCATAGCGCCCCCTCGCCTCCTTGGCGGCTTCCGGATCGACCTTGTCCAGATAATCGAGCACTGCGCGGATCGATGAGTTGAGGCTGTAGACATCAAGCCCGCGGAACTCTGCACGCTCGTCCTCGGCGCGCTCCTTGTTGTAGGCGCGCATCCAGTTGACGAAATCCGCGACCTCTTCGTTGCGCCACATCCAGGTGGGAAAGCGCTCGAAGGCGACATCGTCGGTATCGGGAACATGCCAATGGCGCACGTAAGCATCGATGCGCGCCGCATCGGGCCAGTCGGCTTCCACGGCCACGATGGTGAAGCCATGATGCTCGATGAGCCGCCGCGTGATGGCAGCGCGGGCCCGGTAGAATTCGGAGGTGCCGTGGCTCGCCTCGCCGAGCAGCACGACCTTGGCGTCAGCGAACCGATCGAACAATGCGCCGAAGGCCTCCTCGTCCTTGATGGGAGGCAGGGGCTCGCCATGCTCGCGTAAGACGCCGATGGCCTCCCTGATCGAGGTTTCATTCTCATTTTGCTTCCAGGAAAACCGGGCCATCGTCGCACCTCAAGGAAGGGAGGAGATTTCTCCACTAACGGCGGCTCAGGTCTCCTGTTCCGGCAGGCTCAGACGACAGCTTCCATCATGATGGCGAAGGCTTGCTCGGCCGCGATCACCGTCGCCATCTGCACTGTGTGAGCGAAGCGGTAAGCCTCGCCGTAGATGGTCTCGTCGGGAAACTCGGTAATCAGCGTGAGCGGCGTGGGATGGCGCTCCTGCGCCAACAGCAGGCAAGGCACATCGTTGATCATCTCATAGGGCCCTGTGCCGGAATGGATGGCGCAGAGATCAAGCTGACGGCGCGTGAAATCGGCCAGCCCCGGAACGGCCGACAGGCCTCGCGTGACCGCTTCGATCAAGGTTCGTGCCGTCGTCTCCCAGGACGGGTGATAGCGCAGGATGAGAAGGAAGCCTTTCGGAAGCGCCCATTGCGCGAAGCCGCGCGGCAGATAGCCCGTGAAGGGTCGTGTCCATTCATGGGCCGGGTAGCCGTGGAGATTGATGTGCAGCCGGGCGCCTGACAACTCCAATGCCTTTCGCCGCGCACCGATCTCATAGACCGGCTCTTCCGGCCCATGCTCCAGATCGTTTCCGAGAGATGTGTAACGCGCCGCATGGTGCATGTGACGCGGATTACTTTCGCAGAGCCGCCCATGCAGGGCGTATCCATCCGGGTTCTCGACCGGGATGAAGGCGATGTTGGAATCTGGATTGGCGAGGAGCCGCCGCACCGCCCTGAAGGCGCCGACGGGACCGGAGGTCTCATTGGCATGCTGCCCGCTCGTGACGAGAACGGCGGGACGCGTTCCGCGCCGATAGAGGCCGCGCACGGGCCGCCCCTCACGTGAGGTCGATCCGAAAACCTCGCCCGGCAAAGCAGCGAGTTCCTGTTCGATTTGGGCAAGCCCCGGAGCAGCATCGGCAGCTTCCAGATCCTGCTTAGGTCGTGCGTCGTCCTGCGGAGGCATGAAGGCGCGTAAGGCCACGCGCACGTGGGCATCGCCCTCGCCTGCCTGGACATCCGGCACGATCTGTCCCGGCATCAGACTACGGTCGTCGAGCGGCCTGCCCGATTGATGGTGAAACCATTCGAGAACGGAGAAGTAGAGATCTTCGTGCAATGCCTCGCGCGTACTCATCACCTCGTCGCCATAACCCAGCGATCGCTCGATGCCTGGGATCGCGACGTCGATGGCAATCGTTTCCGCGTAAGGCTCCTGCAGCGGCCAGCCATGCGTCATCAGAGCAAACATCACCGCATGGAAGACCTGCTCGATCTCCGTTTCCAACGGCTCGTCTCTGCCTGGCGCTCCATCGCGCAACGCCGGTGCCTTGAGCCAGCCCGTGCATGCGAGGTCCGCCTGCCCCAGATGGTTGGTACGGAGGCGGTTCGGCGCGAACACCGCATGCTCGATCACACGGCCGTCACGATATTCGCATCGCACCTTATAGGTGAGGTCTGCATCACCTTTCTCGAACGCGAGCTCGACCCCATCCAGCAAGGCCGGCAGCGGATAGGCTTCCGATAAAAAACGGGCGGGATCGGCGCTCTCATGCACCGGATAGCGGATGGTGACATGCGACAGGTCGCCGGTGTCGATCTCCTCGAGGAAGGCATGAACGAGAGGCTTGTAGGCGCTGCGGATGCGCGCCTTGACCCCCGCCTCCAGAAGCCGCTCCTCAGCCCGGCGGCGAGGCTCTTCATCTTCGAAGAGCCACACCTCGACCGTGTCTCCGCGATGATCGCCGTTGCTCCATTCCCGGACGAGGCGGTCGAGCGTGCGCTCAAAACGTTGGTCGAGAAGAACCGTCATCCCGTCAGTCCGCTCACGCCGCTCCCCGCAGCGCTTGTGCCTCGAGCGCGACCCAATGGCCGGGCTCCACCTCGCGCATGCGATGGATGAGCGGTTCCTGCCCCACGGGCCGCACCGGACTCGGAATCTCGCCTTCAATCCGCGGCGGAATGCGGGAACGGAGCGGGTCGGCGACCGGGACGGCGGAGAGGAGCTTGCGCGTATAGGAGTGCTGCGGGTTCTCGAAGACTGCCTGGCGCGTGCCAAGCTCGACGATCTGGCCGAGATACATCACAGCGACACGATGGCTGATCTTTTCAACGACGGCCATGTCATGCGTGATGAAGAGATAGGACAGCCCCTTCTTCTCCTGCAGCTCCATGAGCAGGTTGACGATCTGCGCCTGGATCGACACGTCGAGCGCCGAGACGGATTCATCCGCGATGATGAGCCGTGGGTCACTCGCCAGCGCCCGCGCGATGCACACGCGCTGGCGCTGACCGCCGGAGAACTCGTGCGGATAGCGCTTGGCGTGCTGCGGCTGGAGTCCGACATGCTCAAGCAGTTCATGCACGCGATGCTCGATGGCCTTGCGATCCTTGATGAGGCCATGCACCACGATGGGCTCGGCGATGCTGTAGCCCACATTGTGGCGCGGATCGAGGGAAGCGAAGGGATCCTGGAAGATATACTGGATGTCCTGCCGCAGACGGCGGCGCTCTGCATGGCTCATGGAGGCCATGTCGCGCCCATCGAAGCGCACCGTGCCGCTCGTCGGCTCGACAAGCTGCTGGAGCGTGCGGCCGATGGTGGATTTGCCGGAACCGGATTCGCCCACCAGCGCCAGGGTCTCGCCGGGGTAGATGTCGAAGCTCACCTCCTCCACCGCATGGACGCGGTGCGTCACGCGGCCGAAGAAGGATTTGCCGACATCGAAGCGCGTGGTCAGTCTTTCGACCTGAAGCAGAGGCTTCGTGTAATCGGCGGTCTTCTGCTCGTACACTGCGCCGACTTCTTTCGGCGCGCCGCCATCCAGCACCATGACGGGCATGCGCTTCGGATAGGGCTGCCCCTTGAAACTGCCGAGGCGCGGCACGGCGGAGAGCAGCGCGCGGGTATAGGGATGCTGCGGCGAAGCGAAGATCTCGCCCACGGGCGCCTGCTCCACCTTCTCACCCTTCCACATCACCACCACATCGTCCGCCATCTCGGCCACCACGCCCATGTCGTGGGTGATGAAGATGACGGCGGTGCCCATCTCCTGCTGCAGGTCGCGGATGATGTTGAGGATCTGCGCCTGGATCGTCACATCGAGCGCCGTGGTGGGCTCGTCCGCGATGAGGAGCTTCGGATTGCAGGCCAGAGCCATCGCGATCATCACGCGCTGGCGCATGCCTCCCGAGAGCTGGTGCGGATAGCGCTCCAACAGCCTGTCCGCGTCCGGCAGGCGCACCTTCTGCAGAAGCTCCTTCGCGCGCAGATGCGCCTCCCGCGCATTCAGTCCCTCGTGCAGAAAGAGGGCTTCCTCGATCTGGTTGCCGATGGTGAAGACCGGGTTGAGCGAGGTCATCGGCTCCTGGAAGATCATGGCGATGTCGTTGCCGCGGATCGCCCGGAGCCGATCGTCGGAGGCCTTCACCAGATCGATGGCCTTTTCCTCGTCACGACGCAGCAGAACCTCTCCGCCGACGATCCGCCCGCCGGAATAATCGGTGAGACGCATGATCGCCAGCGACGTGACGGATTTTCCCGATCCGGATTCGCCTACGACGGCGAGCGTCTTTCCCGGCTGAACATCGAAGCTCACGTTCCTGACCGCACGAAAGGCGTCCGGCCCCTTTCCGAACTCCACGGAAAGATTGCGGACACGGAGCAGCGGCTGCGATGAATGGGAGAAGGTTTGATCCGGCATCGATGGACTCACGAAAGAGGCACCGGCCCGTTCGGGCCGGCGCTGAATTTGTCTTCTAATCAGGCGACCCACTCGCCGCCGCGCATCAGCGGTTCGGCCATGCCGTCCTGGGTGATGCCGTCCACATCCACCTGGTCCGAGCCGATCATCCAGTCGATATGGATGAGGCTCTTGTTGGCGCCGCGCGAGGCCAGTTCCTCCTCGCTCATGCTGCCGCCCTCGCGGATGCACTTGCTGTAGGCCTGGCCCAACGCGATATGGCTCGAGGCGTTCTCGTCGAACAGCGTGTTGAAGAAGAGAAGGCCGCTCTGCGAGATCGGGGACGAGAACGGCACGAGCGCGACCTCGCCGAGACGGCGCGCGCCCTCATCCGTGTCCAGCACCTTTTTCAGCACGGCTTCGCCGGTGCGGGCCTGAGCTTCCACGATGCGACCGCCCTCGAAATTCACCTGGATGTCCTGGATCAGCGTGCCGTTGTAGGAAAGCGGCTTCGTGCTGGTGACATATCCGTCCACCCGGTCCTTGTGCGGCGTGGTGAAGACCTCTTCGGTCGGGATGTTGGCATTGCAGACGATGCCGTTCTTCGCCCTGGCCGAGCCGCCGTTCCACTCGTGCCCGTCAGCCAGGCCGACGCGCAGATCCGTGCCGGGGCCGCGAAAATGCAGCGCGGCATAGTTCTTCTCGTTCAGCATGCGCGTGCGTGCCTGGAGGCTTGCATTATGCTTCTCCCAGGCCGCAATCGGATCCGGCGTGTCGACGCGCGAGGCGGAGAAGATCGCGCTCCAGAGCTTGGCGACCGCAACATCCTCCGGATCGTCCGGGAACACGGTCTTCGCCCAGGACGGCGTTGCGGCGGACACGATGGTCCAGTTGGTATCGAAGCCTGCGATCAGGTTGAGGGCCGGCATATAGGCCTTGGAGCGGGCGCGGTTGGCGCGGGAGACCTTTTCCGGATCCTCCTTCGCAAGCAGCGATGGATCCTCGCCGACGACGGCAAGCCGCGCCGCACCGTTCTTGTAGGCGGCCGCCATGCCCTCATAGAGCCAGGCGGAGGCCGCATCGAAGCTCTCGTCGCGGCCATGGCGGAAGCGCATGAGAGTCGCTTCCTCATCGGAGAAGATCGTGGTCACGAGCGAGGCACCCGCCTTGTAGGCGTGCTCCGTGATGCGATGCACCAGGGGCACCGCCTCGAGCGGGGCCGTCATGATGACCTCCTGACCGGGCTTCAGCCCAAGTCCCACCCTCACGGCGACCTCGGCAAGACGGTCGAGGAGCCTGGTATGGGTCTCAGTGTCGGTCGGGCTGCGAAATTGCTCGTTCATCATATCATCTCTCGAAAGGCAAAGATTGAGCGAAGGCTACACGCCTGAAGGGCAGGCGCAACCTCCTTGGCTGCAACTCACATATTCTCAGGTCCCGCCGAGCCAAGGGCCTCCCGGTCAAAAGCGATGCTCTTGATGAGGGCGTGGACTGGCAAGCCCACCTTAAGGCCGAGCCGCTCCACGGATTTACGGGTCACGCTTGCGACAAGGCTGTCGCCACCGCAATCGAGGGTCACATCGACGCTGGCGCCAAACGACTCCTCAATCGCCGAAATGATTCCGGGCAGGACATTGAGAGCACTGAGGTTCTCAGGCGGATTGAGGGAAAGAATAATGTCTCTGGCGCGAAGGCGTGCGCGCACGGACGCACCGACGGGAAGGTCAAGACGGGAGACGGTGAGCGTCCCGGCGGCAGCCTGCAGAACGGTCAGTCCATAAGCCTCCTCGTGTCGGAGCACGCGGGCTTCGACCAAGGCACCCGTTTCAGCAGGCCCCGTGCGAGGAAAGAGCTTCGCGTGTTTCAGGATATCGGAGGCAGGCCCATAGGCCGTAACCTGCCCGTTGTTCAGAACCACGATGGAGGTGGCAAGCCGTGCGATCTCCGGAACGGAATGGCTCACGAGAACCATCGGCACATTTCCTTCGTCCCGCAGCCGCTCGATATAGGGATAGATCTCGGCCTTTCTCTCCTCATCGAGCGAGGCCAAGGGCTCGTCCAGCAACAGCAAATGCGGATCGGAAAGAAGCGCACGGCCGATGGCGACGCGCTGCCTCTCGCCACCCGACAAGGTCGAAGGCCAGCGGTTCAGCAGACGTCCGATGCCGAGCAACTCCACGATCGCACTAAAATCGGCAATCTGCTCGCGCCGTGGCGTGAACCAGCGACCGAACAGAAGATTTTGGCGCACGTTCAAATGCGGGAAAAGGCGCGCTTCCTGAAAGACGTATCCGATCCTCCGCCTGTGCCTCGGCACGAAGATGCCCTGCTGCGTATCGACGAGAACACGCCCTTTCACGCAAACGCGTCCTGCGCTTGGGTGAACAAGGCCGCCGATGATGTTGACGAGCGTCGTCTTGCCGGAACCGGAGGGGCCGAACAGAGCCGTCAGCCTCCCCTCCGATTGGAAACGCGCATCGAGCTGGAAACTGCCCTGCTCATGATGAAGATCGACATCGATGATCATCAAGCGAGAAACCTCCGCCGGACACGGCGCGCCATCCATTCGGAGGTCCAGAGCGCTGCAACGGAGATGGCGACGGATACGAGCGTCAAACGCAAGGCACCGCCCTCGCCTCCGGGAACCTGCGTGAAGGCGTAGATGGCGGATGGAATGGTCTGCGTCTCGCCCGGGATGTTGGACACGAACGTGATGGTGGCGCCGAACTCCCCCATCGCCTTCGCGAAGGACAGAACCATGCCGGCGATGATGCCGGGCAGGATCAGCGGCAGAGTGACGAAAAGAAACACCCAGGCAGGATGCGCACCCAACGTGCCTGCAGCGTCTTCGAGCTTGCGATCCACCGTCTCAAGCGACAGACGAATGGCGCGCACGAGCAAGGGAAAGCCCATGATGGCGCAGGCGAGCGCCGCGCCCGTCCAGCGGAAGGACAGCACGATGCCGAATTGTTCAGCGAGAAAAGAGCCGATCGGTCCCCGCCGCCCGAAGCCGAGGAGAAGGGCATAGCCGACGACCACGGGCGGAAGAACCAGCGGCAAATGAACAAAAACATCGAGCACCTGCCGTCCCCAGAAGCGCCCGCGCTCCAACGCATAGGCAACGGCAATGCCCGGAAGAAGACTTGCCGTCATCGCGACGAGCGCGACCTTGAGGCTCAGGCGGACCGCCATCCATTCTTCAGGAGAAAGCCAATCCGTCACGAGCCTGAACCTGGAACTGCCATGACGCTGAAACCCTGCCTTTCGAAGAAGGGCTTGGCCTGTGAGGAACGCAGAAAGTTCAGGAAGGGTGCTGCATCCGGATTGGCGGAATCCTTCGTCAGCGCCACGGGATAAACGATGGGCGGGTGCGTGCTCTCGGGAAAAGTCGCGACGATCTTCACGTTTACATCGGACACGGCGTCGGTCTTGTAGACGATGCCGAGAGGCGCCTCGCCGCGTGAGACGAGAAGAAGCGCGGCGCGCACGTTCTCCGTCTGCGCAATCCTGCTCTTCACGCCATCCCAGGCACCGATCTTTTCAAGGGCTGCCTTGCCGTACTTGCCGGCGGGAACAGCCTCTACCTGTCCCATCGCGAGGCGACCATCGCCGAGCGCAGACGCGAGATCGAAACCGGGCTGGAGAGAAACCTGCACGCTCGCGTCTTTCGGTGCGATGAGCACGAGGCTGTTGCCGAGCAGGTTCGTGCGTGTCTCAGGGACGATCAGGCTCTTCGAGGCCGCATAATCCATCCAGTCGAGATCGGCGGAGAAAAAGAGATCCGCAGGCGCTCCCGCTTCGACCTGCTTGGCGAGCGCATTGCTTGCGGCATAGGAGATCACTGCTGTCTTGCCAGTCTCTCGCTTCCAGGCTGCAGCCGCATCATCGAGAGCGTTCTTGAGGCTCGCGGCGGCAAAGACCACGATGTCCTTGGCCTGCGCGGGGACAGTGAAACAGGCGAGAGCAAGCCCGAAGACCAGCGCTTTGAACGCGCCCCGTCCGGTTCGTACCGTCTGCATAGCCTGCTCCTCAAGTCGTCTCGGTCCCGGCATCCTAGCGAACCGGGCTTCTGCTTCAAGCAGGACGATGCCTTGGCTGAGCCCTCCTCCCGAGGGAGCGGACGAGGCGATAGCCGAGCAGAACGACCACGATGGCCGCGTAGACCAGGGGCTCCGGCGGCCAGGACTTGACGACGAGGATGAAGTGCAAGGCCGCACCAATGACCGCGAGATAGACGAGGCGGTGCAGCCGCGCCCAGGCCTGCCCGCCCATGCGCCGGATAGCGGCATTGTTGGAGGTGAGCGCCAGCGGCAGGAGAATGACGAAGGTCGCCATGCCGATGGTGATGTAGGGCCGCTTCACGATATCGGCCCAGATCGCCGCAAAATCCAATCCCTGATCGAGCACCGTATAGGTGATGAGGTGCAGGAGCGCATAATAGAAGGTGAGAAGCCCGAGAGCGCGGCGATAGCGCAGAAGATTGATGGAAAAGAGCTGGCGCAAAGGCGTGACCGTCAGCGTCGCGATGAGAAAGCGAAATGCCCAGAGACCCAGCGCCTGCTCCAGATAGCGCATTGGGTCGGCGCCGAGCTGATCGGTGATGCCCGCATAGAAGAGCAACACGGCTGGAACGAAGCCGACGATGTAGACAAGAATCCTCGGCACCTGAGGCAGCGCGAAGCCCTTCTTGGCACCCTGCACGGAAGCTCGACCCGCCATCAATAATATTTCCGCAGGTCCATGCCGTTATAAAGGCTTGCCACCTGCTCGGCATAGCCGTTGAACATGAGTGTGGGGCGCCTCTTCGTGAACAGCCCGCCCTCCCCGATCCGCCGCTCGGTCGCCTGGCTCCAGCGCGGATGGTCCACATTCGGATTCACGTTGGCATAGAAGCCGTATTCGTTGGGGGCCTGCTTGTTCCAGGCGGTCTGCGGCTGCTTCTCCACGAAGCTGATGCGTGTGATCGACTTGATGCCCTTGAAACCGTATTTCCACGGCACCACAAGGCGGATCGGCGCGCCGTTCTGGTTCGGCAGCGTCTCGCCGTAGAGGCCGACCGCCAGGATCGTGAGCGGGTGCATGGCCTCGTCCAGCCGCAGGCCCTCCCGATAGGGCCAGTCGAGCACGGGGAAGATGGAGCGAAGGCCTGACATCTCATCGGGACGACTGACCGTCTCGAACGCGACGTACTTCGCGCCGCCGAGCGGCTCCACGCGCTTGATGAGATCCGCCAGCGGGAACCCGACCCATGGGATCACCATGGACCAACCCTCGACGCAGCGCATGCGGTAGACGCGCTCCTCGAGGGTCACCGACTTGATGAGGTCCTCGATGCCGATCTCCTGGGGCTTTGACACCAGTCCGTCGATTTTGACCGTCCAGGGGGAGGTCTTGAGCTTTCCCGCATTCTTGGCCGGGTCGCTCTTGTCGACGCCAAACTCGTAGAAGTTGTTGTAGCTCGTTACGTCCTCAAGACTCGTGCGCTTCTCATCCGTGGAGAAAGGACTCTTGGAGGCCGACAACGGCGCAGCCTCCAGGCCTTCCGTTAGGGCAGCCGCCAAGGCAAGCCCGGCAGCACCGGCCATCCATTGCCGCCGGTTGAGATAGACCTCCCGGGGCGTGATCTCGGAGGAAAGGATATCGGAAGAACGACGGATCAACACGGCGGAACCTCGTTTAAAACCCATATGATAGGGGTACACCCGAGAACGTTACCGGTGCCTTCACGTTTCCGTGTGGAGCTTCACGCTGTGGCGATTCTCTTGCCTTTTTCGTCAAAGAGATGCGCCTGACGGGCTAGAGGCTTGAGCGCCACGGTCTCGCCGGGCTTCAGGGTGCAGCGCTCCCGCAGCACGACCGTGAGACTGCCCCCCTCCGCCTTCACGAGCAGCGTGGTGTCGGACCCTGTCGGCTCCACCACGGAAACGGTGGCTGGGATGGAATTCGGGGTTCCAGCCGGCGCGATCTGGAGATGCTCGGGCCGGATGCCATAGGTGATCTCAGATCCCAGGCCGACAGGGAGCTTGACCTCCAACGGCAATACGGCGCCGCTTGGAAGGATAAACCCGTCCGGACCGTAGCGCCCATCGACGAAGTTCATCGCCGGAGAGCCGATGAAGCCTGCCACGAAGCGGTTGGCCGGACGGTCATAGAGCTCCAGCGGTGCGCCTATCTGCTCCACCACGCCATCGTGCATCACGACGATCTTGTCGGCCATGGTCATGGCCTCGATCTGGTCGTGCGTGACATAGATCGTGGTGGTCTTCAGCCGCTGGTGCAGCTCCTTGATTTCGGCGCGCATCTGCACGCGCAGCTTGGCATCGAGGTTGGAGAGCGGCTCGTCGAAGAGGAAGACCTGCGGATCGCGCACGATGGCGCGGCCCATGGCGACGCGCTGCCGCTGCCCACCTGAAAGCTGGCGCGGATACCGGTCGAGCAGAGGCGTGAGGCCGAGCGAGTTTGCGGCCTCCGCCACACGCTTCTTCTGTTCCGTCTGCGGCACGCCCTTGAGCTTGAGCGAGAAGGCCATGTTCTCCGCAACCGTCATATGCGGATAAAGCGCATAGGACTGGAACACCATCGCAATATCACGATCTTTCGGCGGTACGTCGTTGACGACCCGAGGACCGATGCGGATATCGCCGCTGGTGATATCCTCCAGTCCCGCAATCATGCGCAGCAACGTCGACTTTCCGCAGCCCGAGGGCCCGACGAGAATGACGAATTCGCCATCCTGGATGTCGACGTCGACACCCTTGATGATCGAGACGGTGCCGAAGGACTTTCGGACGTCCTGGATCGATACATTGGCCATTCTGTTCTCCCTCAGGCAGTCCAGGCTTGCGTGGCTCGGACGAATTTCTTGGTGATTTCGCGCGGATTGGTGATGGCCGTTCCCACGACCACCGCATGGGCGCCGCGCTTGAAGGCTTCCGCCACAAGCTCGGGCGTGTCGAAGCGGCCTTCGGCGACGATCGGCACCGGGATTGCGGCAACGAGCGCTTCCAGCAGATCCAGATCCGGCCCCTCCCCTTTGAGCGCCGCGGTCTCTTCCGTGTAGCCGGAGAGCGTCGTCGCCACATAGGTTGCGCCGTAAGCGTAGGCTGCCCTGCCTTCGTCCAGCGTGGCGATATCGGCGAAGACCTCTTCTGCCAGTTCATTGCGGATGCGAGCGATCAGGCGCTCCACCGGCTCGCCGTCGCGAGGACGTGGGGTCGCATCGATGCCGATGATGTCGGCACCAGCCTTTGCAATGAGTGCGGCATCCTCGAAACCGGGTGTGATGTAGACCGGGAAGCGGTCGTCCCACACCTTCGCGATGCCGATGATCGGGAGAGCGGTCACGGCACGGATCGCCGCGACATCCTCCACGCCATTGGCACGAATGCCCTGCGCGCCGCCGGCTTGCGCCGCGCGGGCCATGGCGGACATATGGACGGGTCCGTGCAGCGGATTGTCCGCACGGGCCTGGCATGAAACGACGAGGGTGCCCTTCGGGATCAGCATGCTATTTCACCGCACCGGCTGTCATGCCCTGGATGAACTGACGCGACAGGGCGATGTAGAGAAGCGTGATCGGCGCCGCCGCGATGGTGAGGCCCGCGAACAGCATGCCCCAATCGGTGGTGTACTCCCCCATGAAAGTGGTGAGGCCCTGCGGCAGTGTTTTGTACGCGTCGGTCTGGATGAACACGAGCGGGAAGAAGAAGTCGTTCCAGATCGGCACCGCATTCTGAATGGCGGCGATCGCCATGGGCGGACGCGCCAGCGGCAGCATGACGGACCACATGATGCGCGGCTCCGACGCGCCGTCGATGCGAGCCGCATCCTCAAGCTCTGCCGGAAGAGAGCGCAGGAAGCCCGCCATGATGAAGACGGCGGAGGGCAGGCCGATGGCCGTGTAGGTGACGATCAGGCTCCAGCGGCTGTCGAGAAGGTTGAGATCGCGCAGCAGGATGAAGAGCGGAATCACCGCGAGCTTCAACGGCAGCATCAATCCTGCCAGGAAGAAGAGCAGGATGAAGGTGTTGGTGCGCGATTCGTACCGCGCCACCGCATAGCCCGCCATGGTGCCGAGCACGAGGATCAGCAGGATCGAGATGCCGGTGACGATGATCGAGTTGACGAAATAGGTCGGCATCGAGGTTTCGCCGAGCACCTTGGCGAAGTTCCCGACCTGCGTGAAATCGGGCAGCGCGAAGGGATGCTCGAAGATCTCGCCCGTCGTCTTGAAGGCGGAGAGTACCATCACCACGACCGGATAGAGCATGATGAACGAGTTCGCGATCAGGATCACCTGCGCCAGGAAGGCGAAGGAGATGGGCTCCCGCGACGAGGGAGACTTGGTCATGGCGATCAAAACTGGATCTCCCGACGGCGCAGCCACAAGGTCAGCATGGACGCGAAGACGACGATGAAGAGGAAGATGAGGGTGGCGAGCGCCGAGCCCAGACCGAAGTTCTGGATGCTGGCGCTCTGGTTTCCGAAGGCGGTGCGGTAGAAGACGAGGCCGAGCACGTCGGTCGTGCCGAAAGGCGAGCCGTCGAGGCCCACCATCACATAAGGAATCTCGAACCAGTTGAATGCACCGATAAAGAGCAGCGTGAAGAGAATGGTGGTGCTGGGCGCCACCAGCGGCCACACGATATTCTTCAGGAGCTGCCACTCGCTGGTGCCGTCAAGCCGCGCCGCCTCGATGATCTCAGAGGGGATGCGCTGCATGCCGGCAAGGTAGACGAGCGCTGGGAAGCCGACGAAGTGCCAGGCATTGGCGAGGATGAGAGCGCCGAGCGCGGTCGAGGAATCGCCAAGCCAGGGCTTTGCCCATGAATCGAGACCGACCGAATAGAACGCCTGATTGATGATGCCGAAATTCGGGTTGAGGAAGAGCTTCCAGAGGAAGCCCACGATGATCGTCGACAGAACCACCGGCACGAACACCGCCACCCGGTGGAAGCGGAAGCCGAAGGGCTCCTTGTAGAGCAGCCAGGCGAGGAAGAAGCCGCCGCCGTTCTGGATGATCATGAGCGCCACGAGCGCATAGACGTTGTGCAGGAAGGCATTCCACACGGTCGGCGCCATGGTGGCACCGAAGAGCACTTCCCCGAAATTGGCCAGCCCCACGAACTCGCCGCGCGCCAGCCCGCGCCACTCATAGAAGGCGTATGCGAAGGCCGAGAGGATCGGATAGACCACGAACAGCGACATGAACACGACCGGCGGGACGACGAGAAACGCCACCCAGCTGCGATGCTTCAATGTGCGGGCCTGTTTGGGCGAGACGGGCATAGATTGACCTTGGAAGATCTTTGAGAAACACCCCGCCGTCATGGCCGGGCTTGACCCGGCCATCCACGTCTTGGGAGCCTCTACGAGTCAAAGACGTGGATCCCCGGGACAAGCCCGGGGATGACGAGGGTTGAGCTTACTTCTGGAACGGCTTGTAGTAGGTCGCGATGCCCTTGTTGATCTCGGCAGCGGCCTGCTCAGGCGTCTGCTGACCGGCGAGCATCTTCTGCACGTTGGACTGCAGCAGCACCGAGCCGCTCGGCTCCTGGTAGCGGAAGCGCACGAGCATCAGGTAGGACATGGAGTTCTCGGCGAGCTTCGCCACCTCCTGCGTGATCGGGTCCTCGATCTTGATACCCTTGATCGGCGACAGGTTCTTCAGGGCATTGGTGAAGGCCGTGCCGTATTCCGGCGTCGCGAGGTAGCGGACGAATTTGAGCGCCGCCTCCTTCTTCTCGCTCTTCGCATTCACCGCATAGCCGCCATCGTAATAGGTCGCGATGAGTGCCTGGTCGCCCGCCTTCAGGACAGGGGACGGGAACACGCCGAGATCGAGCGTGGGGTTCTGGTTCTTGAAGTTGGCGACCTCATAGGAACCGCCCGCGAACATGGCCGCGCGGCCCGCCACGAAAAGCTGCTGCGAGGACGGATAATCGACGCCGGAGAAATTCGGCGAGAAGTACTGGCTGATGTCCTTCAGCTTGGCGAGCGCGTTGACGAAACGCGGGTCGGTGAAGTTCGCCTTGCCGGAGACGATGTCTTCCTCGAACTGCTTGCCGAGCATGGAGGACAAAAGACCGCCGACGATGGTCTCGTTCTGCCAGGCGGTGGCCGTGCCGTTGGCGAACGGCGTGATGTTCTTGGACTTCAGGGTCTGAGCGAGCGTCATCAGCTCGTCCCAGGTCTTCGGCGGGTTCACGCCGTTATCCTTGAAGATCTTCTTGTTGTAGACCACGAGCTGGGCCTGCATGGCGAAGGGCACGGCATAGACCTTGCCGTCGGCGCGCAGCGTCTCGGCGGCGAGCGCCGCATCGGGGAAGTTCGCCAGCTCCGGCACGCTCTGCTTGTCCAGCGCGAGCAGGTAGCCAGGGGTCGCAATCGTCTCCAGGTTGCCGTAGGCGCGAACCTGGATCACGTCCGGCCCGCGGCCGGCGGCGAGCGCCGTGGAGAGAATGGTCTGGTAGTTCTCGGGCGCATAGGTCTCGAACTTGATCGAGATGTTCGGCTCCTTCGCCTGGAACTTCTTGATGGCGTCCTGGTAGAAGGCCTTGTCCTCCTGGCGCCAGCTCCAGAAGGTCAGCTCGGTCTGCTGCGCCATGGCGGCGGTGCCTGAGAGCAGGAAGCTGCCGGCGGCAGCGCCCATCAGAATGCGTCGGGTCAGTTTCATTGTCGGTTCCCTCATTGTTGAAGTCCTTGGTCCTCCCACCGAGAGGTATCGTGTTGATTGCCCCTCGGAATTCTCTCTAGCCGCTTGTCTCGGCTGCGATCACGAGCACTGTCGCATCATCATGTATCTTCACACGCGGAAAATCCCCCGACCGGGGATCGCCGCGCTCCAACGCTCGCAATTCCTCAATCAACTCCTCTCCCCTGCCCCCGGCCAGAGCGGCGTGAAGGGAGTGATCCGTGTAAGCAGAAAAGACATCCACGAGGCGCATGAAGCCGTCGGTCGCGAGCACGATCACCGCGCCTGCCTGTATCTGCGCCTCGAACCGCAGCTCACGCCCAGCCCAGGGCAAGGATGGGCTCACGACCCAATAGCCCTCCGGCTGATTGAGCTTGGTGCGGTTCTCCAGGATCTGGCGCCTCACCGCCTCCGGCATCCGGCCCGGCCCGTGGCCTCCGGCCTCCAGGGCGGCGAGCGTCTTCCTCTCAAACGGCTTCGCCCGCTCGTCCGTCCAGCGCACGATGCCCTGCTCCGTCTGCACGAGAGCCACTACATCCCCAAGGAAGAAGCCCTCGACCATCAGATTCCCAGCTTCGGCCTCGCGAGCCTGAATCAGGCCGAGGCATGCCGAAGGGGTATGATGAACATGGTGACCGGGAAGATGGGCTGTGACGGCCTCGAACCTGCGCCGAACCTCGGATTCAAGCCGCCTCAGGGACTCGGCCGCCGGGCAATTCTCGTCCGCCAGCCTTTCAAGGGTTTCTCCGATAACGCCCGCGAGCCAAGCGGCATCGCTGCCGCCGCTCGTCAGCTGTTCCGTCGAGAGACCCGTGGCGCCGTCGATGATCCAGGCCAAATGGCCATGCAGGCCCAACCCGTCCTCATTGATACGGGAGCCGCTTAAGGATTGCCGGTACAGCGACCGGAAAAGAGGTTTAAGGCCAGTCAGGGTCACCCTTAACTGGTCTCATATTGGTCGCCTCATGTCCATACTGGTCTTAAGGGCTGTTCACACCCCGTAGAGTTAGATCGGCAATCCGGTGTAGTTCTCGGCCAGGGACTTGGAGGCGGCCTCTGAGGAGACAAGGTAGTCGAACTCCGTCCGCTGCATCCGGCGGCCGAAGGCATCGGTCTCTGGGAAGGTATGGAGAATCGAGGTCATCCACCAGGAAAACCGCTCCGCCTTCCAGACCCGGGCCAGCACTCGGGCCGAATAGCCGTCGATCCCGGCGGAGGAGCGCTCCTGATAGAACTCGGTCAGTGCCTCAGCCAGAGCTCCAACGTCGCTGGCGGCAAGGTTCAGCCCCTTGGCTCCCGTCGGCGGCACGATATGAGCGGCATCGCCGGCCAGGAACAGGCGACCGAAGCGGAGAGGCTCGGCCACGAAGCTGCGCAACGGCGCGATGGACTTCTCGATGGAGGGACCGGTGACAAGTTTTTCCGCCGTTTCCTCGTCCATGCGCCGACGCAGTTCATCCCAGAACCGATCATCGGACCAGTCTTCGACCTTCTCGCCTGAGGCCACCTGGACATAGTAGCGGCTGCGGATGGAAGAGCGCATGGAGCAGAGGGCGAAGCCCCGCGCGTGGTGGGCGTAGATCAGTTCGTCCGCCACGGGCGGGCGATCGACCAGCACACCGAGCCAGCCGAAGGGGTAGACGCGCTCATAGATCGTCAGCGCCCCCACCGGAACGCTGGCGCGGCACACACCGTGAAAGCCGTCGCATCCGGCAATGAAGTCGCAGGCGATTTCCTGCGCGACGCCGTCCTTGGTGAACCGGACTTTCGGCTTGTTCGTGTCGAAATCGTGGATCGTGACGTCACCGGCCTCGTAGACGGAAACCTCTCCGGAGGCATCCCGCGCGTGCATGAGATCGCGGGTCACTTCCGTCTGGCCATAGACCATGACCGTCCGCCCGATCAGTTCGCGGAAGTTGAAGCGGTGCTTGTCGCCATCGAAGCAGAACTCCACGCCGTCATGCACCAAGCCCTCGGCATGCATGCGCTCGTCGACGCCCGCCTTCTCCAGAAGCTCGACGGTGCCCTGCTCCAGCACGCCTGCCCGAATACGGCCGAGCACGTAGTCCTGGCTGCGCCGCTCGACGATGATCGTCTCGATCCCCGCCTTATGCAGGAGTTGCCCGAGCAGAAGGCCTGCGGGGCCCGCGCCGATGATCGCAACCTTGGTGCGCATTGTCGTTTCCTCCTGCATGGCGCCGTATGCAGCGCCTCTTGTTCGTTCTTGTTCGTCCCTGCCCCTCAGACTGCCCATCGCATCAAGCGAACCGCCGCTCCTTTGCGACGTTCACTGGAATAGGGAGATGATGCGATGGCCGAAGGAGAGAGGAAAAATCCCGGCGATGAAGATGCGCCCGGCACCAAGCAGACGGGTGAAAACATCTGTCCGACCTGCAGCGGCTCCGGCCAGCTGAACCAGAGGCCTTGTCCTGATTGCGGAGGAAGCGGCAGGGTGACCGTCATCGTCGGCGATGCCTAATGTTCAGGATTTGCTGACGGCGAGAAGCTCATGCTGCTCACCAGCGCCTGCGCCTTGTTCAATCCCGCCGCCGTTGCCATCACCATCTGAGGCAGCACGAGCCATTCCAAGGTCCATGCGGCGCCCGACCGCTCGTTCTCGTGCACGAGCGCCTGGTGCAGCGTACCGAGCAGGCCCGCATTGTAGCGCGCCAAGGCGACGAGCAGTTCCGCCTGCACCGGATTGGACTTGTGCGGCATGGCAGAAGACCCGCCGCCGGAGGCGAGTCGCACTTCGCCGATCTCGTTCTGCGCCATCAGGGCGACATCCTGCCCGATCTTGCCGAGAGTTCCCGACAGAAGCGAGAGAAAGGCCGCGAACTCGCCGATCCGGTCGCGTTGCGAATGCCAGGGCGGTCCATAGCCGAGACCTAAAATTTCGGCCATGGCATCGGCAACCGCATCGCCATGATCCTTCATCTCGCCGCGCGTTCCGATGGGACCGCCGAGCTGAACCACGAGAAGGCGCGGCGCGAGATTGTCGAGACTGTCGGCGTGTCGTTCCAGCGGTTGCAGCCAGGTGCCGATCTTGTCACCAGCGGTAAAAGGCAACGCCCGTTGCATGCGCGTATGAGCCATCAGCGTCACCGCGCCATCGCGCGCATGCAGGTGGCGGAGGGCTGAGACCAGTTCGGCGATCCGGTTTCCGAAAATCTCGATGATGCTTTTCAGGCGAAGGATGAGCGCCGTATCGATGATGTCCTGGCTGGTCGCACCGAGATGGACAAACCTGGCGTGAGGCTCTCCGACAGCCGCCCGGAGCTGCTTGACGAATTCAGGAACGACAACCCCATCCTGGGCAAGTCCCTCCGCCAGTTTTGCCCGGTCAGGACGGAACGCGTGACAGACTTCCGTGATCCTTTGCGCAGCCTCCTCATCGATCAACCCGACTTGAGCCTGAGCCCTCGCGAGAGCGGCCTCGATTTCGAGCATCGCCGAGAGTTCGGCCTCATTGGAGAAGAGTGCCTCCACGGCCCCATCGCCAACGAGAGCTTGCAGCAAGGAAAAGGGAAACGCCTGCATGGCGAA
>NZ_JBQWEL010000028.1:0-62964 GCF_052658925.1 Microvirga medicaginis | reverse complement strand
GAAGCAGGAGATCGCTAAGGTCTGATGCCGAGAGGCGGCTGCCAAGCTGATCAGCGCGCGTTTAATTGACAAGATTCCTGGGATCCAATTGGTCGAGGCCTAGTATAATGAGAGCTCGCCGCAGCCACGTTGAAATGCAGCGCCTTGACTTTGATACTGGCTGGAAGGCCCTACCAGGTTTCCTCGGGCTAGACGTGAAAATCTTGACGGATGACTTGAGCGAAACGAGTAAGACGGGAGGCCGGACGCGTCTCGTAAGGTTTGCTCCCGGGGCATCTACCACAACCGCCTTGGTTCATGACTACTGGGAGGAAGTGTTCGTGCTTAATGGACAGCTTGCAGCAGTCGATGGTGATGAACCTGATACTGCCTCAGGTCTAACGTATTCGCTTCGTCCCCCCGGAACACCTCATGGGCCATTCGTATCCAAGGCCGGCTGTATTCTTCTCGAAGTCCAGTACTACGCCGTAACGGAGCCCTAGAGTGAAGAGAAGATCCCGAGGCATTGCGATGGCAATGTCCCCGTCAGGATCGCATTACTCAAGGGCTTGGTCTGTGACTGAGAGAATGGCGGGTGGTCAAGCTGTTGGCTGGACCAAGGTGATTTGGCGGCGATTGCGAGGGGCTGCTAATACCGATCGCTCAGTGCGATCGCACGTGCCGAATATCGCGTTAACCCACCCGCTCGATGCCGAGCCGGTGCAGAGCGCTGAGCTTGTCGGGGGCGACCCGTAAGCTCCGGATAGACAGCATCGCGACCGTGTCTGCGGTTCGGCCGCTCGACACGCCGCCGCCCGCGCCGTAGCGAGCGACCGCCCTGGCCGCGCCCGGGGCACCGGCTACGGCCGCCTTGGCGGCGATGCCCTACCGCGTCAGGTGGCTGGTGAGATCGTCGAACAATGCCTCCTCGCTGCCGAACAGATGCGCCGCATCATCAACAGCGACCTCGTCGATTTCAGCGACCTATAGCATCGGATCGAATCCCAAAAGTGGATTCCACTTTTGGGATTCGATCCGATGCATCCTCTCTGGAGTAGCGCACGGTTGCGCGGAAAACCGGGTCCACTTTTCGCTAGCGCGGCTCGCTGGGTCCGCACGATGCACTAATGCTGCACGATGCCGGCATGGACGTGCGCCACCCCAGCCATGAACTCACCCGGGCTGCGGCTCTGAGGAGAGCTTAAGGAAACGTAGGGCAACAACATCGCCCGCGGCCTTAGCTGTCGTCGCGCCGCGGGCGATTTGGTTTGGTCGCAGCCTCACGGAGACGGCCCTCTCACTGCCCGCCCCACGAAACCTCATGCTCTCCTTCAAAGCTGCAACAGAACCCTGTGAAGGAAAGTTGCCATTGTAGGCGTGAGGACGCCTGATCCTTACGCCTACAACGTCCTCTTCAACGGTGAACGGCATCGGCTCAGAGGTTCTCGGCGTAGAACTCCTTGAGCTTCGCAACAGCCTGATCAACGCAATCGGACTTGTCGTACATATCGTAGTGCGTGGCGCCGGGGACGACGAGAATGCTCTTCTTCTCGGATCGAGCCTTGTTGAACAGCTCGAAGCCGTCGCGGTAGGAGCCGAAAGCTCCCGCCTGGCCGCCGCCGACAATGATTTGCAGAGGTTGGGTCAGCAGCTTCTCCGCCAAATGGAAAGCATCCCAGCTAAAGGCCGCGCCAGTGCTGACAACGTTCAGCTTGTTGGGTGAGCCGGGCTTCTGACCGCGCTGTGTAGTGTAGTAGTCAACGGCCTCGACGACATCAACGTCCGTAATGCCGTAGGATTCAAGCTGCGTCTTGGATTGTGGGATATAGGTGGTAAGCGCCGGTTCTGCCCCGCGAACCTCGGCAGTGCGCTGCGCGCTGATGCCTTCCAGTGCTTTGATTGCCGCATCGGCTGACAGATCGCCTTCGCGGCAGAGTCGGCCGTAATTAGCGCCAACGACCGTGCCGACCGCCTTGAAGCGGCGCTCCGTCATGGCTGCGTGCACGGCATAACCGCCCCCGCCACAGATGCCGAGCACGCCGATGCAGTTCTCGTCGACGAAGCCGTGCGCCACCAGATAATCGACAGCGCAACGGAAATCCTCGACGCGGGTCGCCGGATCTTCCAGATATTTGCCGAGCCCGCCGCTCGCGCCCTGCGTCGAAGCGTCGAACGCTAGGCAAACATAGCCCAGTTCGGCCAGCTTCGAAGCGTAGATCCCCGCCGTCTGCTCCTTGCAGGAGCTGATCGGGTGAGCCACGACGATGGCTGGATATTTCTTCGACCCGTCGAAGCTGCTGGGCAAGTGGAGATTGGCAGCCACGTCCCAGGTTTTGTTCTTGAAGGTAACGGCTTTCATTCCTCGAACCTTTCGCTTTTAACTGGAGCAGCCGCTCAGACATCATGCCTGAGCGGCGCTCGTGCTCAGAGTTTGGCCTTGAAGAAGGGGCCGAGCTTCGACATGGATTCGGCCACCAGATCCGGCTTGTCATACATGCCGACATGCGTTCCGCCTGGAACGATGTGCAGGTGCTTGTCCTTGCTGGCGGCACGGCGGAACAGGTCTTCGCTGATCCAACGCGTGCCCGCATTCTCGCCCGCGACGATCTGGATCGGCTGGGTCAGGAACAGATCCACCATATGGAAGGCGTTGAAGGTGAAAAGTTGCATCAGGCTGCGCGTCGGGGCGATGCTCGGCGACGTGGAGCACTGGGCCCGCAGGGTACGGTAATACTCGACCGCCTCGGCCAGATCGGCGTTGGGCGCTTCTTCAGTTTGCGGCACGATTGGATAGTAGCCCGTCTCGGCGCCGTTGGCTTCTTCAGTGCGGGCCTTCACGGCGTTCTCCAGCATCGCGACCGCCGTGCTCAGATCGTCGCGCCCTTCCCAGCCATTGCGCAGGATCGTGCCGTAGTTGGTGGCGCTGACGATGCCCACGGCTTTGATGCGACGATCGCCCAGAGCGGCGGTCACGGTATAGGCGCCGCCAGCGCAGATGCCCATGGCGCCGATGCGGTCATGATCGACGTAGGGTAGGCTCGTCAGATAATCGACCGCGGCACTGATGTCCTCGACACGCGCACAGGGGTTTTCGAGCTGGCGCGGCTCGCCGCTGCTCTCGCCCTGATAGAACGCGTCGAAGGCGATGGCGACGAAACCCTCCGCGGCAAGCTTGCCAGCATAAATACCTGCCGTCTGCTCCTTCACGCCGCCAGCGGGATGAGTGACGACGATAGCCGGATAGGGCTTCTGCTCGTTGAAGTCGGCAGGGAGATGCAGGTTTGCAGCCATCTCGATCGAGCCCTTCTTGAACGTTAGGGATTTCATGCTCGGCTTCCGGTCTCATTCGATTGACCTGAAGATAGCGCTTCTTCCGATTTTAGATTAGACAGCTCAATCGGGATTCCATGATTAGCGGAGCTTATGAATGTCGAACGAGAACCTCCGCGATCTGAACGCCTTCGTCATCATCGCAGAGGAAGGCAGCTTCACGCGTGCAGCGGCGCGGCTCGGCGTCTCCCAATCCGCCCTCAGCCAGACCGTGCGCAATCTGGAAGAGCGGGTGGGAATCCGTCTTCTCAATCGCACGACGCGAAATGTCTCACCGACAGAGGCAGGCGAAAGGCTGCTATCGGAGGTGGCGCCTGCGCTGGAACAGATCGACCGCGGCTTCGCCCAGCTCAGTTCGCTACGCGAGCGACCGTCAGGCACGATCCGTCTGTCAGCCGACGAGTATGCGATCCTCAGCCTGCTGTGGCCGGCGCTGGAGCGATTTCTGGCTTTCTATCCGGAGATCAATGTCGAACTGGTGACGGATTACGGTCGCACCGATGTCGTCCGCGAGCGCTTCGATGCGGGTGTCCGTCGTGGAAAGCTCGTGTCGAAGGATATGATCGCGCTCCGCATCGGGCCGGACATCCCCATGGCCATCGTGGGCGCACCGTCCTGCTTCGCAGAGCGGAAACCGCCAAAACGACCGCAAGACCTGTCTGATCACGTCTGCATCAATCTGCGCCTTCCCACTCACGGCGAGTTCTTCGCCTGGACATTCAGCAAGGGTGGAAAAGATCTGCGCGTTACGACGGAAGGCAGGCTCGTCTTCACCAGCGTCGTACAGGTACGCCAGGCATGCCTTGCTGGCTTCGGCCTAGCCTACCTGCCGCTCGATTTCGTGGCCAGCCATATCGCCAGCGGAGAGCTGGTCGAGGTACTAGCCGACTGGCGCAAGACCTTCGAGGGCTATCACCTCTACTATCCGAACCGGCGGCAACATCCGCCCGCTCTCGCCGTGCTGATTGACGCACTGCGCTATCGCAATTGATACATTTCGCCGCCAAGCGCTATACGGTTTGTGCGGGTTAGGCTTGGCGCACCTGCCCCAGGCGCAGGCGCAGCCCCAGCCGACGAGGGACGGCGGATCCAAGTGCTGCGAACCGGCGCCAGCCCTGGTCCGGCTACCATCTGTACTATCCCATTCACCGGCAGACCTCGCGGGCAGTCGCCTTGCTGGTCGGTGCGCTGTGCTACCGAGCTAGGTAGGCTCGGCTGTGCGTTGACCAAAGGGTCGCTCATGGCACGAGGCGGAAGGGAGACGACTGTCTGCTCAAGCAGGGAACACCAGACCTTCCCGATCAGCGAGATAGTTTGCGGGTTGACCCTTTGCAGACCTTCAGGCGAATGATTAATCTAGGTTCGATTCCTCAATAGCGGCCCAGTGATGGCTGACGATATCCGATTTGCGAACATTGGAGACGCCGCTGCTGTGGCGCAGTTGGTGCAGGAAATGGACCGTCATTACCGTCCAGGTGAGGGTCTTCGGCCTGAGGCTGATTATCGCCGGATAGTGGAAGAAACCATTGCCTGCCATGAAGGCACTCGATTTGTACTTGCGAGGGATGGGGCGGGACGAGAAGTCGGCCTTGCTTGTTTGGCGATCCTGCGGCCTGGGCGAGATTTGCGGGGGCTGCTGTATCTGAAAGATCTCTACGTGGTCGAGACCGCCCGGGGGCTCGGCATCGGCACCCGCATTTTGGGCTTTCTCGCCGGTTTTGCAATCAAGAACGATATCGGGCGGATAGACTTTACGACGGACAGCGATAATGTCGCGGCGCAGAGGCTCTATAGCGCACTTGGAGCTGTCGCGAAGGAGAAGGTGTACTATACACTTCCAACAGAGATGTTGGGTGCTTTAGCGACCGGATGGCCGGACACTTGAGAATCGCCTATTCCATCCGCGACTGGCAGAGTGGAAAACTATTCAATTGCCAAATGTCTGCAGGCTGGCAGCATCAAGCACCCGTAGAGAGAACGCCATGTCGACCGAGACCGCTCCACGTCCTGCGAATTTAGCTCTTCCCGCTCCTGACTTTCCATGGCCGAATGGCAAGCAATGCGCCTTGTTCCCCGGCTTTGACGTGGATGCGGAATCCGTCTGGCTCGGCATGGACCGCTGCAATGCAGATCGCCTCGTCACTATGTCGTACGGAGGGTACGAGGCTCGGGTCGGCATTCCGAAGCTCCTCGAATTGCTGGCCCGTTATGAGGTCAAGGCGACTTTCTTCATCACGGGATGGACCGTCGAGGCGCATCCGGCCGCCTGCGAGGCCATCCTGAAGGCGGGCCACGAAATCGGCCATCACGGCTATTGGCATCTGCGGCCGGAGCCCGGTGATCTCGCCACCATGGTGGAGGAGGTGGATCGCGGATTTGACGCCCTCAAGCGCATTCTTGGCGTGGTTCCCATCGGCTATCGTGCCCCTTCGGGCGAAAGTTTCATCGAACTTCTCGCTCTGTTGCGGGACCGCGGCATCCGCTATTCCAGTTCCTGGCGTGACGATATCCGGCCATATCGCCATGTCCTGCCGGATGGACCGGGGCCCGTGGAAATCCCGGTCAATTACAGCTTCGACGATTGGAACTTCGGCATCACGCACCGTATGAGCCCACGCGCCCTGTTCGGCCGCGAGGAGGTGCTGTCCATCTGGCGCGATGAGTTCGATCAGACGCGGGAATGGGGCGGTGTAGCAACGATGATCATGCATCCGCAGGTCTCCGGACGCCCAATGCGCTATCGAATTCTCGAAGAGTTCCTGCAATATGTCCGGCGCTACGACGACGTATGGTGGACGACGGGGCGCGAGATCACGGAACATTTCGAGGCGTGCGAACGCGCGGCGCGATAAGCCCTCAGGAGGCGACATCTTGTAGGAGCGCCGCCTCCTCCAGGGGCTCTGATTGCCGAGCCTCCTCGAGAAGCCATTCACGCAGAGTAACCAGACCTGCGCTGAGCGCCTTGTTCGCAGGCGTCGTCAGCCAGTAGCAATTCCGGCTTGCATATCCAAGGCCAAGCGGATTGATCAGTTGGCCACTTGCAAGCTCGTCGGGGATGAGGCTGCGCGGCACGAGAGCCAAGCCCTGGCCACCGATGGCGGCACGAATGACCAGAGAATAATAGCCGAAGCGGGTAATCCGGGCCGGCACGAACTCGTCGAGGTGCAATGCCTGAGCAAAATCGCTCCAGCGCAACGGCGTCTGGCGGTGCTCGAGTGCCGGATAACGGCGAAGATCCTCCAGTGAATCTATCCCGCCACCCCGGGCGACGAGTTGCGGTGATCCGACGAGGATCACATCGCGTCCCAGGACGTAATCCGCCTGCCAGCCGGGCCATTGTCCGTCGCCGAAGCGAAAGACCGCATCCGCTTCCTCCACGGTGTCGCCCGATGCGAAGGTCGTGAACTCGACCTCGATCTGTGGGTGAAGCTCCGCAAAGCGCGAGAAGCGGGGCATGAACCATCGATCGCCGAGAATAGGAAGAACGTGAAGCCGGATCGCCGGTTCGGAGCGGCGCAAGGTTGCCACGCGAACCGCAGCGGTTTCCATCGCGCCGAGCGCAATGCGGGCCTGCTCGACATAGATCATCCCGGCTTCCGTGGGAGACAGCCCCTGATTCGTGCGGTCGAAGAGCGCCGCTCCGACAAGCATCTCGATGTTCTTGAGCTGCTTGCTCACAGCGCTCTGGGTGAGGTGGAGCGCATCCGCCGCGGAGGACACAGTGCCGTGCTGCGCCAGCGCCGCCACGACCCGCAATCCGATCGTACTCGGTAGGTGCGTCCTCGCCATCGAACTCCGTCGTCCTTTTGTGATACAGAGTTTCTATTCCATTTTGGACTATCGTCGGGGAAATCAATTCAATTGTCCATACGGGAAACGGGTGCAAGCATTCCTTAGTCAAGAGGAATACCAATGACCCAACCCGTTCGACTCTGGGGAGCAAGGTTCCGGACGCCTCCCTCCGCCGCCCTGATGCGCCTCTCACGCGCACCCGAGACTTACTTCCGTCTCGTTCCGGAAGATCTCCAATCCTCCATCGCCCATGCGAGAGAATTGGTGCGCGCCGGTATCCTGACGCAGGACGAAGGTGACAGGATCAGCGAGGCCCTCGCAGCGATCGGTGAGGATTTCGCTCAAGGAAACATCGCGCCTTCCTCCGCCGATGAGGACGTGCATACCTTCCTTGAACGCGTCCTCGTGGAGCGCCTCGGTCCGCTCGGCGGCAAGCTTCGGGCGGGGCGGTCGCGCAACGATCAGGCCGCGAACGATCTCAAGCTCCATCTGCGCCGCGCGGCGAAGCGGATTGCGAACGATCTGCTTGCACTCCAGGAGGCGTTGATCGCGCAGGCCAGTGAGCACCAGAACACGCTCGCCCCGGGGTTTACGCATCTGCAGCCTGCCCAGCCGGTCACGTTCGCTCATCAGCTTCTGGCTCATGCTCAGGGATTCTCGCGGGATATCGAGCGTCTGCAGGATTGGGACCGTCGCTCGTCACGCTCGCCGCTCGGTGCTGCGGCGCTGGCGGGTTCCGCCATTGCGCTCCATCCTGAACTCTCAGCCAAGGAGCTCGGTTACGAGTCGGCCTGCGAGAATTCGATCGATGCGGTCGGGAGCCGCGATCATGTGGCGGAATTCCTGTTTGTCTCCGCAATGATTGGCGTGAACCTCTCGCGTCTGGCGGAGGAGGTGTTCCTCTGGTCGTCGCGCCAGTTCCGTTGGGTCGTTCTCGATGACGGATATGCGACCGGCTCCTCGATCATGCCGCAGAAAAAGAATGCGGATATTGCGGAACTGACCCGTGGCCGCGCCGCGCGCCTGATCGGCGGTCTCAATGCGATGATGACCGCTCTGAAAGGGCTTCCCTTCGCCTATAACCGCGACCTCTCAGAAGACAAATGGGCGGCCTTCGAGGCCATCGACACCCTCGAAGTGGTTCTGCCGGCCATGTCGGGCATGATCGCCACCATGCGGGTCGATGTCTCCCGTGTCAGGGCCCAAGCGACCGAGGGCTTTACGCTTGCGACGGAGGTCGCCGACTGGCTCGCCCGCAATGGTGTGCCCTTCAGCGAAGCGCATGAGATCACCGGTGCGCTGGTGCGCTATTGCGAGGAAAAGAATATCGAGCTTTCGGATCTGGCGCCCACCGATCTCCAAGCTGTTGATCGGCGCCTGGGCAAGGAGATGCTTGGCTGTCTCACGCCGGAGGCTGCCGTCGCCGCGCGCACGGGCTACGGCGGAACCGCGCCGGTGCGGGTTGCAGAACAGATCGCACGCCTGAAGGAGACTATCACTCGCCAGCGTCGCTGGGCCCAAATTTGATCGACGCCTGATCGGGTCCGGTGTGGAGGAAGCACGCCAGGCCCGAGATCCCCTTAACAAAAGCAACGAGCCGCGGAGCAACCGCAGCCTTTCGCTAGCCAAAGGGAACCAGATGATGACAAGAAGAAATCGGTCCGCTCGGACCTTCGGCCATGCCGCGCTCGGAGCGGCTCTCGCAATGCTCGTGCCGGCAGTCGTATCGGCACAGAGCGTCAATCTCCCAGAGAAGGTGAAGGCTGCCGGTGCCATCACGGTAGGCATCGAGTCCACCTATCCGCCCATGGCCTACAAGGATCCGAAGACTAACGAGCGGATTGGCGTGAACATCGATCTCGTCGAAAGCATCGCCAAGGAGCTCGGGGTCAAGGTGAAGTGGGAGGAGATGAGCTTCGAGCAGCTCATGACCTCTCTCACCACAGGCCGTATCGACATGATCGGCACCGCAATCAGCGATCTGCCGTCGCGGCGGGAAAAGCTGACTTTCGTCGACTATCTGGTAACCGGTTCACAACCCTTCACCGTCACGTCGAAGAAAGACAGCATCAAGACTGAAGCCGATCTGTGCGGAAAGACCGTGGGTGCGCCGCGCACGACGAACTATTTCCCGGTCCTGCAGGCCTGGAGCGAGAAGAACTGTGTCGCTGCCGGCAAACCTGCCGCAAGCGTCAACGGCACGGCCGGCGCCACGGCGACGCGCCTCGACCTCAAGCAGGGACGCCTCGATGCGGCGGTCCTGGGCCCCGAATATGTCGCCTATCTCATGGCAGATGAACCGAACACCTATGTCCTGGCGGGCGAGCCTCTGACCAAGACGCTCTTCGGCTTCGCATTCAACAAGAACGACGCCGCCTTGCGGGACGCCGTCGCTGCGGCCCTGACGGCGACGATCAAGAGTGGAGCTTACAAGCAGGCGCTGCAGAAGTTCGGCCTTGAACGCCAAGCCGTGACTGAAGTGAAGATCGACGCTGGCACCTGAGCCGGCTTGTTTCGGGGACTGTCATGCGTGCTGTCATTCTGCCCCACACCGGTGGACCAGAGGCCTTGGTTCTGGCCGAAGTCCCCGATCCGCACCCTTCCTCAAGCGGGGTCGTCATCGATGTTCACGCAACCGCGCTGAACTTCGCCGATCTCCTACAGCGGAAGGGAACCTACGGAACACCGGCGACGCTGCCAGGCATCCTCGGCATCGAATGTTCCGGGACGATCCTCGCCCTCGGATCTGACGTCGAGGGCTGGAACGTGGGAGATGAGGTCTGCGCATTGGTCTCCGGTGGCGCCTATGCCGAGAGGGTGGCGGTTCCCGCCACCCAACTCCTTCGGCGCCCGCGCAATGTCGATCTCGTCTCGGCGGCGGCACTGCCCGAGGCGGCGTGCACCGTGTGGTCCAATCTCGTCGATATCGCGGCGCTCCGCGCGGGCGACGTTCTTCTCGTCCATGGCGGCGCGGGCGGCATCGGTACCTTCGCCGTCCAGGCGGCCCGCGCGATCGGCGCACGGGTTTTTGCCACTGCGGGCAGTGGCAGTAAGATGCAACGTTGCGTCGAATTCGGAGCCGAGCGCGCCATTTCCTATCGCGACGAGGATTTCGTGGCTATCGTCAAGGATGCTACCGGACAGCGCGGCGCTGATATCATCCTCGACAATATGGGCGCAGCCTACCTCGTCCGTAACATCGAAGCGCTTGCGCCCGATGGTCGGATCGCCATGATCGGCCTGCAGAGCGGACGCGACGCGGAAATCCCGCTGGGCCGCATGATGGCCAAGCGCGCTTCTCTCTTCACCACGTCGCTCAGGGACCGGACGCTCGAGGCCAAGGCCCGGATCGTCGAGGGAGTGGGGCGGGATCTGTGGCCCCATGTAGAACGCGGGGCAATCGCGCCGGTGATTGACCGAATCTTCCCATTGGCCGAGATGGCCGAGGCGCACCGCTACATGGAGAGCGGCAGCCATGTTGGAAAAATCGTTGTGAGCGTAAAAGATTGGCAGGCATGAAGAAGAACAGCGAAGAAAGAACAGGCCCATGACCGATACAGTCTATCAAGTCAGTCACCTCACGCTCATCCCGCGCCGCCACTACGGGCGGATGCTCGCTGCCGCGTTTGTGATCGCGGCGCTTGCCGTCATCGTCCATGCCTTTGCGGTCGGGCAGATCGAATGGAGGTTCGTCGGTGAGTTCCTGACAGTGCCGGCCATCATGAGCGGTCTCGTCAACACCATCGTGATGGCCATCCTCGCCATGGTTCTGGGCATCGTCCTCGGAATTGTTTTCGCCATCATGCGCCTGTCCGAGAACCCGGTCCTCTCGACGACGGCTTTGGGCTATGTCTGGTTCTTCCGCGCTATCCCCGCGCTGCTGCAATTGCTGATCTGGTTCAACCTGGCGCTGGTTTTCCCGACCATCGGAATTCCTGGCCTGTTCTCGGTGAAAACCGTCGAAGTCATGACACCTTTCGTGGCAGCGCTCCTCGGGCTCGGCATTCAGCAGGGGGCCTTCACGGCGGAAGTCGTGCGCGCCGGTTTGCTCTCGGTCGACCGGGGGCAATACGAGGCGGCGCAGACCATCGGCATGACGCGGTTGCAGATGCTGCGCCGGATCATCATGCCACAGGCGATGCGCGTGATCGTCCCGCCGGTCGGCAACGAGTTCATCGGCATGGTCAAGCTCACGTCCCTCGCGAGCGTCATTCAGTACGCCGAGATCCTCCATAGCGCGCAGAACATCTACTACGCCAACTCGCGCGTCATCGAACTCCTGATCGTGGCGGCAATCTGGTACCTCGCCGTGGTCACGATCTTAAGCCTGATCCAGGGGCGGATCGAAAAGTATTTCTCCAAGGGCGTGGCCGTCGCCGGCAATGCGAAGTGAAGAGGAGCAGGCTATGGACGTGCAGAATCTCTCTCCTGACGCCCCGCTCGTCGTCGCGGCCGATGTCCGTAAGCACTTCGGCCCGCTGGAGGTCCTGAAGGGCATCAACGTCAAAGTACAGAAGGGCGAGGTGCTGTGCATCATCGGGCCGTCGGGCTCGGGCAAGAGCACCTTCCTGCGGTGCATCAACCAGCTTGAGCGCATCGACGGTGGTGCCATCTGGGTGGGCGGTGAACTGGTCGGCTTCCGGCGCGAAGGCGACAACCTCTATGAACTCGATGATGCGCAGATCGCCCGGCAGAGGCGATCCATCGGCATGGTCTTTCAACGCTTCAATCTCTTTCCGCACCTCACGGTCACGGAGAACATCATCGAAGGCCCCGTGCAGGTGCTGAAGGAGAACAGAAACGAGGCAAGGGACCGCGCCCACGCATTGCTGGACCGTGTCGGCCTCATCGATAAGCGCGACGTCTATCCGGCACATCTCTCCGGCGGCCAGCAGCAGCGCGTCGCAATCGCCCGAGCGCTCGCCATGCGGCCTCAACTGCTGCTGTTCGACGAGCCGACTTCGGCGCTGGATCCGGAGCTCGTCGGCGAAGTCCTGAATGTGATGCGGGACCTGGCGCAGACCGGAATGACGATGATCGTCGTGACGCACGAATTGGGCTTCGCCCGCGAGGTAAGCCACCGCACGGCGTTTATGGATCAGGGGCAGCTCGTGGAGATCGGAGACTCGCGTTCCATTCTCGCAAGCCCGCAACAGGCGCGCACCCGGGAGTTCATCTCGGCCGTGCATAAATGAGATTGTCAGCAACCACAAAAGTGAAGGGAACCTACAATGACATCAAGAACTATCCTCTGCTCCATCGTCGCTCTCATCGCGGCCGGCGGCGTCGCGATGGCGCAGGAACTGCCGGAGCGGATTGCGTCCAAGAAAACCATCGTCGTGGCCAATGTGCCGAACTACCCGCCGCTTGAGTTCAAGGATCCGAAAACGAACACGCTCACCGGCCTCGATATCGACCTCGGCAATGCACTCGCAAAGAAACTCGGCGTCGAGATCAAATGGGAGGAGATCAGCTTCGAGCAGATGGTGAGCGCCCTGACCACGGGCCGCGCCGACATGATTCTGTCGGGCATGAGCGATCTGCCCACTCGCCGGGATACGCTCGACTTCGTCGATTACCTGGAATCCGGCGCACAGTTCTATACGACGGCCGACCGCAAGGATGAATACAAGACCCCGGCTGATCTTTGCGGCAAGACCGTCGGCGCAAGCCGCCGTACCTCGTTCCCCAAGGAGATGGAGACCTGGAGCAAGACCGCCTGCGAGGCGGCCGGAAAGCCGGCTCTGAAGATCGTCGGCACGGAGGGTTCGGCGGATGCGCGCACGCAGCTTCGCCAGAAGCGTCTGGACGCTGCCGTGCAGGGCTCTGAGACCCTGCCCTATCTGATGGGCCTTGAGCCGAATACCTATGCGATCATCGGCGAGCCCTTCACCTCCGTTTATCAGGGCATGGGTTTCGCCAAGAAGGATGCCCAACTTCGCGATGCGGTCGCCAAGGCCTTCGCCGAGATGATCAAGGACGGCACTTACGCAGAGGTACTCAAGAAGTGGGAACTGTCCTCCGCCAAAGTCGACTCTGTTATGATCAACGGTGAAGCCGCTCCGGCGAAATAACATCTGTCGTGGCGCCGGTTCCTCACGGGACTGGCGTCACGTCCGCTGATAATCTCCCGTTTGTCGGCCTTACAGGATCAGCAGGATCGCCAAGCTCATGAGCACGCATGCCGGGACGCCGCGCGCGGTCACGCTCGCCCAGTTCGTTACCACGACCGCTCCATCGGATCTTCCGCTCGTCATTCGAACGAAGGCGGCGCGTCACATCCTCGATACGCTCGCATGCGGGATCGCAGGCGCCGCTTCGCAAGAAGCACAGGCGGCGCTCGACCTGATCCGGGCCACCGAACCACAGGGAAACGTTCCTGTCTGGGGAACGAGCGAGGCTCTGTCGGCTCGCTCCGCAACCCTCGTCAATGGCATTGCCTGCCACGCCTTCGAGCTGGATGACACCGGCGGATGCGACCATTCGGGCGCCGTCGTTCTTCCCGCCGCATTGGCGGCGCTTAATCTCGCGGACCGTCCGGTCAGCGGCGAGGAGTTCCTGCACGCGATCGTTCTCGGATACGAGATTGCACGTCGTGTCCTGGAAGCCTGCGGGGGATATTCGCCACACAATGAGGCCGGTTGGCACTCCACGGCCACCTGCGGCACCTTCGGCGCAGCGGTCGCCGCGGCACGCATTCTTCAGCTTGATACCGAAGGGGTCGTGCATGCCCTCGGGCATGCGGCGAGCTTCAGCGGCGGCCTCTGGGCATTCATTCACGACGGAAGCCAGACCAAGCGGATCCATGCGGGGAAGGCTGCCGAAGGCGGTCTGTTCGCGGCGCTTCTGGCACGCGCCGGCGTTACTGGCCCCTCCCGGGTCTTTGAGGACGTCTGGGGCGGCTTTCTGGCGACCTTTGCATCCACTTCGGCCCAACCGGACGCGTTGACGGTCGAGCTCGGCGAACGCTGGCGCCTGGAACGAGTGTCGCTGAAACCCTACGCCTCCTGCCGTGGTACGCATTCGTCGATCGACGCGTTGGGAATGATCCTTGAACGCAATGGCCTGACGGCGGACGATGTCGAGCGAATCGACGTGCGGCTCAGTCCCTTCCTCTTCGAGATGTGCGGTGGCCAGGACGTCGTCACACTGCCGTTTGCGCAGATGAGCCTGCCCTACGCCCTTGCGGCGCGCCTTGTCCTGGGACACGCCGGTCTGACGGCCTATGCGGCGAGTGAGCGGCGGAATCCGTTGGTTCTGGCCGCGATGAATCGGGTCAACCAGATCGTCGACCCCACCATTGAGGCCAATGACGAGCCCTTTGTGAAGGTGGTGGCGCGTGATGGCCGTACGGACGAAATACGGGTGCCGATGGCGCTCGGCTCTCCAGCGAACCCGGTCACGGACGAGGCCTATTTCGTGAAGATCCGCAGCCTTGCTGCCATGTCTCTGGATGATACTCGCACCCAGCGCTTGATCGACGGCGTGCTTGGCCTGTGGGGGCAGGACGATGTTCGGTGGCTGGAGGACGCAGTGCGCTCTGCTCAAACGCGCCCGAAGATCTTTCGATGATGTTCTTAGCGACTGGAGAAGACGATCATGGACCAGAACAAGCTCGAAGCTCTACGGGCCCGCTACCAAGGCGCGACCGGCGGCGACATTGATGATGCGGACTTCCGTAAGGCAGCAAGCCTCCAGTTTTCGGAAAGTGACCGACGCAAATGGCCGTTCGCCGATCCAGCAACTTTCCTGGATGCGCCATTTCGCCCAGATGTGGTTGAACTGCCTGATTTCGGCGGGCTCGACGTGGCACTCATCGGCGTGCCGATGGATCTCGGCGTCACAAATCGGGCCGGCGCTCGCCTCGGGCCCCGCGCGGTGCGCGCTATCGAGCGCATCGGGCCCTATGAACATGTCCTGCGAATGACGCCTATGGCGGACGCAAAGGTAGCCGATATCGGCGATGTGCCGTTCCGCAGCCGTTTCAGTCTCGAGTCTTGTCACGCCGATATTGAGGACTTCTTCAGGAGAGTTGTTAGCGCTGGAGTTCTGCCGCTCGCGGTCGGGGGCGATCATTCAATTACCCGAGCCATCCTTGCGGCTGTCGGCAAGGACCGGCCTGTGGGCATGATTCACATCGATGCTCATTGCGACACCGGCGGCATCTATGAGAACTCCAAGTTTCATCACGGCGGACCGTTCCGTCAGGCGGTTCTGGAGGGCACATTGGACCCGGAACGCGTCATCCAGATCGGCATTCGTGGTGGGGCCGAGTATCTATGGGAGTTCTCCTATGTGTCCGGCATGACGGTGATTCACGCCGAGGAAGTGCCGAAAATGGGAATTGCCGCCGTCATCGAGAAAGCCCGCGCTGTCGTCGGCGACGGCCCGACCTATGTATCCTTCGATATCGACAGCCTTGATCCGGGGTTCGCACCGGGAACAGGCACACCGGAGGTGGGCGGCCTCCAACCGCGCGAGGTCCTGGAGATTTTGCGCGGCCTCATCGGCATCGACATCATAGGAGGCGATGTCGTGGAGGTCGCACCGCAATATGATGCGACGAGCAATACGGCACATGCAGGTGCACAGGTACTCTTCGAACTGCTTTGCCTCTCCTCCAGCAATCTGGCTCGCCGCCGCAGGATTTGAGACCTGCACCTCAGAAGGTGATGGACGATAACGATGCAGGCATTTTGCGAGCACGACTATCTCTGTAACGGAGCTCTTTCATGAGGCATGCTGCATTGCAAATAAGCGCAATGCGGACGATATCAGCAGCGGCTGATTTCAACGCGGCATCGCTTTTCTTCCTCCCGGCGCTGCCGGGTCGGCCGTTCCCTCTGAAAGGTTTTGACTGTTTGTCGAGCCTCACTTCATGCCGGGCCTTTGGCCCGGCATTTTCTTTTCAGGGTTACTTGCGTCAGCTCACACCATGGTCTTGAAACAGAGAATGGAGCATAGCAAAAACTTCGGCTCTTGGCACGTCTCGGACCTCAGCCGAAGTTCCGCATTGGCGTGATGAGTTGACCTTTACGGGGTCGCGCTAAAAAAGCAGTCGTTACTCAGTGCGACGAAGAGGCAAGTCCCCGTCTAAGAGCCTGTTTGGAAATCGGGGATGTGCGTTTCTTCGGATGAGATTTCCGCCCATTGCAACGAGGATCATAGTGTGTGAGATGTCGATGCGGCGTTCGTAGTCGCGCACGAGCCGCCGCCAGCGGATTATCCATCCGCAAGTCCGTTCCACGTCCCAGCGGCGGGGCAGGATCTAGAAGTCCTGGGCCTCGTTACGACGGCGGATGATCTCGAGGGCGAAGTCGAGATAGGCGGCCTTGTCCATCAGCGTGAGCCTGTCATAGGCGCTGTCGGAGATGTCGGCCGCGGTCAGGTTGACCATCAGGAGCTGCCCGTCGGTGTCGACTGCGATGTGACGCTTGCGGCCGACAATCTTCCTGCCGGCATCGTAACCTCTTGTTGCGGCATGGGGAGCCTTGACCGACTGGCTGTCGATCACGGCCGCCGTCGGGCTTGCCTTACGTCCGGACCGCTCACGATCCAGCATCAACTCGACGTCGTGAAGGGTTTGGAACAGGAAGCGGCGGGCCAGTTCGCGGGACCAGCCATAGACCGTCCGCCAGTGCCCGAAGTGGATCCCGCCAGCCGCAGCCACAACGCACCAGATAACGCATTGCGTTAATCACCTCCCGGAATTCGATCTCTCGGGATCGGCCACGGCGACCCGGTTTGGGCATGAGGGGGCGCGATCCGTGCCCATTCCTCATCCGTCAAATCGGATGGGTAACGCTTGATCTTCCGGGCGATCCTGGCCATCCGGCCTCGGTGCTCTGGTTATCTTATAATAATATCAAGTGTTTATTCTATAAGGACAGGGCAAGGTAACAGGGAAAGAGTCTCCCTAAACAGCGAAGCAATCTTGGTAGAGCAGGGTTCTTAGTTAAGGCCCCAAGATCCTAGCCGTCCAAAGACTTACCAGCGAGCCAAATTCTATCTTGTGGACGGATTACCAATGGTCGTGCCAAAGCAGAGCCTACCACTGTAATGACATGTTATAACAGGGTTAATTTTCTTGATCGGGGCTTTCCATGAAGGGCAGAATGGTGGCCATGGCGTTGTTGGTGGTCACTTCTGGCTGCACTTCGTCCGGCTCTAGAGATGTCGAGGGAACAAGAACGAGCTTTCTTGGGCTCGGCGCGTCTGTTCTCACGTCCGGGCGTCCGGAACGAGGCACATCCGAAGCCGTGATGTCCTACCAAGGGGACCGCAGGCGCGCTTACACGGATCTTGGTCAAGACGCGGCCCCAGCCCCTCCTCTCGAGGGTGGAGAGCAGGTTCAGATCTCCGACAACGGTACGAAGGTAGCTCTCAACTTTGTCAATGTAGAGCTCCAAAGCTTCGTCCGCGTCGTCTTCGACGAGATTTTGAAGGAAAACGTCCTTGTCGACCCGGATCTTGCCGGGCGCATCACTTTGCGCACAACGGACCCCGTTTCACGTAAGATGGCACTCAATCTTGTGCGCAATGTTCTTCAAATGAACAATGCCACACTAATGAAGAGCGACGGCGTCTTTCGGGTCGCAGCTCGTAGCGCTGAGAATGCTCGCGGACAATTCGGCGAGAACATCCGCATCATTCCTGTACGTTACCTTAATCCCGAGCAGGCGCGGGCTGCGCTGCAGCCCTTCTCCGGTTCGGGTACGGAAATCACAGCCAACAACGAGGGACGCTATCTCGTCCTCGCTGGTGCACCCTCTGAGCTCGACGCACTGATCCAGGTTCTGCAATCCCTTGATGTGGACCAGATGCGGGGCATGTCATTTGCTCTGGTACCTCTCAAAGACGCAAATGCCACTTACGTTGCTTCCGAGATCACGCAGATGTTCGGGCAAGGCGGTGGACAAACTCTAAAAGTCCTGCCGATTCAGCGTATGAACGCGGTGATTCTGATGACGAGTGTGCCCGAAACCCTCGAGCGCGCAAAAGACTGGATTGCGCAGCTCGATTTATCGGGAAGTGACACTAGACAGGTGCGAGTCTTCCCGATCCAAAATCGTCGCGCGACGGATGTCGCAGATATGCTGAACGGTGTGCTAGGCGGACGCGGCGATCAGCAACGCAAGGTTGAAAAGGGTGTGACGCCACCATCGTTGACACCAGGCCTTTCCCAAACGAGTTCGGCCGAAGCGCGAATTCAGCAGGCCAGCTTCGGCGGCGGGGAGGTTGAGGTCGACGGCAGCGGAAACGCGCTTGAAGGCATTCAGGTGCGGGCGGACATTTCAACAAATTCTCTCGTCATCCGAGCCGAGCCTGATCAGTACAGGTTGATCGAGGCGACAATCCGCAGACTCGATGTGTTACCTACACAGGTTCTAATCGAAGCGACGATTGCAGAAGTTTCCCTGAATGATGCCCTACGTCATGGCGTCCGGTGGTATTTCCAGAACGGCCATCATGGCATCGCGCTGAGTGGCATCGGGGGAAATGCAAACTCGCCGCTCTCGCCAGGCTTCAACTATGTCTTCAGCGTCCCCAACGGGCGCCTTGTCGTCAACGCGCTCGAACAGGTCACGAATTTGGAAGTCATCTCCTCACCGGCCCTGACTGTTCTCGACAATGAGACGGCCACCTTGAAGGTCGGTGATCAAGTTCCGATCGCGACACGCTCCGCACGGACCGTGACGACCCCAGATGCGCCAATCGTCAATGACATCGAAATGAAGGATACTGGTATAATCCTGTCCGTCACACCTCGGGTCAATTCAAGCGGCCTGGTGATGCTGGATATCAGCCAAGAGGTCAGCGATGTGGTCCCGACTGCTACGTCCACGATCGACTCCCCCACGATTCGACAGCGTAAAATCAACAGCTCGGTTGCTGTGCAGAGCGGAGCCGAGATCATTCTCGGTGGATTAATCTCAACGAGCCGCCAGAAGGGGAGTCAAGGCGTTCCGATTCTGAAAGACATTCCGCTGCTCGGGGCGGCCTTCACAAGCGATGCCTCAAAAGAGCAGCATCGTACAGAGCTAATGATCATCATCCGTCCGACTGTAATTGCTAATCGTCTGGATACGGCTCGCGTTACGGAAGAGATCAAGGCCGGTATGGCTGGGGTATCACGCGCCCTCGGCCAATGATCATGAATGTGTCCGACAAGCGCTGCACCGGTAAGTTGCAACAAAAATATAACACGTTATAACTTTACATATCCTAGAGTGAGGCGTCAGAAACCGATTGGGAGAGACGCCTAAAATGAAAGTAGGAGCGATTCCGTGACGACACTGAATGGCAGCGGGACAACCGCTATTGTTGCAGCAGCGAGCAGCGGTACTTCGGGGCCGGATACCTTCACCGTCACAGCCGATGAACTCGCAGGCGTCACCCTGGATGGTGGTGCTGATATCGACACTCTCGACTTGACGGGAGGCGGCGTTTTCGACCTCAGAAGCGTCAGCACATTTCAAAACATTGAGATCATCACCGGCTTGAGAGACACTGACTCCCTTCTCATGAGTGTCGCTCAGCTAGGTAGCGTTCTGACACTCCAAGGAAGCGGCGGTACCAGCGAACTTACGATCTCCGGTGACACATTCGACCTTACGGGCAAGACCATCTCAGGCTTTGGCGAGATCAACCTCGAAACTCCGTTGTGGGGAATTGAGGTAACAGTCCCTAACAAAGAAATTGCGCTCCTCATTCGCGCCTACGGGGAAGGAACGAAAACGCTAACCCTGCTTGAGGATGTTCCTGATATCGACGAAAGGAATGCACTTCTCAGAACGCTCTTCGAACACGGAATAAGCCGTGTTTTGATTGGTGCAGACAGCTACGATAATCAGCCTCCTGATATCGTCGATCTGTCTGGAACCGTTCAGGTCACGCCGGGGGCAAGCATATTGCTCGACCCTGATCATAACGCTGACATTGATGACGATGGAGAAACACTCGCTTCACTGACGATCACCACAACCCCCGTGTCAGGAAATTCCGCTTTAGATACCGTCGGAATCGACACCAGCGGTGGGATTGTGCTTTCAGACGGGATGGATGTCGACAGCGTTGTATCCGTTGAAGGCATTGTCATCGGAAAAATCGAGAGTATCTCCGACGCGGGCTTCAAAATTGCGTTCAACGATCAAGCAACCTACGCTCGGGTTGAGCAGCTTCTACACGCACTCAGCTATACGAACGTAGCGTTGGACCCATTGTACGTAGGCCAATGCGACATAGCAGTATCCATTGAAGACCGAAGCCATCAAAGTGTCACATCGATCGTCTCTGTCTCCGTTGCACCTGCAGGATCGCATCTTCTCACCGAAGGTAGCGACATTATCACAGGGACTGCGGCGGGTGAGATTTTTATCGCGGATCCTGCAACGTTAAATCAGACCGATGAACTCGATGGGGAAGGCGGTATTGATACACTGCAGTCCCTAGGGAGCACACTCGATCTTCGAGGAATGACAAAATTTACAAATATAGAGATTTTACAGGGATCACAAACAGCGGCAGACACCTTTATAGTTGATGCTGCTACGCTCCTGGGAGTGATGACGCTCGATGGCGGAGCTGGCGACGGGGCCGAGAACGAACTTGTTCTCGAGGGCACTGGTATTGACCTTCGCGGCAAAACTATTCGCAACCTCCAGCACGTCACCCTGTCCAACGACACGAATGTTACCTTAAGTGATAAAGCTCTTGCGTTACGGATCAACGGGCGCACGAGCCTGAACGATCACTTGATCCTGACCAGCGGTATATTTTCGGTTGAGGAAAGAGAGCAGCTGATCCTCAACGGGATCGACAAGATTACCGATGACAGTGGAACCTACACGGCTTTCCCGCCCAGCATCAGTCATCTCGACGGTGACTCTGTGCTCACTTTTTCGGGTCGTTCTGTTCTCATCGACGCTGGCGAGCCGCTGACATTCCTTTCAGGGCGCCCACTCAAAACTCTCAATGTCGCCATCTCAGAAGGCTACGTAGACTCCATTGATGCTGTGGGTCTTGATCTTTCAGGCCGCATTACACTTTCCGATGGTCTGCGTGCCGATAGTATTGTTTCAATTGGCGGAGTGGCGATCGGGACGCTCGCCTGGGCTGACGGGTCCGGCTTTGAGATTGAGTTCAATGCATTTGCGAGTCGGAAACTCGTGCAGGAGCTTCTCCACGCTGTGACCTATCGCAACGGAAATCCCGAAACGGCAATGCTTGGAGCCCGCAAAATCGTTGTTACCGTGACCGATCAGGACGATCAGGCAACATCGGCCCAAACAACCGTAAGCCAATACCTGTATCAAGCTCCGACAGACTTGACCATGGACCGCTACGACATCAAGGAACTATCAGCGTCAGGAGCCGTGGTCGGAACACTCGAGACTGTCGATGCCGACGGAGCGCTTGATTCCTTTACATACGAGCTCATTGACAATGCGGGTGGCCGCTTTGACTTGAGTGGTAGCAAAATTGTTGTTGCTGATGGGGTCAAGCTGGATTTTGAGCAGGCAAGATCTCACAATATCATTGTCTTGGTGACCGACAAGACAGGCTTAACTTTCACGAAAACCATCTCGGTTTCCGTTGATGACGTATGGTCCGAGTCCACACTTGGGTCGAGCGGAGACGATACCTTGGTTGGCGGCTCAGCTGGCGACAGGCTGGGCGGCGGTCTTGGGAACGACAGGATCACAGGTGGATACGGCAACGATATTCTCACTGGAGGCGCCGGCTCCGATACCTTTGTTTTCAATGCAAGGCTCGGCACATCCGTGACGGATCGCTCGGTAAATTTCGACACGATTCAGGATTTCAACAGAGCGCAGGACACTATCGCTCTGGAGAACATAATTTTTAGAAAGCTCACAAAAGCTGGCTGGCTCAGCAGCAAGAACTTCGTCTCAGGTGCCGCTGCGAAAGACAAAGACGACTTTTTAGGTTACAACAAAAAGACAGGAGTCCTCTGGTACGATCCTGACGGATCTGGCAGGGGCGCGGCGATTGAGATTGCCTTGATCAAGAATAAGGCATCGCTCACGTACAAGGATATTCTCGTTATCTGAGAAGGCCATGGTTGCAGTTGAGCACGGGGCCTAGGAACTGACTTTGCCCTTGGTCCTTTGTTAGCGATCGCCCGAGGGATGTTCGCGCAATCCTCCTTGGCTACTGACTATTGTGGCAACGAAACTGGCGCGCGCTCCACATGATCGCGCCAGAAAATAATATGCATTGTACCAGTGTCATCATTCCGAGCAGCCAGGGCTTCTCGACGCACGGTAAGCTGGTTAGGAAGACTAATGGTTGAGCGAATGCGATAGAGAGGCCGCTCGCCATCGAGCAAAGGTTGGTAGCGCCGCTTGATCGCTGGGAGATCGCCTTTGCCGGTCCTCCCTTGCCTCATGTCTTCAATCTGGCGCAGATCAGCTTCAGCGATCCCTGGAACATGATGCAGCACAACATCTGAAGCCACGATGGGGTCGAACCCTCTTGCGCCAGATATGGTCGTGAAATGGCGTTCAAGGTCGGCAGCAAGGGATGCGAACCTCTGCCGCGGGTCAAGAAGAACATCGATCGTCTCTATCTCCTGGCCGCGGCGGCGAAACTCCATCCATCGCTCTAGAACATGATTGGCCAGTAAGCCGTCCTTGACCACAGCCCTCATGACAGATTGAACCAACTCCCCGTCGCCAGAATTGAGGTCGACTTTTCCAGCCTCAAACTCAACTTCAAGAAGAAGCTCTGTGCCAGCGTAGATCCAAGGTGTAGGGGACACACGCAAGCTGGCGCCAAGCTGATCGTCCACATCCTCAAGGGCCGCCACGATGCGCGTTAGTCCTGCATCAGCGAGAGCGCGGGCGGAAATAGCGCGTACTTCTATATCGGCGCTCCGCAGGTAACTTCGCGCAATGACTGCAGCCCCCAAAGCAAGAGCGGAGATTACGCTTGTTACAAGCAGAACGGACAGGAGAACAAAGCCATTCTCCTCCTTTACGCCTGTAAAATGAAACGCTTTGCCCGAACTACATCGGGTCTTGTGGCTGCTCAACGATTTCACTTTGAGAGCTGGTATCATCAGAACTCGGATCCAATCGGTATACGGCAGTCTGCCCTTGCGCCATGAGCGTCATCGACCGCGGTTCAATGCTAGTCACAATCCAACCATTAAAGTCATCACCTTCTTGAAGTCGCCGCAAGGGAAGGTCCTGCTGCTCGACCAGCACCAAGCGAACCTCATCTGATAGAAGAACCCCGGCCAAGCGAATTTCTGGAGCAGATAACGCCTCCTGCGATTCATTGATCTGAGGGTCGCTTGAAGTTGGCCGAAAAAGCGATTGTTCCAGGTCAAGTGCCGGAATGGTCCGGATCGCTGGCTGGTTAGCGCTCACCTGCGAGATTTCTCCCTTGGGTGCAGAGAGATCAATCACGGGAAGAGGCAATTGTAACAGCAGGCTCACACATACGATGAGAGCGCCATTCGCGAGAAGAAGAACGAGGCGGAGCCTTGTCATAGCTGCTGCTTCACAGGAGGAGAGGGATCGGCAAAAACGCGCACAGAGCCGGTCAGACCCAACCACTCTCCAGGATGGCTTGAATTTATTGGAGGTAAGTGCCGTATCCGAATGCTGTCAATGATTACAGTGGGAGATCCAGCCTCCATTAAATGAAGCAATTTCATGATTTCATCCTCGGGCACGCGAGCGCTTAGATCGGCTCGAAGGACAGTGATCCCCAGCTCCATGGATGCTCCAACCCGCACAGTAACTTCAATACCTCCGTGAGATTGGATGGAATTTCGAAGATAGCTCTCAAGGAGAGCAGGGGCTTCATCTACAGTCTCTGCCTGTAAAAGTCCTGATGAAGACGAGCTGGCAAAAGAAGAGGAGCGTCCCGGCAGCAAGATTAAGTGACGCTTCCTATCCGAAATATCCCTTATGCGCGATTGCGCAGTGACAATTTGTACGTGTCTATTCCAAAAGGATTGCATTACCGCCCAAGCAAGTCCGACCAGCAGCAGGAGAGAACATAGTGCAGCGAGTGATCGCTGGTGTCGGGAGAGTTTAAGTTTCATGGGCTGATCCGCGGGATCGTAAACAGAACTGTTACAGGTCGTCCGGGTCGAAAATCCTCAATCTGCACATCAGCCATGGCACTCACACCGATAAGAGCATCGGCGAGGGCCGTACTATCGGCGCTCCCGATCTCAACACGTCCCTTGCTCCCATTCACCTCAAGATCAAGAACAAAAGCATCCGGGGGGAGGTGTTGCGCCAGCCCTGCCATCACTTCACTTATACTGTAGTGCTCCGCGCGATATTGAGCGACCGTGGCGTGTGGTACTGCATTCACTTCCGATGCTTTGCGAATAGCATCTTCCTTCGCGAGAAGGCTCACTTCCCGGCGGAGTGCAGTCTGATAGGCGACGAGTTCGTCTTCTTGTCGCCAACTTGCGGCAAGGACAAGGATTAGCGCTAGGGCAACCGCCGCAGCGACGAGGCCCGCATCACAGCGCTGTTGCCAGTTTATTCGCTGCTTCTTCTTCTTGTTCAAGAGGACAGTCCAATGTTCGCCTCCTTCGAACGCGAGCCTGTCAGGCGGTAAGATGGCTACGGATACCTGATCAATCAGCGGCTTCAGTCTAGCTTGTAGAGCATACTTGATCGACACTGTGATCTGGTCGCAATCCCGGGCTATCGGGCAAGCGGCGAAATAGACCTCATCAGCTTGAAAGGGGGTCCAAGTTGACAGGCCAAAAGCTACAGCTTCATCCAGATTTTCTCCCGCGAGGCGCGGCAAGACGATAATCTGGTTAAGAATATAGTTGTCAGAGACCCTGAGATCGATGAAGTGATCAGGGGCCAGGGAGAGCAGTTCGTCCGCGGCGCTCGCGTCGGTCCAACCTTGCAGATCCGGCGACCATACTGCCCTATCGTAGCGACTGTCGCTAGGAGTGATCTGAAGGCACAAACCATTCTCGAAAAGGCTGATCAGCAAACGCCGCCGAGCGGTAAGCTTTTGCCTCCACTGTGGCGGAAGGTGTACGAGTGCGGCCGCTAGCCAGGATTTAAGGACGAGACGGCCATAGTGAGATCTGATGCTTCGGAAAAGCTTCATTCCTACTCCTCCCCGAAGGAGCATCCCGGCTGGTGGGGATTGCGGATACATTGGAGGGGCACGCTGGCTCGCACTGGTGCGACAAGCTCGATTGGCGTAGGCATATCTCTCGAAGATAAAGTTAGCTTTATTGCTTCCAACCGGCCACGCTTTCCCTCCCAGGTAGGTTTCCAGGATCGTTCTGCAAAAGCGCTGTCCCGGCCTAAATACGAAAATGAGGCGCGGTCTACGAGCGCTCCTACAATCTCCGCATGCTCCTGTCCGGTATCGGGATCTTTCCACCGCAGAACGATTCTCGTCTTTCCGCCTGCAATCTCCGATTCAAGTGTAAAAAGCGCTGGCCGAGACAGGCCCAGAATCCGAGGTCCCGTGGTAGCAATAACGAAGGCACGGTCCGTTCCATGTGGATGCACGACGCCTGAATGGCTCGCGCGGACAGAATATCCATCTTCGGTCAGCTGGCGCAGAATTCGGCTGACGACCGCGGTCCCTCGGTCAGCCTGTGCGAGTTCGCGGGTCCTATAGATACTACTCTCAATGAAGACGAACAGCCCGACAAGAACTGACCCTGCCAGACCAGTGACTGCCAGAGCCACAAGCACATCGACTAACGCAAATCCCTGATTAGATTCGTTAGGTCGAGAGCCGCTCATGGGACATCCCTTATGAGCGTTCGTAATTCAAAGTCTCTATTCCTGTCGATGGTCACCCCAACCAGAACCCGCACGTCATAGAGCACGTGCGATCTCGTTCTCTCGAACGCAACATCGCTGCCGAATGGCTGGATAGCGATGGACCACTTCCGCCCATCCATAAACGTTCCGGTTCGGATTCCGCTTTCGAGCGGAATATCACGCCCAACCCGGTTCAGAAGAGCCTGAGCTTGGAGCGTACTTGCCAGGCGCAAACGGCTGTTCAGCTGCGCAGCTCTGAGACTGGACAGCAGTAGAAGGATCGAGGCCGTCACGCCGGTCAGGATCGCAAGGGCCACCAAGGCTTCGAGCACTGTGAAGCCGGATTGACTGTTAGAGGGCTGCATAATCAATGATCCCTGTCAGCCAATTGATGCGAAACCTCTTGGTATATTCCCCATTCCTGAGTGTGACCTCGGCTCCGGAACTCGTTCCATCTCCAAGGAACACGATAGCCGGGTAGCGCGGAAGCCCCAGCTCACGAGCCGAAATTATGGCGACCTCGGTTCGTTCGGGGAGATTGAGCCAGTCCTGACTTCCTTCAATCTGGAATCGTCGCCGCTCAAGGTCGAAGACAACCCGTCGGATCGATGCTGATTGCAGCGCTTGCGTGTGCGTGTCGTTCAGAACTTTGACGATCTCAGCCTCTGCCCTTGCCAAAAGGACACGTTCAGCAGCTCGTGGAATAGCGATACTCACAATCATCCCTGCCAAGGATAGGATGGTGATAACCACAAGCATCTCAAGAAGCGTAAAACCTTGATTATCATTCATTCCAGCTGACGATGTCCTGGTTTTCACTCTCTCCACCGGCTGTCCCGTCTGCTCCGAAGCTGAGGAGGTCATACTCTCCGCGCGTGCCTGGTGACTGATATCGATACGGGCGACGCCAAGGATCAGACAGAGCGGCCTTGCTGCGCAGGTAAGGGCCGCGCCACGTGGGGGCACTACCGGGTCGCTCGACCAAGGCACTCAGCCCCTCAGAAGTCGTCGGAAGCCGCCCAACATCGATCCGATACAGGTCGAGAGCCGTCATGAGCTCCTGCAGCTGCAATCGGGCCGTATCCGTCTTGGCACGCCCAAGATAGCTCATGAGCTTAATCGAGCCGAGTGTCGCAAGGAGGCCTAGAATAACAATGACGACGAGGAGCTCGAGCAGTGTCATACCCTCGTCGCAACCGGTTATACGCGCCAGGACCATGCGAAGCGATCTTCGTAGGATTTTTCTGATGGCTCTTGTCATTGTGCAACCGCCAAATCATTGATGCTGAGAATCGCGGAGAGCATGGCATAGATGATCCCACCGGCGACGAGACCGAACGCAATCGTAAGGCTTGGCGTCATCAGGGTCGTTAAGGCTTTGAGCCTCCGCGTTGCTCTCCCTTCGTAGAGCATGGCCGTCCGCTCGAGTGCTAAATCCAGTTGGCCAGTTCGCTCTCCCATTCGGATGAGACCAATGGCGTCGCGTGGAAGGATCGCGACCTTGGCAATAGCATCGCCGATGCTGGTGCCCGTTAGGATGCCGTCATATGCCCGCTCTAGTTTCAGGCGAATTGCCAGGCTCGAAATAGTCTTTACGGCGAGCGGCATCGCAATGGGGACGCTCACCCCTCCCTTGAGGAGTGCGCTAAAAGATCGGGCAAAGCGCCCTGTCTCGACGGCCTGGATCAGGGCTCCGATAAGGGGCATCTGCAGGAGGAGACGGTGAAGCGAGAGGCGCCCGATCTCCGTTCTGGCAATGACGGTGAGGGAAAGGGCTAGGACGCCGACAACGCCGAGGGCGGAGAGGCCATGCTCACGCAGAGCGTGACTTGCCGTGATGATGAGCCGCGTCGTGACCGGCAGGGTGTCGAGGCCTTGCTCTCCTAAGAGATCCTCCAGATTGGGGACAATGGCCACAAGCAAAGTCGAGATGCCGACGATTGCCGTCACAAGAAGAAACCCTGGGTAAAGCAGAGCGTTTCTAACATCTTCCATGACACCACGCTGCATCGACAGATCGTCAGCGAGGCGTTTCAGGGTTGAGCCAAGCGCTCCAGCGGCTTCACCAGCCTGGATCAAAGTGACATAAGTTGTCGGGAAGCAGTCAGGAAAACGGGCAAGAGCTACGTGCAAAGACGATCCCTTGATCACTTCATCCCGAACACCCGATAAAACCTTTGCCGCTGATGGACGCCTAGAAACCATCACGATGCTCAGCGCTTCTTCAACACTGATACCGGCTTCAAGAAGACCGGCCCATTCTTGAGATAGGCTCGCAAGATCTCGTGATGAGACCGCAGGCCTCAGTTGAATCTCGCGATTGAGCGATGCCCAAATCTGGGCTGCGATCGATGTCTCCTCGAGGCGGATGACGAGGAGCCCCTTGTTCCTCAGCTCTCCTGCAGCCTCCTGCATAGACGAAGCCTCAATCCATCCGGTGCGACGCTCATTCGTCGAGGTGGCTGCCAAATATCGAAGCCTCATGACGAGGCTCCCGTCACACGTAAGACCTCTTCCATGCTGGTCTGCGCGCTCGCCACTTTCGAGAGGCCGTCATCAAGCAATGAGCGCATTCCCGCCGAGCGCGCCGCTGCGGCTAGCCAGGTTTCGTCTGCCTTATCGAGCAGAGCTTCCCTGACGTTGTCACAGATGATGGCAACTTCCGCGAGAGCTAGTCGTCCGGCATAACCGGTATGCTGGCATGCCTCGCAGCCCGTAGCCCTGAAGCTGACCTCAGGAGGTGCGGCCTGGTGCTTCCAGATGTGTCTCTGCCAAGAGCCGGCTTCTTCTGGCTTTCTACAATGGGGACAGAGCCTGCGCACCAAGCGCTGCGCCATACTTGCCCGGATCGTCGAGGCAAGCAGGTAAGGTTCGATCCCCATATCGACGAGCCTCGGCAAGGCTGCTACAGCCGTATTGGTATGGATTGTCGCTAAAACCAGATGGCCTGTCAGGGCCGCTTGGTTGGCAACCACTGCTGTCTCGCGATCGCGGATCTCGCCCACCATAATCACATCAGGATCGTGCCGCAAAACAGCCCGCAGGGTGCTGGCGAAGTCGAGCCCAATTTTGCGATTGACCTGGATCTGATTTACCCCTTCAAGCTGATACTCGATGGGATCTTCGACAGTGATGATGTTCCGCTGTGGTTCGGCGATTGTCTGCAAAGCCGCATACAACGTTGTTGTTTTGCCAGACCCTGTCGGACCTGTTACGAGGAATATCCCATGTGGATGTTTGAGAACGCTATTGATATTCTCAACCACCGGAGCAGAAAATCCGAGCGCGTGAAAGTCCAAAGCAACCGCGGACCTGTCGAGAACGCGCAAGACTGCACCTTCTCCATTCATGTGCGGTATAGTAGCCAGTCGTAAGTCAATTTCGCGGCCCCGCCAGGCAATGCGGATGCGCCCGTCCTGTGGGAGGCGCCGTTCAGCAATGTCAAGACCCGCCATAATCTTCAAACGAGAGACGACAGCTGCATGGAACTCGGCCGTTGGAGGAGTGACATCTCGAAGAATACCATCGATGCGATAACGGATCCGCGAGCCCGTCCGGGTGGCTGAGATGTGCAAGTCGGACGCCCCCAGCTCGATCGCGCGATCGATGAGGTTGTTGACGATCCGAACAACAGGTGCATCGCTGGCCTGATCCCGCAGCCGCTCAATATCCGCGGTCAGGGCATGATCGGATGTGATGAGAGGGCTTTCCTGACCCTCCAATCCTTCCATTCTCCCGTACAGCCTTTCAAAAGCGGCTGCAAACTCGCCATGACGTGCAATCCTGCACGAGACCTCGAGTCCAGTTTTCGCGGCAATCGCCGCTGGCGTGAACAAGTCCAGGGCATCAACAACAGCAAGTTCGAGGGAACTGTTGTGGACCCTTAAAGGGATCACCTTTGCATGCCTGAGAAAGGCATCCGAGAGGGTCTCCCGTAAGAGTACTTCATTCGGGTATTCGCCCGGTTCTGCAATTGTAAGCCCAGTGACAGTCGACCACGCCAACGCAAGTTCAGAGTCGGAAACGATTCCGAGCTTGTTCAAGACCAGATCAAGCCGTTCCCTGCTTTGCTCGGAGGCTCGTTGACCGCGTGTGAGAGACTGCAGCGTAAGTGCGCTGCGCTGAACCAGCACATCGATGACTGCCTCGATTGCTGCGCGAGGACTGGAAACCGAGGGTAGGCTCGGTTTATCGTTGCTTTGGAGGACTACTCCATCCATATCGCAGTCCCAAATTCCTGGAGCGACCAGATGAAGAGCGTTGTCGCACTCAAGAACGGTGCGAAGGGTACACGGCCCTGTAAATTGAAACGCGGGTCTATCACTTTGCGGGTAAGGAGATAGATGAGCGCTGAGACTGAAGCCAGCAGGACGAGCGGGGCTACACCTTGCCATCCGACCCAGGTGCCGGCACCAAGCATGAATTTTGCGTCGCCGAGACCTAAACCCTCATGGTGCCGGATGCGATGGAATGCGATGGCAAGCGCCATGAAGCCGCCGCCGCCAAGCACGCCTCCGAGTATCTGTGGCATAAGAGCATGATGCGACGACATCACGGCGAAAGCCACGGCCCCGGTAAGACTTGCTCCGCTGGCTAGGTTGGGAATGACATAGCGGCGAATATCGACCAGCGTGCAGACGAGGAGCACGCCACTCAGGTAAGCTGTGAATAGGTAAAGCAGGGCTGAGTCATTCATCTTCTGTGCCAACCTGATGGGCCCGCAGCGTGGAAATCTCGAAGATTTTGCAAATCGATCGACAAGGAACTGCGTCGATGCCTCGCGTGAGTTGAGACATTCTGAGTCTCTCCCCTTGATCGACGGCACACTCGCTAATAGGTCTTATCAAGGCTCAGACATCCTCTGCTAGAAATTCCAGGTAAAATTGCCCGTGAGAGCATGGTCCTGATCGAACCTTCCGATCTGTCCCTGATAGAGCACGCTGAGGCTGGTGGTCCTAGTCGGCTGCCAGTCAAGCCCAAACTCGGCCACAAGACTGTTGCGGTCGACAGGTGCACCTGATGCACGCGAAACAAGCTTATCATTCACCGGGACCAGCAGAACTTGCGGCATGAGATCGCCATAAGCGCGTTGCCAACCCAGGGTCGCATTAAGAGCAATCGGCAGAGTTTCGCTGATCATAGCATTTAAATGCGCTCCGACCGTAACCGTCCCGACACTATGATTGGTGGCATCTGCGTTGAGGGCTGCGACTCCTCCGGTTTCTCGAAAGCCATCCGTCTGCACCTTGAAAGCTGCTGCACCAAGAAACGGTTCGATGCGGAGTCGGCCGCGACCGAGCGCATAGCCGATTTCGCCGAAACCCTGTAGGGTTGAACCACTATAGGAGGCCTGGGATCGGTCAATAAAACCTGCAGCCTCGACCCCGTGCTGGCTTTCGATGGCGTGACCTGCAAAACCTGCACCTAATCGCAGCTTGAGCGCCCCCCGTTCCGTTGCGCCATAGAGAGCACCAACCACGCTCTCGGTCGTCCCTGAAGCAAGCCTGCGATCAATATCCAACGTATCGCGCACAAAGCCGCCGGCGACGCCCAGGCGTGTGGCCGGTGTCAATTGGGCTCCTGCGCCGAGAAGGAATCCTCCGGCAGATCGTTCAACGCTTGCACTCGTATGATGGCTTTGAGCCTGCCCCCACGAGCCAAGGGCTTCTCCCCAAAACGTGAGACCCGATGCTTGAGGGAGATCCTGAGGATTTGCTGCACCTTCGCGTTCGACTCGACGCAGGCGCGAGAGGAGGGTGCTCTGCACAAGCTGATTGTCCTTGTATATGCTCCCAATGGCAGCAGCATGTATTTCTCCTGCTTCGCTTGGCTTGACCCTCGGTTTGAGAGTGAGAGTAACGGTTTGCCCCGTGTAGTTCAGAGTCGCTTCTACGAAGGGAAGGACGTCCTTCTGCAGCGGTGAAAATCTTCCCTTGATACCCTCACGGGCTCGCATGATGAGGTACGGAACTGATGTCTGGTGCTGCCCACCGATCAGAACAATGTTTAACGTGGTGCGCGAAGACAGACGAATGACACCGTCCGATGTCAGAAGATCGGCTTGGCCGGCGCTATTCACTTCGACTCGATAGGTGGAACCCGGTGCGAAGCTGGCGTCGCCGTTGACATGCAGATGTCCGATAGAATTGCCAGGAGCAACTGTCGATCCGGCCGAGGCGAGCACGCTGCCAATCAAGCCATTGCCCGATAGCGTCGTATCTCTCCCGAGACGGACAAGTGAGTTGCCCAGATGGCCGTTTACAGACAAGTAGCCTTGCTGAACATCGGTCGTACCTGAGAAGTCACTCGTGCCCGACAGATCGAGTCGTCCGGCACCTACCTTTGTCAGAACTCCAGTACCGGTGATGGCGCCAGCGAATCTACCGTCCTCACTCTGATCAAAGACAAGGATACCGTTGTTGAGGACATCACCTCTACCCAGGCTTCGGGCTGAGGCGATAACGCGGCCATCTAGAATGGCTGTACCGCCTTTGTAGGTGTTCAGCCCGGCGAGAATGACGGTATTCCCCCCGTTGATCGTGAGGCCTCCAAAACCTGTGATCGGCCCTGACAACGTGACGATTGGAGCGGTTGCAGTATCAATGGCTCCACCGCCCGACCGCAACGTGATTGGCTGCGCAAACACCATGGAAGTGGTGGGGCGAAGGGTGCCACCATCAAAAACGATCGTCTCTCCATTCGCGCGACTGTCCGTCTCCACGAAATAGGGCTTGGAGGTATCGATCCAGCAGGTGGTCGTCAGCGCAATGCACCCTGATCCATCGAGGATAAATGTGTAGTCGGAGCTCCCGGCGCTGAAGATCGCCACATACGAGTAAACAGTGCCTGCTTCCAACGAAAAGCTCATCGTGGACGAGCCGAGATCCTGGATAAAAGCAATGACATTGGAGAGTGGCGTTGACGGTGTGCCAAGCGAGGGAGCGAATGGTCCCTGGACGAGATAGAAGCCATTCTGCACGGTCGGCGTGAGAAGGGTGCCGGAATAGGTGCCCGAGCGGTTGACCGTGAACGTACCCATTACATATGGAAACGGCCCCCCGTAACTGGTGAAGTCCGTAATCACCGTGCCTGTTGGGGAAATCGGATAAGGAACGTTTGATTGCGGCGTGTCAACGGTCACGGTGCCGTCAACATGTTCTGTATCGGCCCATGTCGGTGAGTTGAAAAGTGATCCTATGAGAAGAGCAGCGGTGCAGGCTTCCAACACCTTGTTCTGCCGCAACGGAAATCTCCCGTTACCTGCAAGCCCTCTACGCCCTGGTTCCATTTTCCCGCTGAGGAGCCATTCGGCTTTTTGTGGGCCCATTGTTTTCTTCTGGCATCCAGGACAGCCGCGTCCAGGTGGCGGAGCGGCGGCTCGTATTGGTCTTTTCGAAGACGCTGCAGTGTACTTACGCGTAACGGGAGCCTCACTTAGGCGCCGATAAGGTGCACCCGGAAGCGAATCTCAACCACACGTAGGCTAGGAGGATGAGCCTAGCGCTACAATATTGCATTTGGAGAGGGGATCACTAATTCACAAGCTGTTGCAGTGTTGCAACTCATGACCATACGTCATGTTTCTGCGGATTGCTGCCGACTTGAGTAGCGCCGCGCCGACATCGCTGATGCGGAAGTCAGGGCTCGGGTACTTGTGCCAGACGCCGTCTGCTGAGCGCTCCACGTCAGCGCCTAAGTACAGCGTCTCCTGCACCCCTGTGGCCGAACGCACGATCTTCTTCAGCCGCGTGCCGTCGGGAGCGTAGACATAGGTGCTCGTGACCGGCTCGCCGCGCTCGTTCGTCGAGGCCACGCCGACCGGCCGGTTCTCCGCGTCCCAGCTGTAGCTGCGGCCGCCGCTGCTCAACAGATTGCCGTTGGCGTCATAGGTGTAGTCCTGCCCCGCCACCTTGGTCGGCGTATGCGGCCGGGCCGAGCCCACGCCTGGATACTCGTAGGTGCCCACGCCCGAGTTGGTGAGCATGTTGCTGGCCTTGTCATAGCTGAAGTTCTGCGCAGGCCCCGTCCCCGGCGTGGCGGTCAACAGCTCGTCGCGGCAGCATCCGTCACGTGGATAAGATCGCCCATGTTGTAAAAGCCCGGAAACATCTGGGCCTTAAGAGCCTGAGGTGCTCAATACTCTTGCAAGTGGCCCATTTTTAAAAGCTGCGAGCGCAAAACCTGGCTTCGACCCTTCTGCTAACTCGCCGATAGTTAGATCTTTGAGAAGGATCTCGGCTCGCAATCCACCCGGCCTATTAAGCCACCTGACTTGAAGGTCTTGAGGGCCCGAGGGCAGAGGGAATGCCGTGTCCTGCCGCACGAATTCTGCCGGGTTGGCGAAGGGTGCCTTGTTTCTATCTGTCCACTCAGGAGCGGTTGGTGCTTTACAGCGATTGTACAGCCAAACATCACCTGCAATCTCACCCTCCCCAGAGATATAGTATGCGTAGCAGACACGCCCGTCATCTTCGATCACGATTGATGGTCCTTTGTCAGAATAATCACTCGTTATTCTGAAACCTGTCGAATCTTCCACTATCCCACTCCTTTGACCAATAATCCCTGCGCTCTTTTGTGAATTCAGTTCGGTCTATCTGGCTCGGCTCCTGCCCAGTATTCGGGTGGTTTTTTTGAGAAATTTTCTCCAAGACGATGATCTGTCCTTGTCATTTCAGTCTTGGGGGTCCCTGGTAACTGCTCATTGTGATGCAGTTCAACAGGATGCCCATCATCACCTACTGGCGCCCGCCCCCGACCACTTGGTGGTGCGCTCAGACGGCTATCCGGGAGCTTTGTACTTACCCAAGCTTTTTCAACTGCAAGCGCATCCTCTACCGAGATAAGCCCTGCATCACGCAATTGGTTTGCCTGAGCAGGCGTTGCTCTTCCACCCTGCCACGCTTTTACAGCTTCGTTGATGCTGTACTTGGCACCGGCTTCCTTCTTCCAGTCCGGCAGGTTCTGAGCTGTCTTAATAGGACGATCAGTTACCTCATCGGGCTTCTTCTCGTCCTTTCCAGGAGTGTTACCTTCCTTGGCTGGATCGCCGCCTTTCTCATAGTCATCATCGTTGGAGCCCGGCGGGCCGTCAGCCGTCATGCCACCATTCGCATCGACCGACTTGCCGCTCGGATCCCGTTTATTGACCGGATCATTCAGCGAGTACGCATACCGGTTCGTCCCCACACCCGGCAGGATCGGATCGAGGCTGTCGGGCGAGATGAAGCGGGCGAGCACGGGATCGTAGTAGCGCGCGTTCAGATACAGCAGACCCGTCTCGCCGTCGAAGCGCTCGCCGATGAAGCTCTTCGGCTCGGGATCCGATCCGCTCGTCGTCGGCTTCCCATACGGCGCATACGCCGTGCTCTTCTTCAGCCCCGCATAGGCATCGCTCACCGACCTCACCGAGCCTAAGTGGTCCTTGTGCAGCACCATCACCTTGCGCGCCACGCCGACGTCGCTGAGGCGGAACTCAGGATGCGGGTACTTGTGCCAGACGCCGTTAAGAGCGCCCTAAAGATTACAAGCGTGTGCAGCGTCCGCTCAAATTATTACTACGCCCGCAACATTAGTGTGAGTCAAGTATTTCAACTCTGAGAGATATGTTATTTTTTTGCAGAAGCGCTCCTAAGGCAGAGATCAACTTAGCGCCCTTACCCTCGGGACTGTGCTTGCAAAATAGAAGTATGACAACATCCCGTCTGGATAACTGTGGAAACTTGTAGTTCAGCTCTCCATTGATTACAAAATCAAGATAAGACTCAACTTTTCTTTCCAAGATGTCTACATGATACTGAGTGCTTTCGTCATCCGAATCCCATTCGAGATGATCTGTTATGACAAGCAAAACCTTGCCAGTCCCATGCTCAGTGCGGATGAAGTCAATCTTATTCGTTTCTTCAACAGACACTTGCAGTTCCTAAGGGCCAAATATTATGTCAACTTGGGTGGGGGGCAGCTCAGTCCCTCCTGGGAAAGGCGACTTACCTGCCCCTGTCACTGTACCGCCATTCTGAGCGAAGTCGGGAAAACCTACCCGCTGATTAGGGGAAAGGCGAGCCGTAGATGATGCTTTGCACTCTATACATCCAACGGCTCCTGTCATTGGATCCTTAGTGAGCAAATCTGCGCGGAATCTAGCTCCGTTAGACGTGACAATAGTAACTTCTTCTGCAACCTCCAAACCCATTGATTCCAATCTATCTTTTACGGACTGCTTGAACTCTTCACCAACCTGCTTATTTGCCGCGAGACGCTCAGCTGGACTCATGGTCCGAGGTGCGTTAGCGATTTTCTCACTTTGGGCCAATTCCCTTGCGGATCGGGATGCTCCGCCCGCTTTGATTTCTTCAAGAGTACGTTGATAGCGTGAAGCTGCTCCATTGTAGTTCTTAGATGCAAGATCGACGGCAATCCCCATGTTTGTTCGGTCATCATGGAGTGCCCCAATTTTGCTAGCCGTCTTGGTATCGAGATATTCGCCTAACGCAGCGTCAGCAGGCTTTTCAGGATCTAAGGCCATCTTGTCGGATTCCCAATCCGCCAGAGCTGCAGTCTCAGGGTCCGACGAGCCTTTCACACTTTCCAACTCACTCCCGCTTGGATCCCGCTTATTGACCGGATCATTGAGCGAATACGCATACCGGTTCGTCCCCACACCCGGCAGGATCGGATCGAGGCTGTCGGGCGAGATGAAGCGGGCGAGCACGGGATCGTAGTAGCGCGCGTTCAGATACAGCAGACCCGTCTCGCCGTCGAAGCGCTCGCCGATGAAGCTCTTCGGCTCGGGATCCGATCCGCTCGTCGTCGGCTTCCCATACGGCGCATACGCCGTGCTCTTCTTCAGCCCCGCATAGGCATCGCTCACCGACCTCACCGAGCCTAAGTGGTCCTTGTGCAGCACCATCACCTTGCGCGCCACGCCGACGTCGCTGAGGCGGAACTCAGGATGCGGGTACTTGTGCCAGACGCCGTCTGCTGAGCGCTCCACGTCAGCGCCTAAGTACAGCGTCTCCTGCACCCCTGTGGCCGAACGCACGATCTTCTTCAGCCGTGAGCCGTCGGGAGCGTAGACGTAGGTTGAGGTGACCGGCTCGCCGCGTTCGTTGCTTGCGGCCACCGCCGCCGGCCGGTTCTCCGCGTCCCAGCTGTACGTGCGTCCGCCGCCGCTCAACAGATTGCCGTTGGCGTCATAGGTGTAGGCCTGCCCGTTCACCGTGACAGGCGTATGCGGCCGGGCCGAGCCCACCGGCGGATACTCGTACGCGCCCACGCCCGAGTTGCTGAGCAGGTTGCCGGCCTTGTCATAGCTGAAGCTCTGCGCAGGCCCCGTCCCCGGTGTGGCGGTCAACAGCTCGTCGCGGTTGTTGTAGATGTAGGTCCAGCTCTGGGCGGCATTCACCGCATCGGCGAGCTGCGTGATCCGCCCGGCCGCGTCGCGGCTGTAGGTCAGATCGATCAGCCGCGTGGCGGCTTGCGTGCGCAGGCTCATCAGCCAGCCGCGTGGGGCCGAATACGTGCGCGTGGTCTCGGCCCCCGATGCGTATTTCACCTTCAGCGGCTGGCCCGACGCATCGTAGCTGACCTGGGTCAACAGGCCCGGAATGGCGGTGAGCCGTCCGGCGCCGTCGTATTTCCAGGCGGTGGCGGCGCTCGCCTCGTGGCCGACCTCGTCGAGGGCCGCGCCCATGCCGAGATAGCGCCGCGCCTTCACCCGCCCGCCGCGGTCGTAGGCGGTGACGGACGTGGCGGTCCGCCCATCGACCGCGTGGACCTCCTCCACCTTGCGCCCGTCCCGGTCGTGGTTGAAGCGCAGGGCGGCGGCGGCATTCGACAGGCTCGTGAGCCGGCCGATGTTGTAGAAGCCGGAGCGCGGCTCGTCATAGACGTAAGTCGTGACCTCGCCGGGGGCGGCCGGATCGGCCTGCGCCGTCTTGGTCTTCACGCGCCCGAGCGCGTCCGAGGTGAAGGCAAGCACCTGCCCCTTGGCGTCGGTCTGGGTCAGGAGCCGTCCAGCATCGTCGTAGGTGGAGCGCCACAGGCCCCGGTCGGGATCGTCCGCCGTCAGCCGCCGTGAGAGCGTGTCGTAGGTGTAGGCGAAGCGATGGCCGGCGCCGTCGGTGAGGGTGAGGAGGCGGCCTAAGCCGTCATAGGTCATCGTCGTCGAGACCGCCTCCGCCGTGCCGGGCAGCTTCTCCTGCCGCAGCGTCAGGCCACGCACGTCGCGATGCAGATCAGTGCGGCGCCTCAGTTCGTCGGTGGTCTGCACCACGTCGAAGCCGAGCCGGTCGCGGCTCGCGGCGTAAGCCGTGATGATCGCATTGCCGTCGGGCAGCACTTGGCGCACGCGCCGGTCGAGACCGTCATAGAAGGCTTGAGTCCATAGCACCGGCTGGCCGGCATAGTAGGGGCGCGAGCTGCGCACCACCTGCCCGCGGGCGTTGTAGGCGGTATCCGAGACGATATCCCGCCCCGCCGGACCTTTGGAGGCTACGCGCCAGGGCCGGCCGAAGCCGTCGAGCGTGGTGCGGGTGTATTGCTCGGAGATGCCGTCGGCGGAGGGCGTGTAGACGATGCTGCCCTGGCTGTCGGGCTTGGCCAGCGGATAATAGACAATGCGGGTATAGCCGCCGCCGGGCAGGCTAGTGCGGGTCGGGCGGCAGAACACGTCGTAGGTATAGGTGGTCGTCTGGCCGTTAAGATCGGTGGTCTCGTCCGGCTTGCCGCAGACGAAGCTGCGATAGGTGGCGGTGGTGAACTGCCCAAGCGCGTTGGTGACCTTCACCGGATAGAGATGATAGGTGCTGTCGTAGACGGTAGAGGTGGGATTGTTGAGCTCGTCCCGGACCGTGATGCGATTGCCCCACCGATCGTATTCGTACGTGCGGGCGACGAAAGCGCTCTTGGTATCGAGCCAGCGCAGGAGCCGCACCAGGTCGCCTTCCGCATTATACGCGAACTGCGTCTTCGAAAGCTCCCGGAAGGCGCCGCCGGAGAAGCCGGAGACCGTCTCCTGCACCGGGTTGTTCACGATGAACTTCCTGACGTCGGGGCGGTAGAGGCGCACGATCTTGCGCTCGTCCCCGCTCACATCCTCGCGTCCGTATTCGGTGAGCATGGTCACGTTGTTGAACAGGTCGAAGGCGCGCGCCACCGCGCGCCGACGCCCGCCGCCGGCGAGATGCTCGGTGGTCACGGTCTTGGTGTTCTGCGTCCGGTACGGCACCTTGGTGGCATTGACCGCGTAGGTCTCCTCGGTGGTGCGCAGCGTCACGGTGCCGACCTTGACCTGCTTGCGCGCGATCTTGCCGATCGAGGCGAGATCCTGGCGGAAGGTGTAGTGATGGGTGGGGCAGGTTCTCTCGCCCGCCGTGCAGGGCAGCGCCATGGTGACGGTCTTGAAGCCGAGAAAGCGCCGCTCGCCCTTGTGCCATTTGCCGTTAAGATAGGTGAAGGCGGTGGTGGCGCTGGTGCCGCGCCCGTCGTTCTTGGTGATGCGGCTCACCGTCTGCAGCACGAAGGGCAGGCGGTTGGAGGTGCCGGGGGTGGGCGTGTAGTGGGACGACGGCTTGTAGGCGATGCTGGTGGTGCCGCCCCAGATATTGGTGGTCTGGGTCATCAGGTCCTGCGGTGCCCCGGTGCCGAGCCAGAGAATGGCGGGCTGGGAGAAGAACGTTGGAGCGTGCACCAGGTCGGTTTTGCCGTCGCCGTTGAAGTCGGCGGCCTCGCCGGAAAGGGCGGCCGGTCCCGCGATCGCCTTGAAGCTGCCGCCGCGGCTGAGCAGCAGGGTGGCGCGGCTGTTGGTGGAGAGCGGCAGGAAGAGGTCGGTGCGCCCATCGCCGTCGAAGTCGCCGACGCCAGCGCGGCTGCGCTGATAGGGCACGAAGGAGCCCCAGCGCTCGATCGTGAAGCTCTTGCCGGTGGACAACAGCACCCAGACCGTCTGGGTCCGCGGGATCAGTGAGGCGAGATCGGCCCTGCCGTCGCCATTGAAGTCGCCCACCACAAGCTCGCGCTCATAGCCTTCCGCCGGCGTCGCGCCGCCCAGGGGCTCGATCGCCCCTGCGGCCGAGGCGCCTGTTGCGGAGGCCTCCGCAACAGGCTCGCCCCAGGTCTCCGACCCGAGAGGCTCCTGCCCCAACGGCCTCTGCTCCGGGAGCTCGTTCGCAAGAGGCCCATCCGCAAGAGGCCTATCCACAAGAGGCCAATCGGCAAGGAGCTCTTGCACACGCATCTCCTTCCTGGGCGCCGCAAGCCTGGGGCTGTCCACGCCGTCGATGCCCAGAACATCGGCCGGCACCGGGGTGAAGGAGCGCTTGACGAAGCCAGTGCCGGTGGAGAGGAACAGGCCCAGGCCCTTGCCATAGACCGAGACCTCGCGACAGACGAGATCGGCTTTGCCGTCGCCGTTGAAGTCTCCGACCTTGTACGGCCCCAGGGTGGACCGGTAGCATGGCTGGAACGGGATCACCGTCCGGCTGGGCTCCCTGCCCGGTCCGTTCGACGAGTAAAGCGTGTTGCCGAACAGAAAATCGACCTTGCCGTCGCCGTTGAAATCGGCCGCCGCCGAGGCGCCCCAGCCCGGCGGCGGCTCGCCGGTTCCGGTCTCCGGATCCACGGATTCGCGGGGACCCCAGGCCTGAATCGTATAGGTGCGCTTCTTGTCGTCGAAGCGGTAGAGCGCGGTGCTGAGATGATACTTGGTCTGCTCGACCGTTTCGCTGCCTTCGACAGAACTGGTCTTCTCGGTCCAAGTCGTGGTGCGCAGGAGCTGCTGCGTGCCGGATCCGTCGAAGTCGCCGGCCTGCCAGCGCCAGCTTCTGTTCGTGATGCTCGTGGAGCCCGCCAGCAAAGGCCCGGCGGGGGACGCACGGCCCAAGGCCTCGTCGGGATCGGTCGAGACGGGGGTGAGCGCCACGAACTTCGTAGGCCCGCCGGTGCCGGCCATCGCCAGACCCAGGCCACACAGCTTCCTCTCCACCGGATCGCCCCCATAGGGATCGCCAGGGGGAGTGTTCTCGATCTTGCAATAGCGGACCTTGATGAGGTCGACGCGCGCATCGCCGTTCACCTCCACCGCCTGAAGCCCGTAATTGTCTCCCGGGCCGTAGGTGTCGCCGGGCCGGTTCGGCAATTCGCGTTTGGCATAGGCGACGGCGCTGCCGGAATAGGTGAAGCGGATGGCCGGCAGGGAGCTGCCGCTCTTGATGGTGCGGTCGGGGTTGAACACCACGTTGCTGGCATATTCCTTCACTGCCACCAGCCGCGACGAGTCCGTGATGGGGCCGCGGTCGTAGGAGAGCGCATAGGCGCGCGTCTCGCGCTTGCCGACCTGCACCCGGATGGTGCGGAGGCGCTGACCGACCTGCTCCAGGCTGGCGCCTGTGGCCACCGGCATCGGATCCGGCTTGGCCTCGCGGTAAAGGCTGATCAGAGTGCCGTTGTAGCTCACCGTGCTCAGGTAGCAGACGGTGGCTGAGGCGCATTGATAGCCGTACTGCACCTTGTTGCCATGCGTGTCCTCGGCCATTTGAAGCAGGTAGGTATGGTGCTGGAGCAGGTTGGCGTCGGTTGGGCTGCTTGCGCCGAGCAAGCCGGAGGAGACATAGGTGTAGGTCGTGCCGTCGCGGGCGGTGACGGTCCAGCGGTTGCGCTCATCATCGCGCACGATGCGGCGATAGCTTTCGATCCGCGTGGTGTGCGTGCCGCCGGTCTTGCAGCTCGCCCCGCCCATGTCGCGGGTGCAGGGGGCCAGCTCCTCGCCATCGAGCATCCAGCGGTCGTTGAGGTCGAACAGCGGCGTGCCGCGCCGGGGGGCGATGCGGACAATGCTGGAGAAGCCCTCAAGCGACCAGCCGGTGCCCACCCAGCCGGCAAGGGCCCGGCCGGCGGCCAGGCCACGGTTGGAGTCGTAGACCAGGCGCAGCTTGGGCTCGAGCCCATGATAGGGCGGCACCTCGATCGGTACCGAATAGGTGTAGCTGCCGTTGAAGGGCGCCTCCGGGGCCTCGATAGCCTTCGGGTCCGTGCCGCCCGGGATCTCCGCCGGGGCATTGGAGCCGCTCTCGGCCAGCGTTGGCGCCTTGGCATCATCGGCCGGGTGGAGGGGAATAGGAGCACCGTTCTGCGGATCGGTTCCCGCAGCGCTGGCTGGATCGGGCGGGAGATCCTGGTCCCAGGGATCCGCGGAGACGCCGGATTCGAGATTGGTGTCGGGCGCGTCCTCGGGTTCAGCGGGGTTCGGGTCGGAGATGGTGGCGGAGAGGCTAACCGGTGGAACCTGAGCAGCCTCAGCGGACCACGGGCTCAAGCCCGTCAAAGCAAGTACAAGAGCTAACATCAAGGCCAGGCGAGAGAGATTCCAGTCTCCTAAAGCATGGCTCCGCCAGCGCTGTGCCTGGGATCGTGTCATTGTTGCCCCCGCCCAGCAGCGCCCGTCTTAAGGTGGCATGAGGATCGGCGCCGCTAATTACAGTTGCAAGGTTATAATGTGCAGACAGCATCCCCGGCAAGAGACAACAGTCCTGGGAAGACCCAAAAAACAGTGATAATGCCGCCGCAGAACCGTGCCGCTGAAATCCTGAACACAAGTCCTCAACGGTCGGTCGCCAGGTTCGGCGGCTCCAGAATCAAATGGGGTCGCAGCTCTTCGTGCCGACCAAGAATGGCGTCAAACTCACTGCAAAAGGCCAGGCGCTCGCTCACGCCCTGACCAGCCTTGATCATTCGCTTTTTGCCTTGAGCAACGACTTGCGGGCCGAAAACAAGGAAGCGGAAGGCATCGTTCGCGTCAGCATCACGAACGGGCTGAACACCTTCTTCGTTGCACCTGCCGTGTCAGGCTTTGCTGCCGAGCATTCAAAAATCCAGCTCCATCTCAAGAGCCCTGCGAACGTTGTCAGCCTCCGCGACAGCCAAACCGATATGATGATCGGGTTTAGTCCAATTGAGGCGTCGGACATCTTTGTTCAGAAGTTGGGACATCTCCACTTTATCCCGATCGTCGCGAAATCTTACATTCGGCAACATGGCATTCCGACGCGCTCTAACCTGAATCAGCATTACTTCCTGCAGTCAGAGTTCTATATGGCGAGAACAGGCTTGTGGGACTCCTGGAACCAGGCTGTCTCACAAGGCCAGATTGCCCACTTTTGCGATAACTGAATGGCGTACGGAATGCTTGTCAAAGCGGGTCTCGGCATCGGGCTCCTCGGCAGCTACACCGTTCTTGAGCCTGATGCTGTTCCGCTAGAACTGGACGTCAAGGTATCGGTCCCTTTGCATGCCATGGCTTTGACAGAGCGTCTGAACTCGCGCCCTGTGCGCCTAGTTTTCGACTGGCTCAGTGAGATGTTTGGCCCGGCGAATCCGTGGTTTAACCCTGCTCTGCGGCGGATCAAGGCGCAGAGCCGGTTTGATGTCGGGATTAAGCTGCTCTTCAACCTGTGAGAACTCGCGTTGAAGATGAAGCTTGCTAATGCTTTCTGGGAGCGTGATGTAGGTGTTGCCTGCATCCTCAAAGAGTTCAGCAAGCTCAAGAGGAACACCTTCTCCCTTAAAGAGAAGTCTCCGGAACATGTCCGTGTGCAACGTCACGACCTGCTAAGATAAGATCGAAGGTGTGCCACGATCGTATCTGCCTGTGCTTGCTCGAGGTCATGCAGTTGGAGGGTGAGATTGGTGCTCATGCTTCCACCACCTCGAACTCGGACTGAGCGTCCCAATAACCCTCGATCCGAAACAGAACGGCTGCATCCGATGCCGTCGTGATGGCATTCTGAGGCGGGGTGAGTTCTTTGATGAACTCGATGTATGGCTCGTCATGGCCTTCAAACACAAGAGGCTCCTTGCCAGGGACCGGGTTGAAGCCAAGGATACCGCAATACGGTCGCCAGAAGACCCTTACCCAATGGCTCTAGAAGGACCATGCGCTCGCTACGGGCCATGACAACTCGGGCGATGCCAGCGCGCCCCTTCTCCTGCATCGCATCGCGGATGACGGCGAAAGCCTCCTGGGCAAGTGCTACCTCCGGGACAATTGAGGCCTGCCTCGAAGAAACGGCTCACGGCCTCATGGCGGAGATCATGAAAGCGCAGGTCGGCCAAGCCTGCGCGTTGAACGAGGTGCTCCCATGCCAGCCGAACGGCCGTAGGCTTAATGGGAAAGACCAATTCACCGTGGCGTGGCAGATCGTCAAAGATCTGGATGGCTCTCGGCGATAATAGGACGGTACGTGGATGCCCATTCTTCGCGAGCGGAATTGTGATGGTTCGGGCCCTAGCGTTGATCGCCTGCCATCGCATCGAGAGGAGTTCTCCACGGCGCATCCCTGTTTCGATAGCCAGGGTAATCAACGGTTCCAGATATCAAGCCCGTGCTCGCTCAATGCCTATCCAAAGCCTCTCGGCTTCTTCTGGAGAGAGGCGGCGCTGACGGGCCTTGCTCGGCTCTGGCAAAGAAATCTGACGAACCGGATTCTGCATAATGGGTAGATCCCATTCCCGCCGTGCAGCCTCGAAGCAATGCTGAAGGATGGCAAGCTCACGCCTCACAGTTCCGCTTGAAACGCTTTTGAAACGCTCATCTCGGTAATTGGCGACCATTGTCCCTGAAAGTTTATCCAAGGACGCTCTGGCGATGCTATGGGAGCCGATGACGCGAAGCTTGAAGCGCTCTTGGTCTGCGCCTCGCTTCTTGGAGGTAATCTCCAACTCGTAGCGCTTCAGCAAATCTAATACTGTTGCGCTCCTAAGTTCGCGGTGACTGACGGGTAGTTCTGCTCGATCTATTGCGCGTTCTTTGTCCCGTGCCCAAGCGGCTGCATCAGCCTTTGAGGGAAGGTCTTTATTAGGGACGGATAGCCTTGGCGTCGTATCTGGACATGCCAGGAAGAGCCGCGTTTGCGGATAGTCGCCATAGTCGTTTGTCCGTCGTTGTGACACCAGTGTGACGGACTGATCTGTTGGGCTGGTTCGGACGCTCTGGCGGTCCTCGGCCTGAGCCTCAGAGATCCTCGTAGATCAAGGGGTTAAATGGCGGAGAGGGGGAGATTCGAACTCCCGATACGGTTGCCCGTATGCCGCATTTCGAGTGCGGTGCATTCAACCACTCTGCCACCTCTCCGGGGTGCGAAGGCCGTCGGCCCGCTGGTTGAGGCGGGGTGGATATCATGGGCTTGGCGGCTCTTCAAGCACCTTGAAGCATGTTTTTGCGGCCTTTTTGATTGACAAAGCTCAGGGCAGCCCGTAGGTAAGCCTCCTCTATGAGCGGGTACGAGTGCCTGCTCGTAATCCATGCGGCTGCGCCAAGCGGCCGTGAAACGAAGCCGGAAACTGCCAAAAAGCCAAGCCTGCGGGAGACTTCCCGTTGAGATTTGGGTTTGAACACGAGGATTAAGATGTTCGCAGTGATCAAGACCGGCGGCAAGCAGTATCGCGTTGCCGCCAACGACGTCATCACCGTCGCCACGCTCGCGGGCGAGCCGGGCACCGCCGTTACGTTCGACCAGGTTCTCATGGTCACCAACGACGGCACGACCCAGGTGGGCGCCCCCCTCGTTGAGGGCGTGACCGTGGCCGGCGAGGTGGTGGAGCACACCCGCGGCGAGAAGGTCATCTCCTTCAAGAAGCGCCGTCGGCAGAATTCGCGCCGCAAGCGCGGGCATCGCCAGGATTACACCGTGGTGCGGATCACCGAGATCCTCGCCGGTGGCGCGAAGCCCAAGAAGGCGGCCGCCAAGAAGACCACCAAGGCTGCGGCGGAAGACGCTGCGCCGGCCACTGCTGAGTAAGCGCGGCAACTGACACAGAACACGGGAGTACACCCATGGCTCACAAAAAAGCAGGCGGTTCGTCTCGCAACGGTCGCGACTCCGAAGGCCGTCGTCTCGGCGTCAAGAAGTTCGGCGATCAACAGGTTGTCGCCGGCAACATCATTATTCGTCAGCGCGGCACGAAATGGCATGCCGGCGCTAACGTCGGCATGGGCAAAGACCACACCCTCTTTGCCACGGCCAATGGCCGAGTCCGATTCCTTACGCGTCAGGGCCGAGCATTCGTATCGGTCGTACCGGCCCAAGAGGCTGCAGAGTAAACGGCGAGAGCAAAACGAAGGAGCTCCCGCCGGCATCACACCGACCCGGCGGATCCAAAGCTCCAAACAGGCCCAAAAAGCCAAGCTCAGATCCGAAAACCAACAGGGGAGGTGGGGTGTCCACCTCCCCTTCGTGTTTTCCGGGCCAGGGAGGCCCATTCGGATCGGAGCAAGAGCATGTTTCCCGACCTCACCCGTGACGATGTTTTCCGTCTCGAGACCCGCCGTCTGTGGCTGCGTTGGCCTCGCCTTGCGGATGCACAAGCCGTCGTACGCCTTGCCGGTGAGAAAGCTGTCGCGGACATGACGGCTCGAATTCCGCATCCATACCATCCGGAACAGGCCGAGAGGTTCATCTTCCAGGCCCGGAGGTCCAATGCGAATGGCGAGGGCCTGCAGCTGGCGATCACCCCGAAGGGCAGGCCCAACAGCCTCATCGGCATGGTGGGCATCGGCCCCGACCCCGAGACGGGCAAGCCCAATCTCGGCTATTGGCTCGGCATGCCCTCATGGGGCCACGGCTATGCCACGGAAGCGGCGCGCGCCCTGATCGATGCCTTCTTCGCCTATGGTGAGGGGGGCGAGATCACGGCCTGCGCCCGCGTGATCAACCCGGCTTCCCGGCGCGTGCTGGAGAAGTGCGGCTTTGCCTATCAGGGCGCGGGGCTCTCGGAGCTGCCCGCCCGGTGCGGCCTCTATCCGGTCGACCATTTCCGCCTCGACCGGCGGACCTGGGAGAGCCTGAAGGCCTGGGGCCATACGGGCTTCATCCCTGAGCCCGCCTCCGTCGAGGTCGAGATGGACCGCTCCATCTCGCTTGCGAGCTAAGCAGGGGTCATTAAATCCTGAGGCGCTCCCGAAACCATTCGGGGGCGCTTCTCTTTTGTTTGCGTTGCTCATGGGTGTGCGTTGCTCAGGGGCATGTTGTCCCGTAAAGGATACGGGTTATGAAATTTCTCGACCAAGCCAAGATCTATATTCGTTCCGGCAATGGCGGCGGCGGCGCCGTGTCGTTCCGCCGTGAAAAGTTCATCGAGTTCGGTGGGCCGGACGGCGGCGATGGCGGCCGCGGCGGCGACGTGTGGGCCGAATGCGTGGAGGGGCTGAACACCCTCATCGACTATCGCTATCAGCAGCATTTCAAGGCCAAGACCGGCGGTCACGGCATGGGCAAGAACCGCGCCGGCGCCAAGGGCGCCGATGTGGTGCTGAAAGTCCCGGCCGGCACGGAGATCCTCGAGGAGGACGGCGAGACCGTCATCGCCGACATGACCCATGTGGGCCAGAAGGTGCTGCTCGCCAAAGGCGGCAATGGCGGCTTCGGCAATGCCTATTTCACCACCTCCACCAATCGCGCGCCGCGCCGGGCCAATCCGGGCCAGGAGGGCATCGAGCGCACGATCATCCTGCGCCTGAAGTTGATCGCGGATGCGGGCCTAGTGGGTCTGCCAAATGCAGGCAAGTCGACATTCCTTGCCACCGTCACCTCGGCCAGACCTAAGATTGCCGATTATCCGTTCACCACGCTCCATCCGGGTCTCGGCGTCGTGCGCATCCATGGCCGCGAATTCGTGCTGGCCGACATTCCGGGTCTCATCGAAGGCGCGTCGGAAGGCGTCGGCCTCGGCGATCGTTTCTTAAGCCACGTGGAGCGCTGCCGCGTGCTGCTGCATCTGGTCGAGGGGACGAGCGAGGATGCGGGCGAGGCCTACAAGACCGTGCGTCACGAGATCGAGGCCTATGGTCATGGGCTTGCCGACAAGCCCGAGATTGTGGCTCTCTCGAAGGCCGATGCGCTCGATGAGGAGACGCTGAAGGAGCAGCTCAAAAAGCTGAAGAAGGCCTGCAAGCGCACGCCTCTCGTGATTTCCTCCGCATCGGGTCAGGGCGTGCAGGAGGTTCTGCAATCTCTGCTTAGCGTGATCGACGAGGCGAAGGCTGAAGAGCAGGAAACCGTCGAGGCCCAGGAAGAGTGGCATCCGTGAGCCCGCAACTCAGCCAATTCCGCCGCGTCGTTCTGAAGGTCGGCTCTGCGCTTCTCGTGGACCGCGCGCGCGGCCGGTTGAATCACGCATGGCTTGCGGCGCTTGCGGAGGATATTGCTGACCTTCACGCGAAGGGCGCCGATGTTCTCGTCGTCTCCTCCGGCGCCATTGCCATGGGGCGCACGGTCCTGGGTCTCCCTTCCGGCCCCTTGAAACTGGAGGAGAGCCAGGCGGCAGCCGCTGTCGGCCAGATCGCGCTCGCGCGCACCTGGTCGGAGGTGCTCGCCCACCATGGCGTCACGGCGGGCCAGATTCTGGTGACGCTCGCCGATACGGAAGAGCGGCGGCGCTATCTCAATGCGCGCGCAACCACGCTGAAGCTGCTTGAGATGCGCGCCGTGCCCGTGATCAACGAGAACGACACGGTGGCGACCTCTGAGATCCGCTACGGAGACAATGATCGTCTGGCCGCGCGTGTCGCCACCATGATCGGCGCGGATCTCCTGGTGCTGTTCTCCGATATCGACGGCCTCTATACCGCGCCGCCTGCATCCGATCCTAGCGCGCAGCACATCCCCGTGGTCGAGCGCATCACGCCTGCCATCGAGGCGATGGCGGGAGGTGCTGCTTCCGAACTCTCGCGCGGCGGCATGCGCACGAAGATCGAAGCGGGCAAGATCGCGACCTCGGGCGGCACGCACATGATCATCGCCGATGGCCGCGCAAAGAATCCCCTGAAACGCGTGGCTGAGGGCGGACGCTGCACCTGGTTCCTCACGCCATCGAATCCTGTGACCGCGCGCAAGACCTGGATTGCCGGAGCGCTCGAGCCGCGCGGCACGCTCATCGTTGATGAAGGCGCTGCGCGTGCCCTCAAGGGCGGCGCGAGTCTTCTGCCTGTCGGCGTGCGTCGCATCGAAGGGACGTTTCATCGCGGCGACGCAGTAACGATCCGCGACGAGAATCGCGTTCTGGGGCGTGGCCTTGTGGCTTACGATGCGGATGAAGCCGCGCGCATCATCGGCCGTCCGAGCCGTGAGATCGAAACGATCCTGGGCTATGTCGGACGCACCGAAATGGTTCACCGGGACGACATGGCGCTGAGCGACTGACTGTCTCCCAGAAGCCCGAGCAGAGTCTGAGCGTCGCCGGGCGCGGCGCTTTTGATGTCGTTGTCGAAATAGACGTAAACATCACGTCCATTCCGCCGCCACTCTCCGATGTCGTGCGCCCAACTCTGCAGCGTCTCTTTGCTGTAGCTTCCGGCATAGCGTCCGTTCGTGCCGTGACCTCGCACATAGACGAAATCCGCTGTGACCACCCATGGCGCGGGCGCATCGGCGTGATCGGACAGGCAGAGCGCTGCGTTGTGGTCGCGCAAGATATGGATAGTGGTTTCCTCGTACCAGCTCGGATGCCGGAACTCGAAAGCGATGCGCCGACCGGGTGGCACGAGCGACAGGCATCGCGCCACCCGCTCACGCGTCTCATCATTGGCCCTGAGCATCGGCGGAAGCTGGAACAGGACAGGCCCGAAAGTATCGCCCAGACCCTCCATCCGGCTAAACACGAGATCGATGCTCTCCTCGACATCTTTGAGCTTTTTCATATGCGTGATGAAGCGCGAGGCCTTCCAGGCGAAGAGAAATCCCTCGGGCACGCTCTCCTGCCATGCTCTGACGGCCTGTTCGGTCGGAAGCCGGTAGAAGGAATTGTTGATCTCGGCCGTGTCGAATTGTGTGACATAGTAGGATAGGAAATCCTTGATCTTTAAGCCTTCCGGGTAGAAAGGTCCGTGCCAGGATCGATAATGCCAGCCGGAGGTTCCCACCCGGATATCAGGGTGTGCTGCGTCAGGTCGTATGGAATAGCTTGGCCCGGGAGCAGCCCGGCGTGCTATGGGTTGCGGACGGTATATTTCCCTCTGGGGATCAGAGGGTTGGGACTTGGACATGGATAACACTCAAGCCTTGAGCGCAAACTCGCTCGCTGAACACCTCAACGCGTCAGGTGCGGCTTCGGTTGGGAATCCGGATGTCCCGGCTCTGATGGCCAATCTGGGTCGCAGCGCCCGGCAGGCCGCCCGGCGCGTCGCCCTGGCCCCGGACGAGCAGAAGAACGCTGCCTTGCGCGCCATGGCCGCCTGCATTCGGGCGCGCGCACCGGCCATTCTTGCCGCGAATGCCGAGGATCTCGCCGAGGCCAAAGCCAAGGGGCAGACAGCGGCCTTCATCGATCGTCTTACTCTCAACGGCGAACGTCTCGAAGCCATTGCCGCCGCAGTGGAAAGCGTTGCCGCTCTGCCCGACCCGATTGGACGCGTGCTGGCGAAGTTCGAGCGTCCCAATGGGCTGCAGATCGAGCGCGTGGCAACGCCGCTCGGCGTCATCGGCGTGATCTTCGAGAGCCGCCCGAATGTCACGGCGGATGCGGGTGCGCTTTGCTTGAAAGCGGGCAATGCCGCGATTCTTCGCACCGGCTCGGAGAGCTTCCGTTCCGCGCTCGCGATCGCCGAGGCGATGAGCGAGGGGTTGGAGAAGGCGGGCTTGCCCGCCGATGCCATTCGCCTCGTGCCGACGCGGGATCGCGCGGCCGTGGGCGCGATGCTCTCAGGGCTTGATGGCAATATCGATGTCATCGTGCCCCGAGGCGGCAAAAGCCTCGTGGCGCGCGTGCAGGAAGAGGCGCGCGTGCCTGTCTTCGCGCATCTTGAAGGTCTCAATCACGTATTCGTGCACGAGAAGGCCGATCTTAATATGGCGAAGGCAATCGTGCTGAATGCCAAAATGCGCCGCACGGGAGTCTGCGGCGCGGCGGAGACGCTCCTCGTAGATCACGCTTGCGCCTCGACGCATCTGAAGCCGCTCGTGATGATGCTCCTCGATGCAGGTTGCGCTGTGCGGGGTGATGAGATCGTGCAGGCCGCTGATCCGCGCGTGACGGCTGCGACGGAAGAGGATTGGCGCACCGAATATCTCGATTCGATCATCTCCGTACGCGTCGTTGACGGTCTGGATGAAGCCATCGCACATATCGAGACTTATGGCTCGCATCACACCGATTCCATCGTGACGGACGATCCGGCCGCCGCGGAGCGCTTCCTCCGGCAAGTCGATTCCGCCATCGTGCTCCACAATGCCTCGACGCAATTCGCCGATGGGGGCGAGTTCGGCTTCGGCGCCGAGATCGGCATCGCCACGGGCCGCATGCATGCGCGAGGACCCGTGGGCGTGGAGCAACTGACCTCGTTCAAATATCGCATCCACGGTTCGGGTCAGACGCGTCCGTGAGTTCTCCGCCCTCCCGTTTCCGCATCAGGCCCTCGGGTCTCGTTCGCCTGCCGCCGGCTGAGCCCGGCATGCGCATCGGGCTTTATGGCGGCTCCTTCAATCCCGCCCATGCGGGGCACCGGCATGTGAGTCTGATGGCGCTCAAGCGATTGAGGCTCGATCGCCTCTGGTGGATCGTGACGCCCGGCAATCCGTTGAAAGATACGGGAGAGCTTGCCTCCACCGCCATGCGCGTGGCGCAGGCAAAGGAGATGGCCGACGATCCACGCATCGACGTGACGGCCTTCGAAGGGGAGATCGGCGCGCGCTACACCATCGATACGCTCGCTTATCTCAAGCAGCGTTTCCCGGGTGTGCATTTCGTATGGGTGATGGGGGCGGATAATCTCGCAGGCTTCCATCGCTGGCGCGGCTGGCGGCGCATCGCCCGGATGATGCCGATGGCCATCATCGACCGGCCCGGCTGGACCTTGAAGGCGATGCGCTCCCGTGCCGCCATTGCCTTCTCGTCGGGCCGAATCGACGAGGGCAGGGCACCGGCTCTGGCCGGCCTCAAGCCGCCCGCCTGGGTCTTCCTGCACGGGCCGCGCTCGCACCTCTCCTCCACCATGCTGCGGCGAATGGGGCGAACTTCTCCTTCCGGGGGACGTTGAAAAATGGGGGCGTTCGATCTTATCTTAAGGGTCGGCGCTGCCTCATGAGCGCTGCTTAGAAAGGGCTTGAACCTGAACCGACTGAACACTGTCGAAGCGGACACGAACACGCTTCCCCCTCTCTCCGGAGCGACTGCTCCGCAGGATGAGGATATCCGGGCCGTCGCCCTGGCTTCCATCGAGGACATGAAGGCCGAAAACACGGTCGAGATCGACCTGGCCGGTAAGACCTCGCTTGCAGACACCATGATCGTCACATCGGGCCGTTCCCACCGTCACGTGGGCGCGATTGCCGACCGTCTGGTCAAGGACCTCAAGGACAAGGGGTTCGGCACTCCGCGCGTGGAAGGCCTGCCTGCCTGCGATTGGGTGCTGATCGATGCCGGCGACATTCTCGTTCACATTTTCCGTCCCGAGGTGCGTGGTTTCTACAACCTCGAGAAGATGTGGGGCGCCGATCGTCCTCAGGATCGGGCGAGCTAAGGAAGGCCTGAACCGTTGCGACTGAGCTTGCTGGCCGTGGGCCGTCTCAAGAGCGGCCCCGAACGGGAGCTGGTCGAACGATACAGGCAGAGAGTCGAAGGCATGGGCCGGGCCTTGGGTCTGGCCGGGCTCGATATTGTCGAGCTGCCGGAGAGCCGGGCGCGCCGCGATGACGACCGCCGTGCGGAAGAGGCGGCTGCGCTTCTGGAAAAGGTTGGGTCCTCCGTGCTGATCGTTTTCGACGAGCGCGGCAAGAGCCCCTCCAGCGAAGCCTTCGCCGAGCGAATCAGGCAATGGCGCGACGAGGGCCGCTCCGGTGTGGCCTGCGTCATCGGCGGGCCTGACGGGCTCGATCCCAAGATCCGCCAGCGGGCTGAAATGGTGGTTTCCTTCGGTGCGCTCACTATGCCGCACCAGATCGTCCGGGCGCTCGTGGCCGAGCAGCTTTATAGGGCGCTGACAATCATTGCCGGACACCCTTATCATCGCGCCGGCCACGATGATTCCTGACGAATGATCCGCTCCCAAACCGTTCTCCCCCGCAGGGCCTTGAGTCTTGCCGTAATGCTGGCTGTGTCCGCCCTGGGGCCCGTGCAGGCCCAGCAGGCGCCTGCTGGGCCTGCGGCCGGGACGCCCCAGATCGCGCCGGAGACGCTGGAGGAGAAGCAGAAGCGCCAGAACGACCTCAAGGTTCTGGAAGATGCGATGAATGCGAACGCCGAGGCCCAAAAGCGCCTCCAGGCGGAGATCGACGGGATCAAGACGGACCGGGCGAAGCTCAATGCCACGCTGATTGAGACCGCTGGCCGGGTCCGGGAGACCGAGGACCGGATTCGCGGCCTGGAGCAGCGGCTTCAGACCCTTACCGCATCGGAAACGGCGATCCGTCGCTCGCTGGAGAGCCGCCGGGGCGTGATCGTCGAGGTCTTCGCCTCCCTTCAGCGCATGGGCCGCCGCCCGCCGCCCGCCGTCCTGGTCCGTCCGGAGGACATGCTCGAGGCGGTGCGGGCTTCCATCATGCTGGGGGCGGTGCTCCCCGAATTGCGGGCCGAGGCCGAGATTCTGGCCTCCGATCTCGCCGAGCTGGTGCGTCTCAAGGAGGCGATTGCCACCGACCGGTCCACCCTCAACACCGAACTCGGCGCTCTCAACGGCGAGCAGCAGCGCCTGACGGCTCTCATGGACGCCCGCCAAAGCCGCATGGTCGAGGTGGAGCGCAGCATGGGGGCCGAGCGGGACAAGGCAGCGGAGCTCGCCCGCCAGGCCGGCACTCTCAAAGAGTTGATCGATCGGATGGAGACGGAGATCGCAGGCGCCCAGAGGGCCGCCGAGGAGGCGCGCAAGGCCGCGGAGGCCCAGGAGCGCGAGGCCAAGGAGCGTTTCGCCCAGGCCGCCTTCCGCGATCCGGCGAGGCTTGCGCCCAAAATTCCGTTCTCCGAGGCCAAGGGCCTGCTGCCGAAGCCGGTCAGCGGTGACGTTGCGCTGGACTTCGGTGCGGCAGACGGCTACGGCGGAACGACGCGCGGCATTTCGATCACCACCCGTCCAAAGGCAGCTGTTGTATCACCAGCGGACGGCTGGGTGGCCTTCGCAGGGCCCTTCCGGTCCTACGGTCGACTCTTGATCATCAACGCGGGCGGGGGATATTATATTCTTCTGGCCGGTATGGACCAAATCAACGTCGATGTCGGGCAATTCGTGCTCGCTGGTGAGCCAGTCGCAACCATGGGGGATGCTCCTCTCATGAGTTTGACCGGCGGTGCCATAGAAAAGAACAATCCCGTCCTCTATGTTGAGTTCAGGAAAGACGGCGGTTCGATCGACCCAGGTCCCTGGTGGGCGAAATCGCAAAGCGAAAAGGTTCGCGGATAATGCGCAAACTCTCCCTATTGATTCTCGGTGCGGCTATCGGCGCAGGCAGCGCGACCATGGTGTCGCAGACGAGCCTGATGTCCTCGGGCGCGGTTGCCGCCTCGGCGGATACGTACCGACAGCTGAGCCTTTTCGGAGACGTCTTCGAAAAGGTCCGCACGGATTATGTTGAAAAGCCTGAGGAATCGAAGCTCATCGAGTCGGCCATCAATGGCATGCTGACCTCGCTCGATCCGCATTCGAGCTACATGGATGCCAAGAGCTTCCGCGATATGCAGGTTCAGACCCGCGGCGAGTTCGGCGGCCTCGGTATCGAGGTCACCATGGAAGAAGGCCTCGTGAAGGTGGTGACGCCGATTGACGATACGCCTGCTTCCCGTGCCGGCATTCTGGCAAACGACATCATCACGCATATCGACAATGAACCTGTTCAGGGTCTCAACTTGAATCAGGCTGTCGACAAGATGCGCGGTCCGGTCAATTCCTCGGTTACGCTGAAGATCCAGCGCAAGGAAGCCAAGGATCCGATCGAGGTGAAGCTCACCCGCGAGACCATCAAGGTTCGCCCGGTGCGTGCTCGCGTCGAGGGTGACATCGGTGTTCTGCGCGTCACGCAGTTCAACGAGCAGACCTATGAGGCCCTGCGCGCGGGCATCGAGAAGCTCACTCAGGATATCGGCGCCGACAAGGTGGCGGGCTTTGTCGTCGACCTGCGCAACAACCCGGGCGGCCTGCTCGATCAGGCCATCATGGTCTCCGATGCCTTCCTCGACCGCGGCGAGATCGTCTCGACTCGCAGCCGCAATGCCGAGGATACGCAGCGCTTCAGCGCCAAGGCAGGCGATCTGACGAAAGGCAAGCCTCTCGTCGTGCTCGTGAACGGCGGCTCGGCTTCCGCGTCCGAGATCGTGGCCGGTGCCCTCCAGGACCACAAGCGTGCGACGGTCCTCGGCACCCGCTCCTTCGGCAAGGGTTCGGTGCAGACCATCATTCCGCTCGGCGGCAACGGTGCCGTTCGCCTGACCACGGCGCGCTACTACACGCCGTCCGGCCGCTCGATCCAGGCCAAGGGCATCGATCCGGATATCGAGGTGCTGCAGGAGGTGCCCGAGGAACTGAAGGGCAAGGATGAGACCAAGGGCGAAGCCGGCCTTCGCGGTCACCTGCAGAATGGTGGTGAGAAGGAAGAGCGCGGCGGTTCCTCCGCTTACGTTCCGCCGGATCCGGCCAAGGACAAGCAGCTGCTCGCTGCCTATGACCTGCTCCACGGTGTCCGCAAGGGTGCTGCCAACACCACGACGTCTCCGAACTGAAATTTAAAGGCTCCGCTGTTCTTCTCAGCGGCATGACGAAAAAAGAAGCCTGGCGGCTCATGAGCCGCCAGGCTTTTTCATTGAGGCTTTGACAACCGCACGTAACGGCTTGTGCTGGCTTTTATGACGCGGCACTCTTTGGTTCTGACCTTTGGAATCATCAACAAAAGCCGGCGATATTTGAAACGATCGGCAAACCTGGGGGCGAGGCAAGGGAGTGAGTGTCTGATGAGAAACGCCAAAAGCCCGCAGAGCAAGAAGGAATTGCCCTATCGCTCCTGCGTCGGCGTCATGCTGCTGAACAAGCAGGGCCAGGTTTTCATCGGACGGCGTCATTCCGATTCCAGCGATCACCTTGCCGATGGCTATGCATGGCAGATGCCTCAAGGCGGCATTGATCCAGGCGAGAATCCTTATCAGGCAGCTCTTCGCGAGCTGTACGAAGAAACCAGCGTGCGCTCCGTGAGTCTCTTGGCGGAAGCGCCTGAATGGTACTCCTACGATCTCCCCGCCATGGTGGCCGGTCGCGCTTGGCGTGGCCGCTATCGGGGACAAATCCAGAAATGGTTCGCTTTTCGTTTCGAAGGCGACGACAGCGAGATCAACATCACTCAGCCCGGCGGTGGTCATCACAAGCCGGAATTCGACGAGTGGCGCTGGGAAGACATGCACCGTCTGCCGGAGCTGATCATTCCTTTCAAGCGTGGTGTTTACGAGAGCGTGGTTGCAGCCTTCAGCCACTTGGCAGTGCAGAAAACCAAAGCCTGAGCATAGGTTGAGTTTGCAAAGTTTCCCTGCCCTCTGCAGGAACGGAGTCTGAGCGAAGCAATTATTCCAGCGTCTTTCAGAACTGCCGAGATCAGTCTTGCCGAAGCCGCATTTCGCTGACGCGGACCTCTGATTCCGTACGATGTGCTCGTGCCGATGCGTGGCTGTAATAGGAACGGAACCCTCGCGAACGCTTCCCGTTGATACGATCACCAGAGGGGCAAGAGTCTGCTCCTCGTCAATCGGAGGGTTCTCTATGCGTGTAGCTTTGTTGACGACCGTTGCCGCAGCCGCTCTGTCCTTGAGCGTGGCTGCCATTGCACAGACGAGCGGTGGCTCTGGTGGCAGCACGGGAGGAACCTCGGGTGGCATGTCAGGCGGCGCTTCGGGCGGTGCATCCGGTGGAACGACTGTCGTTCCGCAGAGCGGTGGCACTTCCGGTCCTACCACAGGTAGCTCAGGCACTTCGGGCGGCGCTTCGTCTGGCACATCCGCTGGGACGTCGAGTGGGACTTCGGGGACAGCCTCAGGCGGTACGACCTCCGGCACGACGAGCGGAGCTGCCGGCACCAGGACAGGCGGCGCGGCCAGCACGACCGGCAGCACCTCCAGCTCGACTAATATCAACGTAACGAACGAGCAGCGCACCGAGATCACGCGCGCCTTCAGCAGCGTCAGAACTCAGCCGCTGAACGACGTGAACTTCTCGGTCAGCGTCGGCACGGTGATCCCTGAGACGGTCGTCACCCGCCTGGAGGCATGCCCGAACGAGGTCATTCGCATCCTGCACGGGTTGCCCGAATGCCGTTATGTGATCGTTCGCGATCAGGTGGTGATCGTCGAGCCAAAGACCCGGCGGATCGTGACGGTTATCGAGCGTCGCGGCTGACGTCTTTCGGAACGGCCGGTACAGCAGCGCCCGTGGCGGATGAGCGTCACGGGCGTTCTTCTATGACAGTAGGATCAGTTGCTTGTTGCGGAAAATCAGGCTGCGTACGGGACTTGGCTCTTCTGGGCCTCAGGGGCATCCCGCTTCTGCCGGGGCAGCATCGCAATGGCTGCGCGGGCATAGCGGCGGAACTCCTCTTTCAGGATTTCTGGCTCGGCTTCCCAAATCAACGCATCATCCTCGGCTTCATAGAGGGCGCGAGCGACGTATTCGACTTCTTGGTCCATGGTATGCCCCTTGTAACAAGGTGATTGGTTCTTGCGGCTTCCCTGCGGCCCTCTTCTTGGTCTTGAATGCCAGCAAGGGGCAGGGGGTTGCCGTTCGACGGGGATCATTTGCGCCAAAGGTTCCCGATTTGGCAAAGGTGCAAAAGTGGTAGCTCAAGGGTTCTAGGCCGTTCGGTCGAGGCACTCTTAGCGTTGGGACGGATCGGGTTTTTCGGATCAGGATCCCGTCACGGGTTCCAGTGGGGATTCCACAGGATTCGGGCCAGAATATGCCGGCGTCGAGTTCGCCGATGCCGCTTCACGGAAGGCTTACACAATATGCGGAACGCATGCCGGCCCTGCATGTTTGCTTCATGAGGCTTCCAAAATGGGAGCCGGGTTTGCAACGAACTTCGAGAACGACGTGAATGATGGGGCAGGAGGCGGTTCGCGGCCTCTCGTCCGGCTCGGAGGTTCTCCCATGGCGAAGAAATCTCAGGACACAAAACCGCAAGAAGGCGCAGCGTCGGAAAGCGCAACTGCGGTCGATTATGTGCGCACGAAGCAGGAACTCGATGCAGCTGAGTCAAAGCGACAGGCGGAAGCCGACCTCGCCGCCGCGCATCAACCAGCAGGAGCCGATTTCTCGTCACCTGCGAAGAGCCACCCGAAAGTGCACAGGAGCGAAGAGGAGGGACCGATAGAGGACACATCGGGTGAGCCTGTCGTCGAGGACGAGCCGTAGCCTCGTGCGTCTCAGAAGGTTGGGTTAGAAAGCGCCGACATCGCCCCTTCGCGGAATTCAGAGTGAGGCTGCAACAAGCATCACGAAGGCGGTTCGGCTATTCATGGGCGCATCCACTCACGCTCACCTACAATCTCTGCCCAATGCTGCTTGCGGGTGGATGAGCCTCGGGAACCGGCTCGTCCCAGAGACTCTCACTGGTGTCGCAGTCGGTTCGCGATTCTCCCTGTACAGGCTGGACCGGCGCGCTGGGCATTTCCACCCCTGCGATCTCACGAACGATCTTGTTCCTGGTCTCTGTCAGCAGCCGCCCAGGTTCGCGGATCGGGATCATGAAAGCGCCCGAGCCCCCGATGACGCAGTCGCGGTAATATGCGTCTATCGTCGCGTTCTCATGCCGATCAGGGACTTTCAGCAGGAGAGGGAGGCCATTGATGGTGACACCTCGCGCAATGGCATCGTCGCGAGCCTCCGTCACGAGCCGTCCCTGGTTGTTCGAGCCATCCCCTGAAATGTCGATCACCTGCCGTGCAGCCCGAAAGTGACCGGACGAAAACAGAGCCATGCTGAAATCAATGACCTCTGAGATCGAGGTGCCTGCCGCACGGTGAATGGGGGTATGGGCCAGCCGGTCGGCGAAGGAAATGCTGTCCTTGGGATCGTCCAGGACGACCCACGGCACAATGACTTTCTGGAAGTGCGGATGAGTTCCTGCCCATTCCACATAGGTCACCGCGATGCGTCCGAGCGTGCCGGTGCGGATCGCCTGATGAACCAAAGGAGAGCGGAAGGCCTCGACATAGCCCTGCCTCTGGAGAGCCTGCTCGTCCGAGTCCATGGAGATGGAAACATCGACGGCCAGGACAAGAGCGAGATCAACCTCAGTGGAAGGGCGGTGCCAAGCAGGGGTAAGGGTCAGAAGCCCCGTGACGAGAACGGGGAGCATCCATAAAGTCTTGGGATGTCGCATGGCGACTTCTCCCAGCGAAAACACGCGGTTTCTTCAAGCCCCATTGATCTTATCAGGTTTCCTTCTTGCGATATGTCTCATGGCAGCCGCCACAATTCTGGCCGACCCTTTGGAGCGCACCTTGCAGGCTGGTCTGATCCGTGATGGCGGTCTGAACCGCCTTTGCATCCTGTCCGAGTTTGGTCGCACGAGCGTCAAAGTCCGCTTTTCGCTCCCAGATGACCGGAAGAGCATTGGTCTTGCCCTGCTGCGAGTTTGCCGGAAACAGCATCGGGATTTGCTGAGCGTTCTGCTCAATCCTTTGGAGAGCAGCCCGTGCCTGCGCCGCGTTGAACGGAACCTGTCCTCGGGACATTCCGGTCAACAGGCGTACCTGCTCCTGATTGCTTTTCATCAAGTCCTGGCGCAACCGGATCGGATCGCCCTGCTGGGCTAGAACTCCGAATCCGCTCACCATCGACACACCGATTGCGGCAATGATCATTGGTCGCATGACGGCCCTCCTTTCGAGCAGAAAGGATGTCGCTCCATGGTCGGCTGGGCCATACGAAACTTGGGGGTAGAGCCGGTTATTCGGCTCAGGGCCGTGTCCTCTGTCCAGCCCCGGGTCTCCATGGGTGCGTTATTGCCTCGTGTATCACCACGAGCGCCATCTGCGAGACCTTAAGATGCTGAATCTAAAAGGAAAACCAAGGTTTTCTTGGTGCCCCTGGCCGGGATCGAACCAGCACTCCTTGCGGAACTCGATTTTGAGTCGAGCGCGTCTACCAATTCCGCCACAGGGGCAAGGACCTGCGAAGTACCATGAGGGATGAAGGCTGGTCAATCAGTGAGATGTGAAGCCACGCCGCAAGGCTTGCCTCTCGCTATTCCGGCCGGCTTGTGCTCAAAGAGGCCGGGCGCAGCCCTGTTGCCCATGAATCTGCTGGGAGCCCATGCTCAGACGCCTCTACGACTGGACCCTTTCCCTCGCAGCCCGGCCTTCGGCCCCCTATGCGCTGGCGGCCGTCTCCTTCGCGGAAAGCTCGTTCTTCCCCGTTCCACCGGATGTCATGCTCGTGCCCATGATGCTGGCGCGGCCCGACCGGGCTTGGTTCTATGCGCTGATCTGCACGATCACCTCGGTCGTAGGGGGCATTCTGGGCTATGTGATCGGTCTGGCGCTCTACGATTCCATTGGAGCCTGGCTGTTCCAGCTCTATGGCCTCACGGAGGGCGCGGAGACGTTCCGGCACGCCTATGCCGAGTATGGCCACTGGGTGATCCTGCTGAAAGGCCTCACGCCCATTCCCTACAAGCTCGTGACGATCACGTCCGGCTTTGCCGGGTATCATCTGGGCTGGTTCATCCTGCTCTCGATCCTGACCCGTGGCGCCCGTTTCTTCATCATCGCCCTGCTGATGAGCAAGTTCGGGCCGCGCATCAAGTCGATCATCGACAACAACTTCAATGTGGTGGCGACGCTGGCCATCGTTGCCTTCATCGGCGGCTTCGTGGCCTTCCGCTATCTGTTCTAAAGGGAAACGGCGATGAGCCTTCGCCTCAATCTCCGCCAAGCCGCTCTCACGGTCGTTCTGGGTGCTGCTGCCACTATCGGCGGCGCGCTCGTGTTCGAGCACGTCTTCGGTTACGTGCCCTGCAAGCTGTGCCTCATCCAGCGCAATCCTTATTATCTCGCCATGCCGGTGGGGTTGGTGGCGGCCTTTCTGCCGTCGCGCTGGACGCGCCTAGGGCTGTGGCTCATCGCCCTCATCTTCCTCGTGAGCGCGGGACTTGGCGCCTATCATTCGGGCGTCGAGTGGGGCTTCTTCGCCGGGCCCAGCGATTGCGGCGGCGGGGCAGGGGCAGGGGCGGGCAATGTGGGTGATTTCCTCAGTCAGCTGCAGAACACGCGCGTGGTGAGCTGCACGGAGGCCGCATGGCGGTTCCTCGGGCTGTCGCTGGCGGGATGGAACCTGCTGATCTCGCTCGGGCTGGCGGCTTTCGCGGCCAAGGCAGCGGCGGACAAGGGAATTGCGGTAGGGCGGTGACGGCCTCTTACGGCTCCAGCTCGCTGTCCCAGTAGAGATAGTCCATCCAGCTTTCGTGCAGATAGTTCGGCGGGAAGAGGCGTCCGTTCGAGTGCAGGTCGTGGACGGTAGGGGCGAAGGGATGCTGGCGGGGCCACATCTCGACTTCGCGGGGCATCTTGTCCCCTTTTTTCAAATTGCAGGGAGCGCAGGCGGCGACGACGTTTTCCCAGGTGGTTTGTCCGCCCTTGGAGCGGGGGATGACGTGATCGAAGGTCAGATCGTCGCGAGTGCCGCAATATTGGCAGCTGAAACGGTCGCGCAGGAAAACGTTGAAGCGGGTAAAGGCGGGGTGCCGCGAGGGCTGAACGTAGGTTTTGAGAGAGATGACCGAGGGGAGGCGGACTTCGAAGCTCGGACTTCGCACGACTTTGTCATATTCGGAGACGATGTTCACCCGCTCCAGGAACACCGCCTTGATCGCATCCTGCCAACACCAGATGGACAAGGGGTAATAACTCAATGGCCGGTAATCGGCATTGAGAACAAGGGCCGGGCAGGATTCCGGCCTCACAACAGGTTGGACGTGGATCGTCACATCACCTCCTCGTCAAGAAGAGTAGTCCCGTCTGATTAGACTATAGGGATTGTGACGCTGTTGTGAAGCACACACGTGGGACGTTTGTGACGCACCCGGGTTTATTTCGGTGAACAACCTTACGGGCAAAGCCCTTTAGCGGGTCGGAACCGGGTGCTCGCCGCGATAATCGTAGAAGCCGCGCTTGGTCTTGCGGCCGAGCCAGCCGGCCTCGACGTATTTCACCAGCAGTGGGCAGGGGCGATACTTGGAATCGGCCAGGCCTTCATAGAGCACCTGCATGATCGACAGGCAGGTATCGAGGCCGATGAAGTCGGCGAGCTGCAGCGGGCCCATGGGGTGGTTCGCGCCAAGGCGCATGGCCGTATCGATCGCATCCACCGAGCCCACGCCCTCGTAGAGGGTGTAGATCGCCTCGTTGATCATCGGCAGCAGGATGCGGTTGACGATGAAGGCCGGGAAGTCTTCCGAGGCCGTCGCGGTCTTCCCGAGCTTGCCGATGAATTCCTTGGCGGATTCGTAGGTGGGGTCATCGGTTGCGATGCCGCGGATCAGCTCCACGAGCTGCATCACCGGCACCGGGTTCATGAAGTGGATGCCGATGAACTTTTCCGGACGATCCGTGGAAGCGGCAAGGCGGGTGATGGAGATCGACGACGTATTGGTCGCGACCATCGCATCCGGACGCAGCGAGGGGCAGAGATTGGTGAAGATCTTGCGCTTCACCTCCTCGTTTTCGGTCGCAGCCTCGATCACGATGTCGCAGGTGGACAGGTCGTCGTAGCCGAGCGCGGGCTTGATGCGATCGAGCGCGGCCTGACGGTCGGTATCGGTGATGGCGCCCTTGGCGACCTGGCGGGCCATGTTGCCGGTGATGGTGGCGAGGCCCGCATTGATGCGTTCCTCCGAGAGATCGTTGAGCCGGACGTTGAAGCCCGCGAGCGAACAGACGTGGGCAATGCCGCTGCCCATCTGTCCCGCGCCGATCACGCCAACCGTTTTGATCTCAATGCCCATCTGATTTCGCCTGACATCCATGCCCAAAATGCCCGGGCGAGCGTTCCCGCCCGGATCACAATCATCGTACTTATTCCTGGACCGATTAACCGGCCTTGGTCAACTCATCCTTC